>CAXUJE010000035.1:0-27651 GCA_964251035.1 uncultured Acetobacteraceae bacterium
CACACCGCTCCGCGGCTCCGCACCCGACAGCCCGAAGGTGCACCAGTGAGCGTGCAACTCGACCATATCGGGTTCACCCAGGGGCCGGACTCCCTGATCCATGACGTGTCCCTGACCCTGGCCCGGGGTGCGCTGCACGTGCTGCTGGGGCCGACGCTGGCCGGCAAGACGACGCTGATGCGGCTGATGGCCGGACTGGACAAGCCGACCTCCGGACGGTTGCTGCTGGATGGGCGGGACATCACGGGCACGCCGGTGCGGCGGCGGTCGGTGGCCATGGTGTACCAGCAGTTCGTCAACTACCCGACGCTGTCGGTATACGAGAACATCGCCTCGCCGCTGCGCGTCGCCGGGACCGCGCGGGCGGAGATCGAGCGGCGCGTGCGCGTTGCCGCGAAGCTGCTGCGCCTGGACGCCATGCTGGACCGCATGCCGGCGCAGCTCTCGGGCGGGCAGCAGCAGCGCACCGCCATCGCCCGCGCTCTCGTGAAGCAGGCGGAGCTGGTGCTGTTGGACGAGCCGCTGGGCAACCTCGACTACAAGCTGCGCGAAGAGTTGCGGGAGGAGCTGCCGCGGCTGTTCGCGGAAACCGGCGCCATCCTGGTCTATGCCACGACCGAGCCGTCCGAGGCGCTGCTGCTGGGCGGTGAGACGGCGGCGTTGTCGGAGGGCCGGCTGGTACAGGCCGGGCCGACCGCCGCACTGTACCGCCACCCGCTGACCCTCGAAGCTGCCCGGGTGTTCTCCGACCCGCCGCTGAACGAGCTGGCGCTGGAAAAGCGCGACAACGCCCTGCTGACCGAGCATGGAGAGCGCCCGGCACCTGCATCGCTGCTGGGCCTGCCGGATGGGCGCTACCGGATGGGGTTCCGCGCCGACGCCGTGACGGTCGGCGCGAAGCCGCCGGGCAGCCTGAGCTTCGAGGGGACGGTCTCCGTGACCGAGATCAACGGCTCCGAAAGTTTCGTGCATGCCGATGTGGGCGGCGGCGCCTGGGTCTGCCTGATCCCCGGGGTGCACGACCTGCTGCCCGGGGCGCGGACGCCGCTGCATATCGACGTGCGCCGGGCCTTCGTGTTCGACGCGGCCGGCGCGCTCGCCTCACGTCCCGTGCTGGCGGAGGCGGTCTGATGGCCACCGTCACCCTCGACGGCATCGGCCACGCCTACGGGCGCGCCCAGACCGAGGCCGACTACGCGCTGAAGCCGTTGCACCATGTCTGGGAGCAGGGCCGAGCCTACGCGCTGCTGGGGCCGTCCGGCTGCGGCAAGACGACGCTGCTGAACATCATCTCGGGCCTCGTGATCCCCTCGCACGGGCGGCTGCTGTTCGATGGGCGCGATGTGACGCGCCTGCCGACCGAGCGGCGCAACATCGCCCAGGTGTTCCAGTTCCCGGTCGTGTACGACACCATGACGGTGGCAGAGAACCTGGGCTTTCCGCTGCGCAACCGCGGCATGGACCGCCGCCAGGCCGCCGCCCGCGTGGGCGAGGTCGCGGCGATGCTGGGCCTGACGCCCGACCTGCACCGCCGCGCCCGTGGGCTGACGGCGGACGCCAAGCAGAAGATCTCGCTCGGCCGCGGCCTGGTCCGCCCCGACGTCGCCGCCGTGCTGTTCGACGAGCCGCTGACCGTCATCGACCCGGCGCTGAAATGGGAGTTGCGCTCCAAGCTCAAGGCGGTGCACCGCGCGCTTGACCTCTTGATGATCTACGTCACCCACGACCAAACGGAGGCGCTGACGTTTGCCGACCAGGTCATGGTGATGAACGAGGGCCGCGTGCTGCAGATCGGCACGCCCTCCGAGCTGTTTGAAGCGCCGGCCCACACCTTCGTCGGCTACTTCATCGGCTCGCCCGGCATGAACCTGCTGCCCGCGCAAGTGCAGGGACAGGAGGCGGCGGTGGACCGGCATAGGGTCCCGCTCGGCGCCGCCTACCCGGCGCTGGCGAGTTCGCGGGTGCAGATCGGCATCCGCCCGGAATACGCGACCTTGAGCCGGACCGGCGGCTTGCCGGTGCAGGTGCAGCGGATCGAGGACCTCGGGCGCCGCCGCCTGGCCCGCGTCACCCTCGGCGCGCATCCGCTGGTGGTGACGGCGCCGCCCGACCTTGCCATCAACGGCGCCGAGGCCTTCGTGCGCCTGGACCCGGCCAGCCTGCACGTCTTCGCCGATGACCGCCGCGTGCCCGGCGTCGCCGCATGAACGACAAGCCCATCAGCAACCGCGCCTGGTTCCTCGTGGTCCCCGTCATGGTGTTCGTGCTGTTCTCCTCGCTGGTCCCGATGATGACGGTGGTGAACTACTCCGTGCAGGACTCGATGGGGCAGAACTCGTTCTTTTGGAACGGGTCGGAGTGGTTCCAGCACCTGTTCGACCCGGCCACCGACATCGGCGGGCGCTTCTCCCGCGCGCTGGTGCGGAACCTGATCTTCTCCAGCGTGGTGCTGCTGATCGAGGTGCCGCTCGGCATCCTGGTGGCGCTGTGCATCCCGAAGCGCGGCTGGGCCGTGGGCGTGGTGCTGGTCAGCATGACGCTGCCGATGCTGATCCCCTGGAACGTGGTCGGCACCATCTGGCAGATCTTCGCCCGCGCCGACATCGGGCTGCTGGGGGCCGCGCTCACCGGCGCCGGCATCCCGTTCAACGACACGCAGGACCCGCTCTCGGCCTGGTCCACGATCGTGGTGATGGATGTCTGGCACTGGACGTCCATGGTGGCGCTGCTGTGCTATGCTGGGCTGAAGGCGATCCCGGACGCCTTCTATCAGGCCGCGCGCATCGACGGGGCCGGGCGCTGGTCGGTGTTCAGGAACATCGAGCTGCCGAAGCTGCGCCGGGTGCTGATCATCGCCGTGCTGCTGCGCTTCATGGAAAGCTTCATGATCTACACCGAGCCGTCCGTGGTGACGGGCGGCGGCCCCGGCGAGGCGACCAGCTTCCTGTCGCTCGACCTGGTGAAGATCGCGCTCGGCCAGGTCGATCTCGGCAACGCGGCGGCGATGTCGCTGGTCTATAACCTGATCACGCTGACGCTGTGCTGGATCTTCTTCACCACGATGACGCAACTCGACGCCCGGGGCTCTGTATGACCGGGGCCAACGCATGACCCGGCGCATCGTCATCGGGCTGTATCTGTTGGTGCTCGCCTTGCCGATCTACTGGCTGGTCAACATGAGCTTCAAGGACAACGTCGAGATCACCTCGACCTTGTCGTTCTGGCCGCACCGCCCGACGGTCGAGCACTACGTCCACATCTTCCAGGACCCGGCTTGGTACGGCGGGTTCCTGAACTCCCTCAGCTACGTGTTCCTCAACACCGCCATCTCCGTGGTGATCGCGCTGCCGGCCGCTTATGCGTTCAGCCGCTACCGCTTCCTCGGCGACAAGCACCTGTTCTTCTGGCTGCTGTCCAACCTGATGGCGCCGCCCGCGGTCTATGCGATGCCGTTCTTCAACCTGTATTCCGCGGTCGGCCTGTTCGACACCGTCTGGGCCGTGGCCCTCGCGCACTGCCTGTTCAACGTGCCGCTTGCGGTGTGGATTCTGGAAGGCTTCATGTCCGGCGTGCCGCGGGAGATCGACGAGACCGCGGCGCTCGACGGCTACTCCTTCCCGCGCTTCTTCTTCCGCATCTTCGTGCCGCTCATTGCCAACGGCATCGGCGTGGCGGCGTTCTTCTGCTTCATGTTCTCCTGGGTGGAGCAGTTGCTGGCCACCACGCTGACCACGGTGAACGCGAAGCCCTTCGTGGCGGTGATGACGCGCACCTACTCGGCGGCGGGCATGGATTGGGGGCTGCTGGCAGCGGCGGGGGTGCTGACGATGATCCCGGGCGCCGTCGTGATCTGGTTCGTGCGCAACAACATCGCCAAGGGCTTTGCCCTTGGCCGGGTTTGAGGGGCGGGCGATGCCGCTCGATTGGATGGCCTGGACGTGGGAAACCGCCGGGTTCTTCGGGGCGATCGCCCTGGCGCTGGTGGTGCTGACGCTGCTTGCGGCGTACCGGCCGGAGAAGCCGCGGCGCGGCATCCTGGGGTTCCCGACCACGCGCGGCGACCGGTTCTTCGTGTCGCTGCTCGGCACGGCCTACATCTTCATCATCTTCCTGTGCACCGGGAGCGAAGTCTTCTGGTACCCCGTCGCGGCGTCCGTCCTGTTCGCGGCCGCGATGTTTCGCCTGGCTTAAGAGAGCAAACGCCGCCACGGCGGCATCAAGGGGGGTCAAGCAAAATGAAAAGACGCGAAGTTCTGATCGGCGGCGCGGCGGTGGGCGCCGGCGTGCTATTGAAAAGCGGCGCCAGCCACGCGCAGCAGGTGGACGCCGCCAAGAAGTGGATCGACAGCGAGTTCCAGCCCTCCACGCTCAGCAAGGACGAGCAGATGGCGGAAATGGAATGGCTGATCAAGGCCGCCAAGCCGTTCGCGGGCATGCAGCTCAACACGGTCTCCGAAATCCTCAAGGTGCACGACTACGAATCGAAGGTGCTGACCCGGGCGTTCGCCGAGATCACCGGCATCAAGGTCAACCACGACCTGATGGACGAGGGGCTGCTGGTCGACAAGATCGGCGTCGAGATGCAGTCGGGCCGGCCGATCTACGATTTCTGGATGAACGACTCCGACTTCATCGGCACCCACCCCCGCTACAACGACATCGTCGGCGGCTCGCTCACCGATTTCATGGCGAGCGACGGCAAGGACGTGACCAGCCCGACGCTCGATCTGCCGGACTTCATGGGCCTGTCCTTCGGCACCTTCACCGACGGCAAGCTGTACCAGCTCCCCGACCAGCAGTTCGCCAACCTGTATTGGTTCCGGCACGACTGGTTCCAGCGCCCGGAGCTGAAAGCCGCGTTCAAGAAGCAGTTCGGCTACGAGCTGGGCGTGCCCGTCAACTGGTCCGCCTACGAGGACATCGCCGACTTCTTCACCAACACGGTCAAGGAGATCGATGGCCAGCGCGTGTACGGCCACATGGATTACGGCAAGAAGGACCCCTCGCTCGGCTGGCGCTTCACCGACGCCTGGCTGTCCATGGCGGGCGCCGGCGACCGCGGCCTGCCGAACGGCAAGCCCGTGGACGAGTGGGGCATCCGCATCGAGGATAACATCCCGCGCGGCTCCTCCATCAGCCGCGGCGGCGACGCCAACGGCCCGGCAGCCGTGTATGCGCTGACCAAGTACGTCGAGTGGCTGAAGAAGTATGCGCCGCCCGAGGCCGCCGGCATGGACTTCCTGGAATCCGGCCCGGTGCCGGGCCAGGGCCACATCGCGCAGCAGATCTTCTGGTACAGCGCCTTCACCGACAGCCTGACCAAGCCCGGCCTGCCGGTGATGAACGAGGACGGCACGCCCAAGTGGCGCATGGCGCCCAGCCCGCACGGCCCCTACTGGAAGGAAGGCATGAAGCTCGGCTACCAGGATTGCGGTTGCTGGACCATGCTGAAGTACGCGCCGATGGAGCGGACCAAGGCGGGCTGGCTGTATGCGCAGTTCTGCACGTCGAAGACGGTCACGCTGAAGAAGGCGCTGGTGTCCCTGCACCTGATCCGGGAGAGCGACGTGTGGCACCAGGCGCTGACCGACATGTCGCCCAAGCTCGGCGGCCTCGTGGAGTTCTACCGCAGCCCGGCCCGCAAGCAGTGGACCCCCACCGGGGTGAACGTGCCGGACTACGGCAAGATGGCGCAGGTCTGGTGGCAGAACGTGTCCAACGCCATCTCCGGCGCGGTCACGCCGCAGCAGGCGATGGACGGGCTGGCGCGCGACCAGGACGCCATCATGACGCGCCTGCAGCGCTCCGGCGTGCAGGGCAAGCTCGGCCCGGTGATGAACCCGGAGAAGGACCCCGAGTACTGGTTCGCCAAGGCGGAGAAGGACGGCAACCTGGCGCCGCAGCGCAAGCTCGCGAACGAGAAGCCGCAGGGCGAGACGGTGGATTACGAAACCCTGCTGAAGACCTGGGCGGCCACGCCCATGCCCAAGCGGGCTTGACCGGTGCGGCTTGACAAAAGGGGGGCGGGCGACCGTTCCCCCGGCGGCGCCCCGCCGTGACCGGCCCCAAGGCCGGTCATGTGCTGGTCATCGACCAGGGCACCACCTCCACCCGGTCCATGCTGTTTGGGCCGAAGCTGGAGGTGGTCGCCACCGTGCAGCGCGAGTTCGAGCAGCTTTACCCGCAATCCGGCTGGGTCGAGCATGACCCCGAGGCGATCTGGTCCACCGCGCTGCAGACCGCGCGGGAGGTCCTGGCCGCCGCGGGGCTGGACGCGTCGCAGGTTGCGGGTCTGGGGATCGCCAACCAGCGGGAAACCGCGCTGGTGTGGGACCGCGCCACGGGGCAGCCGATCTACAACGCCATCGTTTGGCAGGACCGCCGCACCGCCGGCGCCTGCCAGGCGCTGGAAGACGCCGGCCACGGCGAGTGGGTGGCCGGGGTGACCGGGCTGCGGCTCGACCCGTACTTCTCTGCGACGAAGATCGGGTGGATACTGGACCACGTCGAGGGCGCCCGCGCCCGCGCCGAGGCCGGCCAACTGGCGTTCGGCACGGTGGACAGCTTCCTGCTCTGGCGGCTGACCGAGGGCGCGGTTCACGCGACCGACGCCACCAATGCTTCCCGCACCCTGCTGTGCGACATCGCGGCCGGTGCCTGGCATGACGACCTGCTGGCGCTGTTCCGCATCCCGCGCGCCATGCTGCCGGAGATCCGCGACAGCGCCGGGGCGTTCGGCACGACCCGGCTGCTCGGCGGCGCCATCCCGGTGCGCGGCATCGCCGGCGATCAGCAAGCGGCGCTGATCGGCCAGGGGTGCCTCGCGCCCGGCATGGTGAAGGCGACCTACGGCACCGGCGCCTTCGTCCTGCTTCACGTCGGGCGCGAACCCGTGCCGTCCAGCCATCGCATGCTGGCAACCATCGCCTGGCAGCGCGGCGGCGTGCGCGAGTATGCGCTGGAAGGCTCGATCTTCTCCGCGGGCACCGGGGTGCAGTGGCTGCGCGACGGGCTGGGCCTGGTGGGCCACGCCGCGGAGACCGGCGAGTTGGCGGCGGCGGCCGACCCGGCGCAGGACGTCTACCTCGTGCCCGCCTTCACCGGGCTGGGCGCGCCGCATTGGGACAGCCATGCCCGCGCCTGCCTCAGCGGCATCAGCCGCGGCACCACCCGACGCGAGCTGGCCCGCGCCGTGCTGGAGGGCGTGGCCTACCAGACCCGGGACCTGCTGGACGCCATGCTCAGCGATTTCGGGCACAGGGGCGAGGTCGTGCTGCGCGTCGATGGCGGCATGACGGCCAGCGATTGGACGATGCAGTTCCTGGCGGACATGCTGGGCCTTTCCGTCGAGCGTCCGCGCTGCCTGGAGACGACGGCGCTCGGCGCCGGCTACCTCGCCGGGCTGGACGCGGGGCTTTATCCGGACCCTGGCCGCTTCCAGCAGCTTTGGGCGATGGACCGCCACTTCGCCCCGCAGATGGAGGCCGCCGAGCGCGCCCGCAAATACGCCGGCTGGCAGGCCGCGGTCGCCCAGGCGCTGCACCGGCCGGGCTGACCGTGCGCGTCGTGTTCCGCTGCGACGACGCGCTGCTCGGCCATCTGCCGCGCCCGGTCGCGGCAGTGGAGGCCTTGCCGGACTGGCTGCGCGCCATGCCGCGCACGGCGGTGTCCGACATGCACCCGGACCCGGTGCGCACCGTCAAGCAATGCCCGCCCTTCGTCGATGCGATGGCGCACGGCTTCGTCATCCCCTTGCCCTGCGACGTGACGGTCCGCGGCGGGACCCTGTCCTGGGACTGGGACGTGCCGCCCTTGGCGGCGGCGCACCATCCCCGCGCCCCGGTCAGCTTCCACGCGCCGGCCCAGGTGAGCGGCACGCCGTTCCACGCGGCGGACCAGGTGGTCGTGAAGTTCAACAGCTTCTGGACCGTGACGCTGGAGCCGGGCTGGTCGCTGTTCGCCACGCATCCAGTGAACCGGGCGGACCTGCCGTTCCGCCTGCTCAGCGGGCTGGTGGACGCCGACCGGTTCAACGCGGTCGGGCTGCTGTTCCCCGGTGTCTGGCTCGACCCGGCCTTCGAGGGCACGCTGCCGCGCGGCATGCCGGTCGCCCAATGCTTCCCGGTGCCGCGCGCCCGGCTCGAACTGGTGCACAAGGGGTTCGCCGCGGAGGCTGTGGAGCGCTACGACGCCCTGGCCGGCGCGCTGCTGACCACGCCGGGGGTGTACCGCAAACGCTTCCGCTCAGGCCCGGGCGGCGAGGTCCCGGCGCAGGGCGGAGGGATGCAGCCAGAGCCGCCCGACGCCGGGTGACGCCAGCGCCTGCGCGATCCGGCCGAACGCATCCGGGCGCAGGCGCCACGCCCGTGCGTAGGCATCGAGCGCCGCGTCCAGGTCGCCGCCTTCCTGGCAGGCGACGCCGAGGTTGAAGGCGGCCTCATGGAAATCCGGGCGGGCGGCCAAGGCGGCGCGGAACGCCTCCGTCGCGCCGGGACCGTCATGCAGGTCCTGGCACAGCACCCCCAGGCTGAACCAAGCCTGCGCCCACGCGGGATCGCGCGTGACGGCCCGGCGCATGGCGTCCCGCGCCTCCGCGAGCCGCCCGGCAGCCCGCAACGCCATGCCGAGCCGGTGGGCGAGGGCTGCGGTCGGCGTGCGCGCCTCCATCGCGGCAAAGGCCTCGGCCGCCCGGCCAAAGGCGACCTGCGCCGCCGCCGGCTGCTGCGCCCGCAAGGCATGGCCCAGTTCCTCCCAGCCCGGCGCGAAGCCCCCGAAGGCCGAGAGCGTTCCCAGCAGCGCGTTGGCCGCCGGATCGCGCCGGGCCAGCAGAAGGGAGCACAGCAGGAACGCCGGCTCCGGCGCGTCCGGCGCCTGCGACCGCGCCTGCTGCGCCAGGGCCAGCGCACGATCCGCCTCGCCCGCGTCGCGCGCCGCGCGTGCCGCCGCCAGCAGGCCCGCCAGGATCAGGACCCCACGAAGACCGGCGTGAACGGAAAGCTTCGGCCGGGATGGCCTGCCATGCTGCTGCGCGGGTCGGTGTCCCAGTAGTTGCCGGCCGTCGCGTCCTGCCGGCAGGCATAGGACCCGGCGGGCGTCTTGCCGTACTTGGCCTCGCCGGGACCGTAGGCGAAACCCTCGTAGCGGTCGGCCCAGACCACCGCGTCCCGCCCGCAGGCCAGCCGGGCCGCGTCCTCCGCGCCGAAGGTCCTGATCGCGCCGAGCAGCAGGCCGGGGTCGGCCGTGCCGGAGTTCTCGGCGCGCGCCGGGACCGCCAGCAGCAGCGCCACGAAGGCCAAGGCGTTCAGGGTTCGCATGCTCACGTCGAGAGGCGGAGAGGACATCCAGAAGTGTGCCGCAGATGGGTTTGGAAGGCCAGCCGGATTGCCGTGCTGCCGCTCGGCCGCCGGAGTGGCACGTCGGCTGAGCGAGGCGGCTGGGACCACCCCGGGCGGGATGGCCAACGGCAGAGCGTGGCTATCTCGCATCACCTGGGCGAACAAATCGATGCTATAGCAAATTACATTTGCATGAATCGTATTTGCGCCTTCACTTTCCCGACCTGAATGTTACGAGAAGATCGTATGATCCCCGTAACCATTCGGGGGCTGCGTGGTTTGAGATGTTGGACTGCTGACGACCGGATCAATCTGACGCCAGTCTGATCAAAGGGGGGAGTACGACAAGTGCGCATTAGAGGGTTTTCGTTGGCTCAGCCGCTCCTGCAGCTTGGGCTGGGCGGTCTGGTCTGTCTGCTGTTGACCATGGGTTCTGCGACAAGGGCGGGGGCGCAGGAGATCGAACCTTACGAGTTCACGCCTCTCCCCGCCGGCACCAACCTGGCCATCGGCTACTACATCTACGGCCATAACACCGAGTTCAACGTTGCCCGGGGCAACACGATCAAAGACTCCGGTCTTGAGATCAACGTCGCCGTCGCGCGCTATGTCCATTTCGTCGACATCGCGGGGCATCCAGCCGGCTTCCAGATCATCCAGCCCTTCGGCTCGGAATCAGCTGGCCACATCGACGGCCAAAGCATCGGGAGCGCCTTTGGCGCGCAGAACATCCAGCTTTCGGCATTCATCTGGCCCTACGTCAACACGGCGACCAAGACCAACGTCAACCTGACGGGCTTCATCTATCCGCCGACCGGCACCTATGACCGGCGGGCGCCCCTCAACGTCGGCGACAACCGCTGGCGCGGCGACGTCCAGGTCGGCTTGACCCAGGGCATCACCGACAACCTCGCCGTTGACCTCAGCTTCGACACGCAATTCTACGGCGACAACACCGACTATGTCCCCGGCAACCGGCGGCTCAGCCAGGACCCGACCTACCGCGCGCAGGTCTGGGCCAACTGGCGCTGGACTCCGGCCTTCACCACCTCGATCGGCTACGAGGGCTTCTTCGGCGGCTCGCAGCAGGTGAACGGCTTCTTTGACGGCAGCAAGACGGAGGAGCAGCGCATCCGCGCCAACGCCGCCCTGTTCCTCACGCCGCGGCTCCAGACGATGATCGAACTCAACCATGACGTCAAAGTCGTTGGCGGGTTCAAGCAGGATTTCGGGACGACGCTCCGGGTCGTCTATGTATTCTGATTGCGTTTAAGGCAGGCGGACCTTCGCATCCGCCTGCCACAGGGAACGGAGACATGCACGCCATGAACACGACGCCATGCCTATCGGCCGCCGCGGCATTCTTCCTGCTCGCCGCCTGCACCAACCAAAATGCCAAGCCCACTTCCAGCAGCGTCAGCGTCAACCCGGCGGAGGTGCAGTTCACCACCGATGCCTACCAGATCATCGAGTTCGACCGTCAAGAGGGTGCGCTGGCCAAGACCCAGGCGAAGTCGCCCGCCGTGAAGGCGATCTCGGACCAGCTCACCAGCCAGGCCAACGAGTTCGCCGCGCGCCTCGCGCCGACCGCGGCGGCCGCCTCCATCCGACCGCCGTCCGTTCTTCGCAACGACCTGCGCGTGCGCCTCGGGCACATGCAGCTCCAGCAGGGGCAGGCCTTCGACCGCACCTACATCGGCGACCAGATCGCAAGCCACGAGGAGTTGCTTCAGATGCAGGGCAGCCCGGCTGAGGGTTCGGTCAGCCCAGAGTTCGCGACGCTCATGCGCCAGGGCAGGAGCCTGGTGCAGGAGAACCTGGACAAACTGCGCCTGCTGCAGCGCCAAGTGGGCCCGGCGCCCCGGGTCTAGCGCCCCAGGTCTAGCGCCAAGGCTCGGCTGGCCTGACGGTGAGGAGGGTTACAAAGCAGGGCGCGGCAGCATCTATGCACTGTCCGATGCAGCGGACGGCTGAACCACGGAGCCAAGCTTGCCAAGTCCCCCCCGCGTGCTCATCGTGTTCTATTCCCGCAACGGCACGGTCGAGGCGCTTGCCGCCACGGCCGCCGACGCGGCGCGACAGGCCGGCGCCGACGTTCGGCTGCGCCGGGCACGGGAAGTGGCGGGGGAGGACGCCATGGGCCAGGTCGAGGGATGGCTGGACAGCGCCCGGCGGCAGAACGCGCTTTACGCGGCGCCCGCCAAGGACGACGCGGAATGGGCCGATGCCGTCCTGTTCGGCACGCCCTGCTACTTCGGCGCCATGGCGACCGAGCTGAAGAACTTCCTCGATCAGCTCGGCCCGCAATGGAAGCGTGGCGCGCTGGCCGGCAAGACCGGTGGGGCGTTTGCCGCGGCGTCCTGGCCGCATGGCGGGACGGAGGTGGTCACGCTGTCGCTTTACGCGCCCATGGCGCATCTCGGCATGGTGATCCTGGCGACCGGCTACACGGACGAGGCGATGCTGGAAGCCGGATCGCCCTATGGCGCCTCGGCGATCTGCGGCTCTGAGCACCGCCCGCCCAGGGAGGAGGACCTCAAGGCGGTCCAGCACCAGGCCCGCCGCATGGTCGCGATCACCCGGGCCTTGATCGCCGCCGGGGAGATGCCGAGCCGCGACGGGCAATCCATCAGGGTATGACCGCGTCAGGGTAGCGTCATGACTCTGCGGGACCAAACGCCTAGGCCTTGCGGCCGGGACGCTTCGGTGATTTCGGCCCGGCGGGCGCTCCGGGCAGCGGCATCCACCCCGCCACCTCCTGCAGCGCCTCAGGCTGGGTCAGCGTGACCGTGCCGTTCCGTATGTCCAGCAACTGCTCCCGCCGCAGTTGCTGCACGGTGCGGTTGACGTGGACGACGCTGAAGCCGAGCACGTCGGCAAGCACGTCTTGGGTCAGCGGCATGGCAAAGCTGTCGCCGTCCGCCAGGCCCACGCGGTCCAGGCGCTCACGCAGCTCCAGCATCAGATGGGCGAACCGTCCGCATGCCGTCTGCCGGCCCAGGCGCACGATCTGGTCGTAAAGCAGCATGTCATGCAGGTGCGCCATGACGCGGATGGCGTGCGCCAGGCCAGGATGCGCCGGGTCGGCGGCGGCGGCGGCCTCCACGAGCGGCTGCGCGCTGACGGTTTCCAGTTCGGTCAGCGCCGCGACGGCGCAAGACGACGGCAGCCGGACCGGCATCAACGGCCAGATCAGGTCGCCGGGCAGCTTGAGGCTGACGATCTGCCGATGCCCGTCGGGCAACAGGCGGTATTGGCATGCCCACCCGGCGACGATCATGCGCGGCGGCGGAGGCGACGCGCCCGCCACGTAGAGATCCCGGTAGGGCGGATGGTAGCGCGCCGCCTCGGCCAGGTCGCCTAGCAGTTTCACCTCCAGCGCCGACAGAGTTGCAAACGCGGAGAAGTGTTCAGCCAGCACGCGAAAATGGCTGGGCTGGCCATCATAACTGTCCGACATCAGCCCCCCTGCGTCAACGAAAGGCAAGTAAGCGGCCCAAGCTTGCAGGCTGCGCCGAGCAGCCGCGCCTCAACTCATTGCGTATTGCTGCGCTGCGCATTGCATCTCTCGATTGTAGGAACCTGTGCCAGGACATTAGTCCGAATTGCACGCCTGCAAGGTAAAATAACTAGTAGAAAATGTTTCATTTCTGAGACTGTAACTTTAAGCATGCAGCATCGCCCTGATTAATTTTTCTTTAGTTTTGCATCCGATACGCTCGATCAACTCCTCTTTGTTATGGTGTTGGAAGCATTGCAGAACGGGACAGAGCCTCACGCCGTCGCCACTGCGCCGGCCTGATCGCCCAAGCGCCAGCATGGCAGCCCGCACACGCGCATCGGACGGGCCTGCCCGTTCCGGAATCGCACTGGAGGATCGCGGATGCCACAGTTCCATCCCCCGCTGGCAACGTGCGAAACAAGGACCGCCGGCGTTGGCCAATCAACACGCGCCAGGTTGATGTAGGCAAGGACCGGGGGCGAGCAGGGACCAGGGGGAGACCGGGATGATTGACCCAGCCTACAGCCTCTCCGGCTTTTGCGTGGGGGCGCTGGTCGGCCTGACCGGCGTGGGAGGCGGCTCGCTGATGACGCCGTTGCTGATCCTGCTGTTCGGGACCCATGCGGCGACCGCGGTCGGCACGGACCTGCTGTTCGCCGCCTGCACGAAGACGGTGGGCGTCGCGGTGCACGCCCGCACCCAGACGATCGATTGGCGGATCACTGGGCTTCTGGCCTCCGGCAGCCTGCCCATGGCGGCGCTGACCATCGCGACGCTGCACCAGCTTGACCTGCGCGCCGCGGCGCTGTCCCAGGTCGTGACCCCGGTGCTCGCGGTGGCGATCCTCTTGGCGGCCCTGCTGGTGCTGTTCCAGAAGCAGGTCATGCACCTGGCCGGCGCCTACGGCGCCCGCATCGCGCCCGGCAAGCAAACCGCGCTGACGGTCGCCGCCGGCGGCGTCCTGGGCGTGCTGGTGACGCTGTCCTCGGTCGGAGCCGGAGCCTTGGGGGTCAGCGTCCTGGCCCTGCTCTACCCGCGCATGCGCATCGCGCGGATCGTCGGGTCCGACATCGCCCATGCCGTGCCGCTGACCCTGCTGGCCGGCGCCGGGTATTGGCTGCTCGGCGCCGTCGATTGGCGCCTGCTCGGGTCGCTGCTCTTTGGGTCGGTGCCGGGCGTCATCCTCGGCAGCCTGCTCGCGGCCCGGGTGTCGGCCTCCGCCATCCGCGCCACGCTGGCCGCGATCCTTTGCGTCGTGGCGGCGAAATTGCTGTTCTGACGGGGGCAGGTCCTGTTACCGTGGCGCGCCGAGCGCCCAAGCCGGTGCCTGGCGCAAGGAAGCGCAGGGGAGGCGATGATGACCACTTGGGAAGACCGCGAACGGGCGTTCGAGGCAAAGTTCGCGCATGACGAGGAGTTCCGCTTCCTCGTGACCGCGCGGCGCGACAAGCTGTTCGCCCGGTGGGCGGCAGAGCGGTTCCAGCTTTCCGACCCGGCAGCAACCGGCCTGGCCGCATCGGTCCTGGCGGTGCGCGACGGCGCCGGGCACGACGAGCGGCTGCTGCGGCACGCACAGGGCGCGCTCGCCGGCCACGGCCATGACGTGCAGGCCGCCGAACTCATGGCCACGCTCGACGCCTGCGCGGCGCAGGCCCGGCAACAGCTTCTGCAAGGCCCGCGCGCTCCGGCCGCTTGACACGGCGCCTACGGCGCCCGCAGCGGTCAGGCGTTCAGGTAGGCCAGCGGCGTGCCGGCCTCCTCCCACTCGCACGCCACCAGCCGCCCGGTGGAGGACAGCGTGATGAAGGCGGTGCGCAGGTCCGCGCCGCCGAAGCAGATGTTGGTCACCCACCGCTCCGGCATCGGCACGTGCCGGACCGAGGCGCCGTCCGGCGAGATGATCGAGATGCCGCCATGCACCAGCGTGGCGACGCAGACGTTGCCCGCGCGGTCCACCGCCAGGCTGTCGAACCGCTGGAAGTTGGCGCTGCCGGTGACGAGCCGGCCACCGTGCGGGGAAGGGAAGGGCTGCCGCCGGACCTCGCCCGGCCCGGCCAGATCGAAGGCCCACAGCCGGGCCGGCTCGGTTTCCGCCACGTACAGCGTGCCGCCGTCCGGCGACAGGCCGACGCCGTTGGGCGTGAGCATGGGGAACGCCACCTCGCGGATCAGGCTGCCGTCGGCGCGGGCATAGTAGACGGCGCCGCGGTCCAGCTCCCGCGGGCGGCCCTTGCCGAGGTCGGTGAAGTAGAACCCGCCCTGCCGGTCGAACACCAGGTCGTTCGGGCCGCGCAGCTTCGCCTGCTCGCTCGCCGCGTAAAGGGTCTCGAACACCCCGGTGAGGAGGTCCACCCGCTCGATCCGGCCGCCGCTGTAGTCGTCGGCCTGCATGACCGGCCGCAGCCCGGTGCCGTCGTCCGTCCAATTGAAGCCGCCGTTGTTGCAGACATAGCACTTGCCGTCCGGCCCGATCGCCGCCCCGTTCGGCCCGCCGCCGAGCTGCGCCACCACCTGCTTCGCGCCGTCCGGCTGCACCCGGGTCAGGCAGCCGCGCTCGATCTCCACGAGGATCACGGAGCCGTCCTGCATGGCGACCGGCCCCTCCGGGAAGCGCAGGCCGGAGGCGATCTCGCGTAGGTTCATCATGCGTCTCCTCGCAATGCCCAACCTGCATCATGGCCGCCCCCGGGGAGGCCGCCAAGGCCTGTCAGGGCGGCGACACGACCGAGAGGAAATCGAGTCCGTTGAACCGTCCGATGCTGATGGCGAAGCGGTCGGTGTCGTTGGCGGTCCGGCCGGTGAAACTCAGGCTGGTGGTGGCAGTGCCGGTGCCGGGGATATCGGCCCGGAGGGTGCGGCCCGTGTATCCGGCCGGGCCGCCATTGTCCGACCAGGTGAACGTCGAGATGCCTGCCCGGAAACCCCAGAGCACCACCGCATCGCCGCCGCCGAAGCCGGTCAGCGCGTCTGATTGCGGCCCGGCGGCGCCGTCCACGAAATAAGCGTCACGGCCAGCCGTGCCCGCGAACACGCCCGAACCGGCCGGCACCGCCACGAAATTGGCCGGCGCCGACCCGACGAAGAGCTGCGGCGGCAGTGCCGTCGGCGCAAGCGGCGGCACGCCGGCAACCGGCAGCGTGGACGGAATGCCTGCCGAGACGGTGAGCGTGCTGGTGTCCTGGGCGACGCCGCCCGCCCCGTCGTCAATGGTGACGGTCACGGAGGTTTCGCCCGGCTGGGCGCCCGCGTTGAAGACCAGCCCCGCGGCTTCGGCCATGAGGGCCGCGAGCGTGCCCGTCGAGGTGAACAGGCCGGCTGCCGGGTCGTAATGGCCGGGACCCGTGCCGCGCAGCGTGCCGATGGCGGGGTTGGCGAAGTGGATGGTCAGCGTTTCGGTCTGGCCTAGGTCGGGGTCTTGCAGCAGCAGGCCGCCGAACAGGCGGACCTGCGCGCCCGGAGTGATCATCTGGCCCGGCGCTGCATTGCGGATCGAGGGCGCGGTGTTGGCCGCCGTGGCTGCCACCCGGACCACCGCGGCCGGGGCGCCGGCGCCCGTGCTGTCCTGGACCTGGACACTGAAATCCGTCTCCACTTGCTGGCCGGGGCTGGCTTGGTGGCGGGTGGGCAAAAAGCTCAGCGCGGCGGCGGCGGCCGTGACGGCGTCAGCAGTGCCCGTCACCGTGTACACCCCGGCCGCGGCGTCGTAGCGGCCGGCGCCGAGGTTGGTCAGGATGCCGTTGGCCGGGCCGCTGAGCGTGATCTGCAGGGTCTGCTGCTGCCCGGTGTCGGGGTCGGTCACCACGATGCCGGCGAAGGGCAGCAGCGCCGTGTCGTCCCGCGTGGCTTCGAAGGCGGGAAGGCCCGCGAGCGTCGGCGCCGTGTCCGCGACCGGCGCACCCAAGGCTGCGGCGGCGGCGGAGGCGTACCCGCTGTCCACCGTGACCGAGTTGATGAGCGTCGTGCCGACCAAAGCGGCCACCTGCGCCTGCAGCTCGACCGTCACCTGGCGGTTTGCCGATGCCAGCGCATCGATCGGGCCGAAGTCGAGGATGAGCAGCGGTCCCATCCTTTGCTCCGAGGGCGCAGACAGCAAGGCGGCGCCGTGCGACGCGACGCCGTTGGCCTGCACGATGTGCGCCGACCCCGGCAGGTAGGCGAGGCCGGCCGGCAGGCTGTCCAGGATGCGGAGGTCCCTGCTGAAGCCGGGCGGCAACGTCATGGTGAAGCGAAGCGTCGCGACCTGCCCGTTCGCAAGCTGGCCCGTGCCGGCGAACGCCTGGGTGACGGCCGGCGCGGCCGGGTCGGCGACGCCCACCGCGATGCTGCCCGTCACCGTGTCCACCTGCCCCGGCGGCCCGATGCTGACTGCGGCCTGGATCGTCTGCGTGTGCGGGGCAGGGCCGCCCGGGAGGGAGTCCGGGCGGACCGTCACCTCGATCACCACTTGGTCGGCCGCCGTGTCCTGCCCGTCCGGCGCGTTCAGCGTGTCGCCGAAGACGATCCCGCCATGGCCGTCGTCCGCCTGGGTCTGCGGGGTGATGTTGCCCCCGACCGCCACGACCCGCGCCGACACGGCGGTGAGCCAGGCGGGCAGCACGATCGAGAGGTCCAGCCCGCGGCTCAAGCCTTCGGGCAGGGTGGCGGTCAGCCGGAACGTCGCAGCGCCCCCGAGCGCCAGCAGCGTGCTGGTGCTGTCGGGGTTGCCGGTCGAGGCCAAGGCAACGGCGACGCTGGGCTGGAGGTTGATCGCCCCGGTCGTGGCCGTGTTGGCGGCGGGGGCAGTTTGCGGCACGCGGTTGGTCCAGCCAGGCTCGGTCGCGTAGCTGACGATCTGCACCGTGCTGACGTGGTTGGGCACGCTGAGGTCCAACTGGTCCGTGCTGTGGAGCGTGTAGCTGATCAGCAGGATGTTCTGGCCGCTGTCGGCGTCGTAACCGCCGATCGGCGCCGCCGGGTCCAGCAGGAGGCCGCCCTGGGGATCGAACAGGTTGCCGGAATAGGCCAGCGGCGTCCCGGCGCCGTCCGAGACGGTGATGCTGGCGTCTCCGCCCGGCGGCACCACGAACCCATCTGGCAGGTTGGCGCGCACAAGGACGTTGTAGGCCTTGGCGCCGGGCATCAGGTTCTCGACCGCGATGACGAAGGTCACGTCGTCGCCGGCGTCCACGCCGTAGAGCTGGTCGGCGAACGGCTCCGTCGCCAGCCCGGCGCTGCTGATGACGCCGCCGAACTGGCCGAAATCCGGGCTGAAGCCGAACGGGCCGCCGGTGCCGGTCCAGTTGGCATGGTCGTTCGACGCATAGACCGTCGCAGTCTGGATGTGCAGCGACGGCTCGTTGAGGGCGACGGCCGCCGTGGTGGCGCTCACCGTGGCCGGCGTCCCGAACGAGTTCGCCTCGGTTTCGGTCACTGTCGCCGCGAGCGACGCGCCGGGTTCCAGGGGGGCGGACACCAGCAGGTCGATCGTGCCGGGGCGGCTGCCGGAGACCGGCTGGATGTCGCCGAAGTTGAGCAAGACGGCCGGGTTCCCCGCCGCGTCGGTGGTCAGGGTCGCCGCCGGCTGGGTCGCGGTGTAGCTGCCGCTCGGCCCGAACTGGGCATGGCCGCCGGGCGGGCCTCCCGCCGTGCCGGTGGCGTCAAACACGAAAGGCCCCGTCAGTCCCGCGAGGCTGGCGGTCAGTTGGACCTGATGCGCGGCGGTCAGCGGCAGGCCGAGCTGGATGCGGTAGGTGACGGTGTCGCCGAACGCGGCGTGCGCCGTCCCCGAGGCCAGCACGCCATTCACCGCATAGATCGACGCCGCGAGCGTGCTGGACGGCAGCGCCAGCGACGTGGCCGCAGGATCGCTGCTGGACAGCGTGCCCGCCACGGTGCCGCTGAACACGGCGGTGTTGCGCAGCAGGTCGCCCTGGCCGAGCACCCGGCCCAAGGCCGGCGCCTGCCGCGCTGCATACAGCGACGCGATGACGCTATGGAAGGTGACGCTGACCGTGCTGTCATCCGACATGCCGCCGGCCAGCCCAGCGGCGCGCAGCGTGGGCGCCAGGTCGAAGTTGATGGCGGTCGCCGCCGTGTCCGCGCTGCGCACGCCCGACCAGCCCAGCAAGTCGCCGCTGAACAGCGTGACGGACCCGCGGCGGACCACCACCTGCGGGTGGAACACCGTATCCATGCGCTGCCCGTCGCCCAGGGTGTCCAGCAGCCGCAGGTCGGCGATGCCGCCCAGCCCCGATCCGCTGACCGTCCATTCAAGGGTGCCGCCGGGCGCGAGCTGGTCCAAGAGGGACACTGACCCCTGCACGCCGCGCCCGATTGCGCCAGAATTCGATTGCGTTACCAAAATTGTTGCTACCAACGGGTGTTTCGACAATAATTGGCATCGTGCGCGGTTTTGGTTGCGGCTTGGTTAATCCCCGTTATGGTCACGCGACGAACCCGAGGTGCCTTCATGCCGGATGCCGAAAACCAACGCGTGGTCCTCGCCCGCCGCCCGGTGGGCGAGCCGCAGGAAAGCGATTTCCGCATGGAGCGGGGACCGGTCCCGACGCCGGGTCCGGGGCAGGCGCTGGTGCGGACGATCTGGCTGTCGCTCGACCCCTACATGCGTGGGCGGATGAGCGACGCGCCGTCCTACGTGCCGCCGGTGCCGATCGGGGGCGTGATGACCGGCGGCACCGTCGGCGAGGTGATGGAGTCAAACGCAGACGGCCTGAAGCCCGGCGATCTCGTGACGGGCTATAACGGCTGGCAGGCCTATGCCGCCGTGGACGCCTCTGGACTGCGGCGGATCGGGCCGGGGCCGGTGCCGTCATCGACCGCGCTTGGCGTGCTGGGCATGCCCGGCATGACGGCGTATTGCGGCCTGCTCAACATCGGGCAGCCGAAGCCCGGGGAGACCGTGGCGGTTGCCGCCGCCAGCGGCCCCGTCGGCTCGATGGTGGGCCAGATCGCCAAGCTGCGCGGCGCGCGCGCCGTCGGCATCGCCGGGGGCGCGGAGAAGTGCGAGTACGTGCGGTCGATCGGGTTCGACGACTGCATCGACCACCGCGGGCCGGACCTGCCCGAACGGTTGAAGCAGGCCTGCCCGAACGGGATCGACGTGTATTTCGAGAACGTCGGCGGCCCCGTCTGGGACGCGGTGTTCCCGCTGCTGAACCCGTTTGCCCGTGTCCCGGTCTGCGGCCTGATCTCGCAATACAACCAGACCGTGCCGTCTCCCGGGCCGGATCGGACGGCCGGGCTGATGCGCGCCGTCCTCACCAAGCGCCTGACGCTGCGCGGCTTCATCGTGTCCGACTTCGCGAGCCAGCAGGCCGACTTCCTGCGCGACGCCACCGCTTGGGTCGAATCCGGGCAGATCAAGTACCGCGAGGACGTGGTGGATGGGCTGGAGCGCGCGCCGGCTGCGTTCATCGGCATGCTGCAGGGCAAGAACTTCGGCAAGCTGCTGGTCCGCGTCGGGCCGGATGCCGGTGCCTGAGAGCACGGAAACGTGAGGGATAGATCACGTTGAAGTCAGCGGCGGGGCGACCTTATGCTGCGGCGCACAATTCAGTGCGTGGACCCCGTCATGACTGCATTCCAAGCTCCGCAGGCGTCGCCCGCACGCGCGCATTCCGATCAGCCCGCGGCGGCTGACGCACAGCTGGACGTGCCCCCGAAGGAGAAGGCCGAGGCCGGTGTCCAGGCCGTCACGCCGAAACCGCCGCCACAGGAGCCGCGCGTGACCACGGAAGATATGTCCGGCTGGGCGATGGGCGGGTCCGACTGAGGCCGGCGCGCCCAGCTATCCCAGGCTCATCACGGCGCCTGCCCGGCCCGCCAGCCCATGTCCCAGAACGCCGTTTCCAGCCGCGTCGCAGCCACGAAGGTCATGAGGAGTTGCGGATAGCGCGCAGCCGCGCCGTGCGCCTCACCCAACCGGTCCAGCGTCGCGATTGAAGCGCGCACCACGCCACGATAGCCCTCGCTCGTGTAGGCGGCGATCCACTCGCCGTATGGGTTGCCGTCGCGCCGCGTCGCCGGGTCGGCCAGCAGCCACTCGCCGCTCTCGCCGTAGCCGACAAGGCAGGGGCGAGCGCCACCTGCAGGTCGAGCAGGTCGCCCGCCAGGCCGCGCTCCAGCACGAACCGGGTATAGGCCATCGCTTCGGGAGCGCCGGCCATCTGCGCCTCGCTCAGTCCCCAGCCGGCGCAATACGAGACGTGCAGCGGCATCTCCACATCGACGATGGCGGAGACCGCCGCCGCGGCGGCGCGGATGTCGGCAAGCTGCGTCGCCTTGAAGCCTGCGAGCGCGTGCGCGCGGGCAAAATGGATCAGGAACAGGTAATCCTGGACGAGGAAATGCCGGAACGCCGCCTGCGGCAGCGTGCCCCGTCCGAGCGCCCGGACGAAGTCGTGCGCGACATAGCCCTCCCACACCGCCCCGGCGTCGCGTCGCAGCCGACCGAACAGGCCTTGGTCGAGAGGCAATGGCGCGTCCGTCATGCCCTACTCTGTCCCGCCGCCCCTGCCACATGCAAGCGGCGGACGGCGGCTACGGCGGGAGGGTGCGGAGCAGCGCCAAACCGCGTGGGTCGGCAAGCACCGCGGCGGTTTCCTGCCGGGTAAGGGCGGCCGCGGCGGCGTCGAGCGACGGCGCTTCCTCAAGCTTGGCCAGGCCCATCAGCAGCGCCGGGTTGAACGGCGCGCCGCGGGCACGGGGCGGCGGCAGCATGGCGGCATGGACCATCAGCAGGCGCGCGTCGGAGACGAGGCGGCGGAAGGCGGGGAGCGCCGGCGCCGCCGCGTCCATGTGCAGCCGCTCCGCCTCGGCCAGCACGGCGGGCGGCGCCTGTTCCTCGGGAATGCGCAGCAGCCCGAGCCGCCGCAGCGCCTGGCCGGGGCCGCGCCCGGCGGTCCAAGCCGCCATGGGGATGGCAAGCGCCAGGCCCAGCACCACCGGCGACATCCACAGCAGCAGCGACGGCGACACCAGGTAGGACGCAAGCCCCAGCAGCAGGCCGATGGCCGTATGCGCCCGGTATTGGCGCGCGGTCTGCGCGAAGGGGATGCCGCCGTCGTCCCGCCGCTGCGGCTGCCAGCCGCCGTCGCGCCCGGCCAGGATCGAGACCACGGCGGCGGACTGCGTCAGCATCGCCACCGGCGCGATCAGCCCGGCCAGCACCGTCTCGATCAGCACGCCCGCAAGCGTCCGCAGCGCGCCGCCGAAGGCCCAGCGCTCCCGCAGCAGCAGGGCGGCGCAGGCCAGCAGCTTCGGCCCCAGCAGCACGGCCATGGTGCCGATGAACACCCACTTCGACCGCACCGGGTCCACCGCCGGCCACAAGGGGAACAGCGACGGCCCGGCCGGGAAATAGTCCGGCAGCACGAACCGCGCCTGCAAGGAGATCAGGATGCCGGTCACGAGGAACAGCAGCCACAGCGGCGCCGTGACGTACGAGCCGATGCCCATGGCGAGGTGCAGGCGGCTGACCGGGTGCAGGCCGCGCGCGCCGATCACCTTGAGGTGCTGCAAGTTGCCCTGGCACCACCGCCGGTCGCGCACGGCGATGTCGGCGAGCGACGGCGGGCTTTCCTCGTAGCTGCCGGGCAGGCCCGGCTCCATGTGCACCGCCCAGCCGCCCCGGCGCAGCAGCGCCGCCTCGACGAAATCATGGCTCAAGATGTGGCCGCCGAACGGCTTGCGCCCGTGGAGCGTCGGCAGGCCCGCATGGGCTGCGAAGGCGGCGGTGCGGATCATCGCGTTGTGGCCCCAGTAGTTGCCCTCCGCCCCGTGCCACCAGGCGATGCCGTGGGCGATCAACGGGCCGTATGCGCGGCCGGCGAACTGCTGCATGCGGGCGAACAGCGTCTCGCCGCCCACGATCACCGGCAGGGTCTGCACCAGGCCGACCCCCGGGTTGCGCTCCAGGATGCCGGCCAGGCGGATGATCGTCTCGCCGGTCATCACGCTGTCGGCGTCGAGAATGAGGAAATGCGCGTAGCCGGCCCCGAAGCGGCGCACCCAGTCGGCGATGTTGCCGGCCTTGCGCTCGATGTTCTCGGCCCGGCGGCGGTAGAAGATATGGCTGTCGCCGCCGGTGCGGTCGCGCAGCGCGAGAAAGGCGGCCTCCTCGGCGATCCAGATGTCGGGATCGGTCGTGTCGCTGAGGATGAACAGGTCGAAGGCGGGCAGCGCGCCGAGCCGGGCGAGGTCGCCATGGATGACCTGCAGCGCCGCCATGACCCGCGCGGGCTGCTCGTTGTAGCAAGGCATCAGCAGCGCGGTCCGCGCCGCGAGCGTGGGCAGCGGCGACCCGGCCGGATCGAGCCGCCGCCCGCCGCCTGCGACCAGCGACGCGAAGCCGCACAGCGCGCTGACCAGCGCCAGCGCGATCCAGGCGAACAGCACCACGAACAGCGCGAGGATGACGCCTTCCAGCAGCGTCAGGCCGCCGACGCCCAGCACCAGGTACATCTGATAGGCCGCAACGCCCGTCACCACGGCCGCGCCGCCCAGCACCAGCGCCCGGCGCCACCCCATGCGGCCCGGTGACGACGCCGGCCTGCCCCCGGCGCCCCGGGCGTTCAGCGCCTGCGCCGGCATGGCGAGCGGCATCTCCTCCGGCAAGGCCCGGAAGGCTCCCACGTCGGCGGGGGTCAGGCTGTCCAACGCAGCATCCACGTCTCGGTGAGCGGCGCGTCGCCCAGCAGCAGTTGCGCGCGCAGCTCCACGGCCTTGGCGTCCTCCGGCAGCAGCTCGAAACCCATGCGCCAGCCGCCCTCCTCCGGGTTGGCGCGGACGGCGGCGTTCTGGATCTTGCCCCGGTCCGCGCTGACCGCGAGCCGCGGCTGCGCGTCCGGCGCCAGCGCACCCAGCGCCCCACCTGCCGCGTCCAGCACGAACAAGCGGGAGCCGCCGGGGCCGGCGCCGCTGCGGCTGGCGGTGCAGCGGCCCAGCGCCGGTGCGCCCGGCGCGTCCGCGGCCCAGTGCAGGCGGTAGGTGAAGCCGTGCTCGCTCCGAGCCAAGAGCGGCTGCTTGGGGCGCCAGAAGGCGACGATGTTGTCGTGCACTTCGTCCTTGGTCGGGATCTCCACCAGCTCCACCACGCCCTCGCCCCAATCGCCGATCGGCTCGACCCACAGGCTCGGGCGCTTGTCGTACCGCGCCTCCAAATCCTCGAAGTCGCGCAGCGACCGGGGGCGCTGCATCAGGCCGAAGCCGCGCGGGCTGCTGTCGGCGAACTGGCTGACCTGCAGGGTCTGCGGGTTGGCGACCGGACGCCACAGCGCCTCGCCGCGGCCGGTCAGCATCATCAGCCCGTTGCTGTCATGCACCGCCCGGCGGTAATCGTCGGCGCCGCCGCGGTCGAGCGCGTTGAACAGGAACATGCTGGTCAGGGTGGCGATGCCGGCCTGGGCGATGTCCTCGCGCGGGAACAGCGCCAGCTCCACGTCGAACACCGTATCCTCGCCGGGCCGGATCGAGCAGCGCATGGCCGCGGCGGCGCTGGGGCTGTCGAGCAGGCCGGTGACGACGATGCTGTTCGTGCCGGGCTGCGGGCGCTCGAGCCAGAACGCCTTGAACGCCGGGAACTCCTCGCCGCCGGGATCGGCGGTCTTGATCGACAGGCCACGGGCGGACAGGCCGTACAGCAGGCCGCGGCCCACCGCGCGGAAGTAGCTCGCGCCCAGGAACACGGCGATCTCGTCGGCCGTGTCCGCCCGGTTGATCGCGCCGTGCAGGCGGAACCCGGCATAGCCGAGGTCGTCGTCCCCCATCCGCTGTGCTGTGCCAAAGTCGAACTGCTCGGGCCGGTAGCGCAGCGGGCGCGCCTGGCCCTCCGCGACCTCGTACAGCGCGACCCGGTTGGCGTACAGCGAGCCGCGATGGAAGAACTGCGCCTCGAACGGCAGGCCGGCGCCGCGCCACAGGGATTGCGCCGGGTCGAAGCGGATGGTGCGGTAGGCGTCGTAGCTCAGCTTGGCCAGCGCGTCCGGCAGCTTGGCGTCTGGCGACTGGAACGCGGCGGCCCCGAGGCCGCGTGCCATCGTCCGCACCGTTTGCGCGTCGAAAGGCTGGGCCTCCGGCTCCGCCGCCCGCAGCCCGGCGCGGGGCGCAAGCCCCGCCGCCAAGGCGCCCGCCATCAATCGCCGTCGCAGCATGCGTGTTCCCGGTCTTGTTTCGTTGGGTTCCACCTGGCTTGGCCTTGCCTAGGCATTAAGGTCCATGAATGCCGCGGGATTGCGGCGGCATCATGGTTGACGCCCTCTGGTCCAGAGTGTCCCATCACGTCAATGATCCGCCCCTGGCCGCGGGCGATGTCCCAGGAGACCAAGATGGTCAAACGCCGAACGCTGGTGCTGGGCGCCGCGGCGGCTCCTCTGCTCCCCCGCTTCGCCGCGGCCCAATCGGGCGAGCCGCTCCGCATCGGCTGGCTCGCGGCGCTGACCGGGCCAAGCTCGGCACCGGGCATCGGCTTCAACCGCGGGGTGATGCTCGCGGTGGCCGAGCTGAACGCCGGGGGCGGCGTGCGCGGGCGCCCGGTCGAACTCGTCACGCGGGACACCCAGGGCGACCCGGCCAAGGCGGCGAACGCGACGGAGGACCTCATCGGCCGTGCCAAGGTCCATGCCATCTGGGGGCCGACCAACTCCGGCGAGGCGATGGCGGCCCTGCCGGTCATGGCCCGCGTCGGCATGCCCTGCCTCCACCCCTGCGTGCTCGATAGCTTGACCGACCCCGAGAAATACCCGAGCGCCTTCCGCGTGGCGCCCAGCAACGGCCAGTGGGACGACGCCGTGCGCGGCTACGTGCTGAACACGCTCGGGGTCCGCGAGGTCGCGGTGTTCGGCGACACCACGGCCTATGGCACGGGCGCCGCCGCGGCCTCGGCCGCCGGGTTCAGCCGGGACGGCGCCCGCGTCGTGAGCCAATTGCTGATCGACGCGACCAAGCCCGACGTGACCCCCGACGTGCTGAGCGCCCAGGCCGGCGGCGCCGGCGTGCTCGTGGTCTGGAGCGTCAGCGTCGGCCTGCTGTCCCGCCTGATGAACGTGCGGCGGACGCTCCGTTGGAACGTGCCGATCGTGGGGCATCCCTCGCTCGGCTCCGGCGAGATCCGCGGCCTGCTGGACCGGCCCGGCAATTGGGAGCGCGTGTTCATGGTGGGCTATCGGAGCTGCAGCGTCGGCGAGGACGGCAAGCTGCCGGAGCGGAGCCAGGCCTTCGTCGCCAAGCTCGCCGCCGCAAAGGTGGCGCTGAACGACACCAGCCTGTGCTGGATCGCCTGCGGCTACGACGCCGTGCGCCTGGTCGCCGCCGCGGTGGAGAGCAGCGGCGCCAGCACGCCGGATGCGATCACCGACGCCTGGAACCAGATGACGGCGTATCCCGGCATGTTCGGCGACTACAGCTTCGGACCCGGCAACCACAACGGCTACCCGCAAGCGGAGATCGTGATGGCGTGCGCCAACTCGCAGCACGACGGCACGTTCGCCTTGGCGCCGGGCGCCGCGTAGCCCGGCCGTGCTGGCCTCCATCGTGGTCTCCAGTCTGGCATCCAGGCGGCGTGCGCCCTTGCAGACGCCACCTACACCGTAACGGTCTCGCCGTCACGGGCGACGGGTGCCGCCGCAGGGCGAGTTGACCAGCGGTCGTTGCGGGATATACCATCACGGCGCGGCGAACGCAGCGCCACGCCGAAGCTCCGGCACCACCAGACCGAACAAGGGCCGCGCTTGACTCACCCCGCCGTCAACAGCCTGCCGGACTTCACCGGGCACGGCTACCTTCAGGTGCTGCAAACCCTGCACGAGGTGCTGCAGCCGCGGAACTACCTGGAGGTTGGCACCTTCACCGGGGACAGCCTGGCGCTTTCCGCTTGCGCGTCGCTCGCGGTCGATCCCGGCTTTCCCTTTGAGGACATCGAACTCGTGCGCCGCATCGTGTCGAAGCCGCGGATGCTGCTGTTCCGCATGGCGTCGGACCTGTTCTTTCAGCAGCACGACCCCTGCGCCCTGCTGGGCGACAAGGTGCAGCTTGCCTTTCTCGACGGGATGCACCGATGCGAGTTCCTGCTGCGCGACTTCATCAACACGGAGCGGCACTGCGCCCGGAACTCGGTCATCGTCCTGCACGACTGCCTGCCGGTCGAGGAGCCGATGGCCGACCGCAGCTACCTGGCCCGCCCGTCCGTCGAGCCGCACCGCCGGCACTGGTGGGCTGGCGACGTGTGGCGCACCGCGCGGCTGCTGCGGCGCGCCCGGCCCGACCTGTCCTTCACCACGCTCGACGCGCCGCCGACCGGCCTGGTGCTCATCACCAACCTCGACCCCGGTTCCACCGCGCTCAGCGGCCGCTACGACGAGCACGTGCGGACCATGCTGGGCTGGTCGCTCACCGAGATCGGCCTGCAGCAGCACGTCGCCGACATGCAGGTGGAACCGACGAGCGACTACGTGACGTCGGAACAGCTCACCACCCGGTTCTGGCTGTGACGCCGGCGCGGAAGCGGGGGCAAGGCCGCCTGGGCTAACCCGCCGCTTCCAGCGCCTCCTCTGCCGCCATCCACGCGCTTTCCGCCGCCGCCATCTCGCGTCCAATTGCGGCCAGGCGCTGGTTCGCCTCCGTCACCGCCTGCGACTGGCCCGGCGCGTACAGCGCCGGGTCGGCGAGCCGTGCCTCGATGCGGGCGCGCTCGGCGTTCAGCTTGGCGATCTGCGCCTCCGCGTCCCGCGCTTGCCGGCGCAGCGGCGCCAACTGCACCCGCGCCTCCGCCCGCTCCCGCCGCTCGTCCCGGCGGTTCGGCCCGGCGTCCGCCTTCGCCGC
>CAXUJE010000036.1:0-6370 GCA_964251035.1 uncultured Acetobacteraceae bacterium
GCCCCCGATGGCGGCGGCGGGGTGGCCTGCGGCCTGCTCGGCGGCGGGGTTCGCGCCCTCGAACAGGAAGCCGCCGTCCCCGGTGACGCAAACGGTGAACATGCACTCGGGGAAGCTCTCGAAGATCGCGCGGGCCTGCGCCTCGCTGGCGGCGAGGGCCTGCGTGCGCTCCTGCACCCGCGCTTCCAGCGTGGCGTTGAGGTCGCGCACCGCGAGCTGCCGGCTGCGGGCGCGCAACGCCGCGCGGGCGGCGCTGACCAGGCTTTCGCCATTCAGCGGGCGCTCCAGCAGGATGGCGTTGCCCAAGCCCTCCAGGATCGCGACGTGGCGCGGGGAGCGGGGGCCGGGCTGCTTGGTCGCCAGCACCAGGAACGGCAGGTCGGACCAGGTGGGCTGCGCCGCGGCGAGGCCGAGCAGGCGGTCGAGGTCCGGGCCGGCCAGCGCCTCCTCCGTCGCCACCACGGCGGCGCAGGCGTCCAGGCCTCCGATGACGGCGGCCACGTCCGGGGCCGGCGTTGCTGCGATGCCGGCGCGGGCGAGCACCTGGCCGACCACCTCGGCGTCGCGCCCGCGCGGGGCGAGGATCAGGACCGGCCGGACGGCCATCCCTAAGGTCCCGCCATCTCGGATCGCCCCATCTCAGATCGCCTCCTCGATTGGGGCGACCACCGGGCTGGGCAGGCCGTCCCAGACCGGCACGCCGCCGAGCACGCCGTACAAGCCCTTGAGGGGGGCGCCCACGGTGATCCCCTGGGGGCCGACGACGATCTCGCGGATCATGCACTCATGGTTCGCCGTGCGGGCCTTCATCACCGAGATCGCCTTGCGCACCGCGCCGTCGGCCTCGAAGTAGCGCATCAGCACGATGCAGTCCGCGAGGTAGCTGAGGTCCACCGCCGCCGTGACCTGGCCGATGATGCCGTGCTGGCCCATCACCATGAGCGTGATGACGCCCTGCTGGTTGAGGTAGGTCAGCAGCTCGTGCATCTGCAGCACCAAGTACTTCTCGCCGGGCATGCTCTGCAGGTAGGCGTTGAGGCTGTCGATGACGACGAAGCGCGCGCCGTCCTCCTCCACCGCATGGCGGACGTGGTGGGCGAACTCGCCCGGCGACATCTCGGCCGGGTCGATCTGGCGGAGGGCGAGCTGGCCGTTCTCGACGAAGGGGCGCAGGTCCATGCCGAGCGCCGCCGAGCGGGCCAGCAGCGTGGGCAGCCCCTCGTCGAACAGGAAATACGCCGCGCGCCCGCCCCGGCGCAGGGTCGCGACCAGCGCGCAGGTGGCGGTGGTCGTCTTGCCGGTGCCGGACGGGCCGATCAGCAGCGTGTTGGTGCCGGGGTTGAGGCCGCCGCCCAGCAACTGGTCCAGCTCGGGGTTGCCGGCGCTGACCGGGGCGTGGTCGAACAGGCTGTGGTGCTCGCTGGCGACCAGGCGCGGGTAGACGGCGAGGCCGCCCCGCTGGATGGTGAAGTCGTGGTAGCCGCCGCGGAACCGGCTGCCCCGCAGCTTCACCACGCGCAGCCGCCGCCGCTCCGCCCCGTAGTCCAGCGCGACCTGCTCCAACGTCACCACGCCGTGCGCCATGCTGTGCAGCTTGAGGTCGGCGCTGCTCGACGACGGCTCCGTCGAGCGGTCGTCAAGCAGCATGACGGTGCAGCCCTGCTGCCCGAAGAAATACTTGAGCGCCAGGACCTGGCGGCGGTAACGCTGCGGGTTCTCCGCCAGGAGCCGGATTTCGCTCAGGCTGTCGAACACGACGCGGGCCGGGTTGCCCGCCCGCACCCGGTCCATCACGGCGCGCGCCGTCTCGCCCAGTTCAAGCTCCGCCGGATGCAGCACGCTCTGCTCGGCTTCCCCGTCCAGCCCGGCCTCCGTGATAAGCTCGAAGATGTCGATGCCGTCCAGGTCCCAGCCGTGGCTGGCGGCGACGGCGCGCAGCTCGCCCTCCGACTCCGAAAGCGTGACGTAAAGCGTGCCGTCACCCTGGCGGACGCCCTCAAGCAGGAAGCTGAGCGCCAGCGTCGTCTTGCCGGTGCCGGGCGTTCCCTCGATCAGGTAAACGCGGCCGGGGTCGATCCCGCCGCCCAGGATGGCGTCGAGGCCGGCAGTCCCGGTGGAGATCCTAGCCTGCGGCGGCGCGTGTCGGGTCATGCCGGCAGTCATGGGTCATAACTCTTAGGAAATCAAACTCCGCGTGGGCCGCGCTCAGCGGGTGCGGTAATACACCGACCGCGCGCCGCCGGACGCGCCACGGCGCCAGGCGCGGTACTTGTAGGCGCCCCAGGCGACGACGACGGCGATCACCGCCACCGGCAGCAGCAGCGCCGCGATCCACAGCGCCAGTGCGGCCACCGCGGCGGCGCCTGCCAGCACGGCCACGATGGTGGCCCCCAGCAGCAGCTTGAACGACAGCGGCGCGCGCATGCCGGGTGGCCGGGTGCGGAAGGTGCCGTCGGGAGCCATGTCGATCACAGGCGGGATGCGGTTCATGCGAAGGACGTGGCCCCAGGGTATTCTGGTTCAAGTGTCGCCCGGGGGCGGGGCGAAAATAGGCGTGGCGAGGCGGGACCGCCAGGCGGGCGGCGGTCCCGGACCCAGGGGTCAGACCGGCCTTTTCGGCGGTTCCTGGCCCTTCGCGTGCTCCAGGTTCTCGGCGCCGGCGCGGGTGCCGCCGAGCTTGTCCGCGCCGCCGGCGTCCGGCGCGCCGGGCTTCTTGTGGTTGCCGGTGTCCTGCTGGCCGTCGGTGTGTTCGATGCTTTCCTCGGTGTGCGGCTGCTTCATGGCGGTCCTCCTTGGGGTTGCCCCGTCAGAACGCGCGCCGCGGCGGGGGTTGCATGGGCTGCCCGTTGAAGTGCGTGCGCGAATAGCTGCGCCCGCCCACGCTGCCCGGGGTCAGGCAGGTTGGTCGCCACGTCGGCGCTGTCCGGGCCGGCCCAGATGTATCGCTGCCCGGCGCTGCTGCCTGGCGCCTGGGTGGTGGGGTCCTGATGGCTGAACGGCTGGATGGCATCGGCGGTTCGCCTGCTGCAACGGGGTACGCGGCTCAGCCGGCCTCGCGCGCCCTGGCCCCGCCCGGGTCGGGAGCGCCCGCCCCCGTCCGGCGCGCCGCCCAGGCCATCATCCCCGCGCCGAGCAGTCCGGCCATCAGGGTCACGGTCCCCACCATGATGCGGACCCGGTGCGCGACGCTGCGCGCTTCCCGCCCCTGCTCGTCCAGCACGACCAGCCGCCTCGCCGCCACGCGGTCCCAAAGCTCGCCGGGGCCGGACAGCACGGCGTCGGCGTCCGGGCCGAGCGCGGGACGGAGGGCGGAAAGCCGCGCCTCCGCGTCCGGCGCGCGGCTGGCGGCCAGCACCTGGTCCAGCACGCCGGTGCGGATCAGCGCGCGCTCCCACGGCACGGTGGTGGCATAGGTCGCGAACAGGCCGGTCAGCCCGACAAGGGCGAAGCACATCAGCAGGAACGCGGTCCAGGTGGCGCGGTCGTTCATGGCAGGGGTCCCCATAGGATGCCGGCCCGGCATATGGGCCGGGCGCCGCAAGGCCGCAGCTACCCTTGGGTGATCGCATTTGCAACCAAGCGGCGACGTGATGGGACTTGGCGACAAGCCACGTCGGACGCTCACATGGTGAACCGCGCCGGCTGCGAGGTCGCCGGCGCCTACTAAGGAAACGGCGTCTGGGCTGGAACTGGACCGGGCGGAGCGCAAGCGCGCCATGGCGCCCGCACAACGGCGCGAGATCGGCGCGGCACGGGTGACGGAGCCGTCGCGTTGGGTCAGGCCGGCGCTGCCCGGGTCTGCATCGGCAGTCAGGCCTGACTTTTCGACATCGCAGGCTCAAGCCGCTGGCAGCTTGGTTCAGCGCCGAGATCCAATCTAAAACAGGCACGGACTGGCGAAGCATCCATCACGCAAGTTTTTCGCTGTCTTGCTCCCCGGACCCAACGGCCCTGGGACAAGATTTCGTCAACCCACAACGTTCCTGATGACATCTCATGCAATCAAGTCAACATCATGGGCAAATTGATATTCGTACAGCAATCTACAAAACTCACGTTGTATAGGAAAATGGACTCCAGTTTCGATATTGTGCAACTTATCTACTGCAGCCATGCAGTCCATTCCGAAGACAAATCAGAATTTGAGCGCGATCTTCGCCACATCCTCGGTCACAGCCGGTTTCACAACCCTTTACACGAAATCTCCGGCGCCTTGATGACGGACGGAAGCATGTTCGCCCACGTCATCGAGGGGCCGTCGGCTGCGGTCGGAAACCTCTACTCCAGGATCGCGCGCGACCAACGCCACGACAGGGTTCTGGTGCTGCAGCGTACTGTGGTCCACGTCAGGCTGTTCGGTCCTTGGCCCGTCGCCTTCCTCAGGGTCGGCGCCATGGGGCACGCGAGGACGTTGGATGCGCGGAGCGCACCGGCCGAGCTTAGGAAAGCGTCCGTCTCCATCCTGAAAGCCTTCCGGCCCATATTGCTGACGTAGCAGCGGCGTCCGGCTGCCGCCATGCGCGGGCCGGCATGGGCTAGAGCCGGCTGTGGTGGCCTAGGAGGCGAGCAGGAGCATGCTGCTTCGGCACAGGGCCGCCAGGCGGGGCGTCATCGCGACCGGGCCATGGTAGGACCCGCGGCTCAGGTCACGGGGGCTGAGCACCGCGTAGCCGTCCTGCCATTCGCCCCGGTCCATGCGTTCGGGCCAGTCGCCGCCGCGCCAGAGCAGGGGCCGCAGGCCGTCCGCGTCTTCGATCCAGTGCCACCCGCTCCTCTCGGGATGCTCGGGGCAGCCATCCCAGGCTTTGAAGTCAGACATCGCAGTCCTTTCATGTTGGCAGCGTGGCATGCGCCATAGGTCAAGTTATGGCTTATACCGGCAGCCCTTTGGGCTGACCGGTATGCGCGCGGGGTTGGTGGGGCGGCCGCGCGCCAAAAACGACTCTGATACCGGTCGCCCGATAGGGCGGCTGGTATTAGGCTCTCCATTTCCGGCCGGCTCAGTCTGCACGCACTTGCCGCCCATGTCCGCACGGATGCTGCCGGCGCGCCAGGATGGGACCGCCTCGTCCATGGGGTTCATGTCATGGCCCAGCCCGCCAAGGCTTGCAGCCGCCCTGGCTGCAGCAGGTGCACCCGCCCGTCTTCCACCTCCAGCAAGCCGTCGCGGCGCAGTTGCTGCATGGCCCGGTTGACGTGGACGACGCTGAGGCCCAGCACGTCGGCGAGCACGTCCGGCGCCAGCGGCATCGCGAAGCCGTTGCCGCCCGCCAGCCCCACGCGCCCCAAGCGTCCATGGAGCTCCAGCATCAGGTGCGCGAGCCGCCCGCCTGCGCTTTGCCGGCCCAAGCGCACGATCTGGTTGCAAAGCAGCGCGTCGTTCAGGAGCGCCATGGCGCGGACGGCATGGGCCAGGCCGGGATGGGCCGGGTCGGCATCGTCGGCCGCCTCGACAAGCGGCTGCGCGTTGACCGTTTCAAGCCCGGTGAGCGCCGCCACGGCGCAGGACGCGGGCATGTGCGACCGGCCCGGCGGCCCGGCGAGGTCTCCGGGCAGCCGCAGGCTGATGATCTGCCGCTGCCCGTCGGGGAGCATGCAGTATTGGGCGGCCCAGCCCGCGACGATCATGCGCGGTGGCGGAAGCAGTGCTTCCGCCGCGTGGAGGTCCCGGTGGGGAGGATGGTGCTGGGCGGTCTTGGCGAGGCCGCGCAAGAGCTGCACCTCTGCATCCGACAAGGGCGCGAATGCCGAGAAGTGCTTGGCCAGCACATGGAAGCGAGGTGATTGGTCATCAGCGATGGCCTCTGCCGCCTCACGGGGACTACTGCCAAGCAAGGCTTGCACCCAAACGAGCAAGTCGCCTTGCATGACGGTATGCCGCTCCGACTAACATTATAGCTTACCCTTGTAAAATCTTTAGGCCACGTGCGGTGCAAGTGCATTTCCGCAAGGTGCCGAGTAAATTTTACTGGGTTTTATCTCGTCACAGCTCATCAGCGTTGCGCAGACGTAATACTGCTATACTTTCTTAAGCTATAGCTTCAAACGAATATTGAAAGAGTCTCAATAAACTTGCATCATCTTGTTTTTATTCTGTGACAAGCTATCATGCCGCTGAACCTAACATTTTGCGACATGTATTTTTGCTTGAGGCCCGCGCAGAAACGCATGCACCCTCGCCGCCGGGCCGGCCGCCGCATGACGCCGTGGCTCAGGCCTCCTCGTCAGGAGGCTCTGCGGGGTTCAGCACCGAGGCCCGGCTGCGCACCGCCTCGGCGATGCAGTCCAGCACCATCCGCACCCGCGGCACGTGACGGTCCTCGCGGCGCACGCCGAGCCAGATCTCGGCAGAGGGAACCGGCGTCGGCGT
>CAXUJE010000036.1:6470-26992 GCA_964251035.1 uncultured Acetobacteraceae bacterium
TCGGCAGAGGGAACCGGCGTCGGCGTCCGGAGGCGGTGCAGCGCCGGCTCCGCATCCGCCCGGAAGCACGGCAGCAAGGCAAGGCCGCCGCCGTAGTAGGCGGCCCAGTACTGGGTTTCGTAGCTGTCGGCCTTGAGCACCACCTGCGCCCGCCCGGCATGCTCGCCCAGCCAGGCGGCCTGCGCGGAATGGCCGTGGCCGTCGGGCGGGGCGATAAGCTGGTGCCCCAGGCAACCGCTGCGCAGGTCTGGCTCGCCCTGGCGCGCGAGGTAGGCCAGGCAGCCGTAAAGGCCGAAGGCGACGGCGCCGATGTTGCGCACCACCACGTCCGGATGCTCGAACGGCCGCAGCCGCACGGCGATGTCGGCGTCCTGGGTCGCGAGCGGCTCGCCCGGCAGGTCGGGCAGGGCCTCGATGACGATGCCGCGGTGGTGGGCGTGCAGGGCGGCGAAGCTGGGCGCCAGCAGGTGGCCCGTCAGCAGTTGCGAGCTGGCGACGCGCACCAGCCCTTCCAGGCGGACGTCTTGCCCGGCCACGGCGCGCTCGGCCAGCGACGCCTCCGCCTCGATCCGCTCGACGTGCAGGCGGATGCTCTCGCCAGCCGAGGTCAGGACGTAGCCGTCTGCCGTGCGCTGCAGCAGCCGCACGCCCATGCCCTCCTGCAGCGTGGCCAGGCGCCGGCCGACCGTGGATTGCGTGACGTGCAGGTGCTTGGCCGCCGCGGCCAAGGTGCGGTGCCGCGCGACGGCCAGGAAGAAGCGCAAGTCGTCCCAGTCCAGCATCGCCCACCTCGTGCATCGGCACGGCCGCAACTGTCGTGCCTTGCACGAAGGTGATCGTGCGGTCCCGCACGGCCGCTGCCCAGGGATGTTCCCGCCCCCGGATGGAGGGGAGGAGCGCGTGACCCGTTCACGCCATCGAGAGTATGCCCGCCTTTTCCGGACATGAGAATACCTGCCTGGCCCTTTTGGCCGGCCCCGGCCAACGCGCCCGCGGCGAAGCACAGGACAAAAAGAGCGGCACCCGAAGATGCCGCCAAATTTATGGGAGGAAACGTCTCGCGACACGGCAAGCGCGTGTCGCACGATGAGGCCTACCAGAAATACTGAGGCTGCATGAACAACAATATTTGCATCTTACGTACACGTTTTCGCATGACATCAATGCCTGACCAAACACTGGAAATGCAGGCTGGCCCTCATTATCAGACCATAAGCCCTGCATGACTGGATTATTGTTCCGGTTTCTCTATTCGATGCCGAGCCTAGGCTGAATCTTGATGCGGATGCTGACCAAGGATGGAAAAGCACTTTGCTGCTGCGTTTCGCTCGTTTAAGGGTCGATGGAAGATGTTCAAAGTTCGTTGCCGCCCTGCAATTCCAGGTGGTTGTTCCCACGGCCCTGAGCGACCAATTGGCTCGAATGGCAGCCATGAAGATTGATTTACGCGATCTGGTCCGCAGCAAGCGGCAGATGCGCAACCTTGGATTGTGCGATACCGGACCAAGCCAGCCATTGCCGGCGCTGGGGTGCCGGCCGATCCTCGTGAACACGTCGAGCCCTGACGAGAACGGCCGCCTGATCCTGGCCGATGGCCGCCTGGTCGCGGTGCTGGTGCGCGTCGCGGGCCTCCAAGGCGAGCAAGGCGGGGCCGAACCGGGCGGGACGGGGCTGTCCGGCTGGCAGATGGAGGCCGGCTTCGGACCCTGTGCCGTGCCGGTCCCGCCATTGTTCGGCACGCTTGCGGAGGCCGGCGACTGGGTCCGCACGCAGTTGCGCGCGCGGTAGGCGGATTCAGGTCGGGGCGCGGCTCCTGGAGGCCAGCAGGGCCGCGAGCGCGTCGCCCAGCGCAGGAACCCTGAACGGCTTTTGCAGCACCGGACAGGCTTGGTAGCGGCCCGGCAGCCTGTTCCTGCCGTAGCCGGTCAGGAAGACGAAGGGCACGCCCCGCGCGGCGAGCGCGTCGGCGACCGGGTAGCTCGCCTCCCCGTCGAGGCTGACATCGAGCAGCGCGATGTCCACCGCCTCCGCTTCGAGCATCGCCAAGGCCTGGCCGACGCGGGCCGCCGGGCCGACCACCGTGCAGCTCCAGTCGGACAGCACGTCCTTCAGCGCCCAGGCCACCATCATCTCGTCTTCCACCAGGAGCACGCGGCAGCCGGCGAAGGGTCTATCCATCGCCCGGCCACCCGCTTCCTCGCGGGGCCGGCATGACGATCTCGCAGACCAGGCCGGCAGGCGCATGGTCCAGGCGGACCTCGCCATCCAGCTCCTGCGCCAGGGCGCGTTCGATCAGGCGCGACCCGAAGCCCCGGCGGCCGGGCGGCGCCACCGGCGGCCCGCCCCGCTCCTCCCAGCGCAGCCGCAGCCAGTCGCCCGGCCGCTTCGGCTCAGGCTGCCAGGAGATGTCGATGCGCCCGGCGCCAGCGGCCGAGAGCGCGCCATGCTTCGCCGCATTGGTGGCCAGCTCGTGGAACACCATGGCGAGGGTCAGGGCCGTCTTGGGTGGCAGGCGCACGTCGCCGCCCGTGACCGAGAACCGGGCGGCCTCGCGGCCATCGAGGCCGAACGGCTGCAATGCCTGGCCGATCACGTCCCGGAGGCCCACCTCCTCCCAGCCCGTGCGGCCCAGCAGGCCGTGGACCTCCGACAGCGCCAGGATGCGCCCCAGGAAGACCTCGGCCGCCAGGCTGTCCGCGGCGCCGCGCAGCGTCTGCCGGGCGATCGACAGCACGGTGGCCAGCGTGTTCTGCGTGCGGTGGCTCAGCTCGTCCAGGAGGAACTGCAGGCGGTCCTCCTTCTCCTTGAGCCGGGTGATGTCCACGAACGAGGCGAAATGCTGCACGACGGCGCCCGCCGCGTCCCGGACCGGGCTGACGAACACCGTGACCCAGAACGCGCTCCCGTCCTTGCGGCGGCAGCAGACCTGCGTCTCCAGGTCGCGCCCGCCCGCGAACGCCGTGCGCAGCTCCGCCAGCGCCTCGGGGTCGGTGCCGCGCTCCATCAGGAAATCGAAGTCCTGGCCCAGCACCTCGTGCTCGTCATACCCCGTCAGGCGGAGGAAGGACTGGTTGACGAAGATGATCGGGCTGCCCGGCGCCTGGGCGTCGGTGAACACCATCGGCATGCGCGTCGCCTCGGCGGCGACGACGAACGGGCCGAGGTCCTGCTTGAAGCCTGCGACGCTGGCTTCGGCGGCCTGCTGCCGCGCGGCCCTGCCGTCCTCACCGGACATGGCCGGTCCCCCTTCTGCCTTGCGCGCCGGCCGCTGCGCGGCAGAAGCGGTCAGGATGGTGCAAGGGGCGCACGGCGAGGGCGGCGGGAGAGGCCAAAACCTAACCGCTTCCGGCTGGTATCTGGGTGTCCTGCTGCAAGCCGCTGAAGGCCAAGCCCTGATGGCGCTTCCCCGCATCCAGGACGGCGGCGGCACGCCCCCCTCCGCCGGCATCGCCCCGGGTCCCGTGCCGCTCGGCGGCCAGCGCCGCCCGGTCCGCGCGGCTGGCCCGGTCGGCGTGCCGCCCCACGGCCGCGGCGACGCCGTCGGCCAGCGCCCGCAGGCACAGCAGGTCGTGCTGGGCGAACTCGCCCGGCCCGGCGCGTCCGACCTCCCGCACCCCGAACGCCGCCTCGCCGTCCCCAGGGACCGGCACGCTGACCAGCCGGCGCACGCCCTGTCCGGCCACGGCGTCCGGCGCCTGGATGCGGCCGCCTGCCGGGAGGCGGCGGAAGTGGACCGGCTGGTTGACATGCCAGGCCAGCCCTGCCGGGGTCCGGAGGTCGGCCGCGACCCGCGCCCGTCCAAGGAGGCGGGCCTGCATGCCGACCCCGGCTTGCAGCACGAAGGCCCGCTCATCCGCGCGGTACTGCAGCATCCCCGCGTACCCGGCGCCGACCCCCTCGGCCGCATTCCGGCAGGCTTCTTGGAGGATCAGCTCCAGGTCGCCTGACCGCTGCGCCAGGTCATCGAACCGCGCGAGCGCCGCCCGGCGGCGGGACAGCGGCGGGGCCGCGGCGGGGACCGCAGGGGCGGCGCAGAGCGCCGGGCCGGCTTGGTGCATGGATGGAGGGCCTTTCCGATGCGTTTCGATGATGGGCAGCGCCACACCTTTCTGGCAACGCCACCCTTGGACGGCTTGGCGCATGCGGAAAATGCCTGCAGCCTCTAAGGATGCGGCGCCGTCCAGGAGATGATGCACGCTGGCCGCCGGCTTGGCGACGCGCGTTTCTGCGTAGGGTCCACGCAGGAACACTTGCATTGCCAATTGCTTGCCGAGACCCATGGGGCCGGCAGTACATGCAAGCGGTAAGCTGACGGCCGCCAAGGCGCTGCTGCGGGCTGTGCCGGGGCGATTGTTCGGCTCGGTCCATGCTGGACGGAGTGATGCAACTGCATTACGCGCGCAAAGTATTTACATAATTGCGAGGACGATGCCATGCCGCGGGCCAGCGGGCGTCCCAAGGTAGACAGCTTCAACTTCCGAGTGGACCCGGAGAAGGCGACCTTCACGGCCGCCACGGCCAAGGAGGACAAACCGGCCGGGCAGGTGCTGCGGGACTTCATGCGCGGCTACGTGGAACGGCAGCAGGACCGGGCGGCTGCGGCCGAGGCGCGTCGCCAGTCCCGACGTTTGGCTGAGAGCGCGGCCGACCCGGGCAGCGACGAGGCGGCGGTGATGGGCTGGATCGAGGACGTGTCGGACACCGAGGGCTGGACGGCGTGACGCGGGGCGACCTGGTGACGGTCGTCAGCTCCGGCGACCACGGGAAGCCGCGGCCGGCGCTGATGGTGCAAGCGGACCTTTACGCCGGGCATCCATCGCTGACCGTGCTGCCGTTGACCAGCGAACTGCACGACATGCCTCCCATCCGGATCACGGTGGAGCCGGGCGGCGATACGGGGCTGCGGCTACGGCCGCAGGTGATGGTGGACAAGGCGACGACGATTCCGCGCACCAGGGCCGGTGCGCGCACCGGACGGCTGGACGAGGCAACGCTTGCGAGCGTGAGCCGCGCCTTGGCTACGTTTCTAGGAGTGAGATGACAACGGAGCCGAGCACCATTCACGACGTCGCCGTCATCGGTGCCGGGATCGTCGGCCTGGCGGTTGCCGCCGCGTTGCAGGACGACGGGCGCCAGGTCGTGCTGCTCGACCGCCGCGGCGTGGCACGGGAGGCGAGCGGGGGCAACGCCGGGGCGCTGGCGTTCTCGGACATCCTGCCGCTCGCCTCGCCCGGCATCATGCGGCAGGCGCCCCGCTGGCTGCTCGACCCGCTGGGGCCGCTCGCCATCCCGCCGGCATACCTGCCCGCGATCCTCCCCTGGCTGGTCCGGTTCTGGCGCGCGGGCCGGGCGGACCAGGCGGCGGCGAGCCTCGCGGCGCAGGCCGGGCTGATGGCGCTGGCGGCGGCGGAGGCGCCGGGGATGCTCGGCCGGGCCGGCGCCGGGCACATGGTCCGGCATGACGGTTCGTTGCAGTTGTATGCGAGCGAGGCGGAGCTGGCGGACGCCATGCCGGGCTGGCAGGCCCGCGCCCGGCACGGCATCGCCTTCGAGCACGTGCGCGGCCGGCGCCTCGCCGAGCTGCAGCCCGGCCTGCACCCCCGCTTCGTCGCCGCCACCTTCGTGCCAGGCTGGCAGACCGTCTCCGACCCGTACGAGGTCGCCTGCCGCCTTGCGGAGCACGTGGCGGCGCGCGGCGGGCAGGTGGAAACGCGCGACGTGCGGAGGGTGGCGCCGGCGGAGGGCGGCGTCAGCGTGCATTTCGCGGACGGCACGGCGTTGGCGGCCCGCCACGCCGTGATCGCCGCCGGCGCCTGGGCGCGCCCGCTGGCCCGGGCGCTCGGCGACCGCATCCCGCTGGAGACCGAGCGCGGCTACAACACCACCCTGCCGCCCGGCGCCTTCGACCTGAGGCGCCAGCTCATCTTCGGCGGGCACGGCTTCGTAGTCACGCCGCTCAGCACGGGGGTGCGGGTCGGCGGCGCGGTCGAACTCGGCGGCTTGAAGCGACCGCCCAACATGGCCCGCGCCGACGCCATGCTGCGGCACGCGGCGGCCTTCCTCCCGGGGCTGCAAACGGAGGGCGGGCGGCAGTGGATGGGGTTCCGGCCGTCGCTGCCGGACAGCCTGCCGGTGATCGGCCCGGCCTCCATGACGCCGCGCGTGGTGTATGCCTTCGGCCACGGCCACCTCGGCCTGACGCAGTCGGCGGCGACCGGGCGCATCGTCGCGGACCTGATCGCCGGGCGCCCGCCGCCCCTGCCGCTCGGCCCGTTCCGGCCGGCCCGTTTTTGAGGAGGACCTGCTGAATGTCGCGCCATACCTTCTTCTGCCTGGACGGCCACACCTGCGGCAACCCGGTGCGCCTGGTGGCCGGCGGCGCGCCGCCGCTCCGGGGCGGCTCCATGCTGGAGCGCCGGGCGCAGTTCATCGCCGAGTATGACTGGGTCCGCACCGGGCTGATGTTCGAGCCGCGCGGGCACGACCTGATGTCCGGCGCGATCCTGTATCCCACGACCCGCGACGACTGCGACATCGGCGTGCTGTTCATCGAGACGACGGGCTGCCTGCCGATGTGCGGGCACGGCGCCATCGGCACCGTGACGATGGCGCTGGAGCACGGGCTGGCGCGCCCGCGCACGCCGGGCGAACTGTGGCTGGACACCCCGGCCGGCCCGGTGCGGGCCGCATACCGGCAAGAGGGCGAGCACGTCGAGGAGGTGCGGATCACCAACGTGCCGTCGTTCCTGCACAGCAGCGGCGTGGGCGTGGGCGGCCCCGGCCGGGGCGGCCGTACCGGCGCTGTCGCCGACGGCGGCAACTTCTACGCCATCATCGACCCGCAGCCCGCGTTCCGCGACATCGCCGACGTGACGGGGGCCGACCTGGTGCGCTGGAGCCTGGCGCTGCGGGAGGCGTTGGCGGCGCATGAGTTCGTGCATCCGGAGCGCCCGGACATCCGCGGCCTGCGCCACCTGCTCTGGGCCGGCGCGCCGCTCCATCCGGAGGCCACGGCGCGCAACGCCGTGTTCTACGGCGACAAGGCGATCGACCGCTCGCCCTGCGGCACCGGCACCTCGGCGCGGATGGCGCAATGGGCGGCGCAAGGCCGGCTGCAGCCCGGCGACGCCTTCGTGCACGAGAGCATCATCGGCTCGCTGTTCCACGGCCGGGTCGAGGCGCGGGCCAGCGTCGGCGGGATCGACGCCATCGTGCCCTCGGTCGCCGGCTGGGCACGGCTGACCGGCCACAACACGGTCTTCATCGACAGCCGCGACCCCTTCGCCCACGGCTTCCAGGTCGCCTGACCGTTAGTAGGACGGCGTCAATGCCCCCCCGGCTTGCTGCCGCCCCCGGTGGTGCCCGACATCAGGAAGCAGAACGGGATGATCAGGAAGGACATGACGGCGGTGATCATGAATACGTCGCTGTACGCGAGGATCGACGCCTGCGCGTGGAGTTGCTGATACAGCCAGTTCGTCGCCTGCTGGGCGGTCCCCCCGGCGGGGTTGCCCTGGGCCAGGAAGGCGCCCTGCAGTTGGTTCATGGTCATCGAGTAGCCGCGGTCCAGCGGCGAGGTGTGCGAGACGAGGTGGGCCTGCCGGACCTGGCTGCGTTCCGTCACCAGCGCCGTCGCGGCGGAGATGGCAAGCGAGCCGAAGTAGTTGCGGAACATGGTGAACAGCGCCGAGGCGTCGGCGTTCGCGGTCCGCGGCAAGGTCGAGAAGGCGATGGTGCTGATCGGCACGAACAGGAAGCCCAGCCCGGCCGTCTGCGCGGCGCGCATGTAGGCCAGCGTCTTGAAGTCGATGTCGGGCACCAGGTAGTGCGAATAGACCAGCGAGCATCCCATGATGAAGAAGCCGGTCGCGATGATGTACTTGAGCGGCACGATGCTGGTGAGCCGCCCCACGATCGGGATGAGGCAGATCACCACCACCCCGCCCGGCGACAGGATCAGCCCGGCCCAGGTCGCGGTGTAGCCGAGCTGCTGCTGCGCCAACTGCGGGATCACCACGGCGCTGGCATACAGCACCGTGGCCATGGCCGCGATCATCAGGCAGCCCAGCGCGAAGTTGCGGTCCGCCAGCACCCGGAGGTTCACCACCGGCTTCTTTGCCACCAGCAGCCAGGCAACCGCCCCGGCAATGCCGAGCATCGCCAGGATGAACATGGTCAAGATGAAGTTGGACCCGAACCAGTCGTCATCCTCCCCGCGGTCGGCCACCACCTCCAGGCAGCCAAGCCCGAGGGTGATCAGCGACAGCCCGATGTAGTCCACCCCGGCCGGCCGGGCCTTGGCCCAGGGCGGGTCCTCCACCAGCGCCTGCACGGCGAAGAAGGTGGCCGCCCCGATCGGCACGTTGATGAAGAACACCCACCGCCAGGAATACGTGTCGGTGAGGAAGCCGCCCAGGGTCGGCCCCAGCACCGGGGCGACGATGGTGGCGATGGCCGTGATCGCGAACGCCTTGCCCCGCTGCGACGGCGCGAAGGTGTCGAGGATGATGGATTGCTGGTTCGGCTGCAGCCCGCCGCCGAAGAAGCCCTGCAGCAGGCGGAAGATGACCAGCTCGCCCAGGCTGGTGGACGCGCCGCACAGGAAGGAGCAGGCCGTGAACCCGGCGATGCACAGCAGGAAATACCGCTTGCGCCCGAACACGCTGCTGAGCCAGCCGGAGATCGTCAGCACGATGCCGTTGGCCAGCAGGTAGGAGGTCAGCGCCCAGGTCGCCTCGTCATACCCGACCGCGAGGTTGCCGGCGATGTGCGGCAGGGACACGTTGACGATGGTGGTGTCCAGCACCTCCATGAAGGCGCCAAGCGTCACCACCACGGCGACCAGCCACGGGTTGTGGGTGGACTTCCACTGCTGCTTTTCGCCGCTCCGCTTGTCGGTGCCTTGGGCGCCGGCGGCCTCGCTCACTCGAAGAACACCGTGGGCACGACCGACAGGCCGAGCGGCAAGGGCTGGTTGGGGTCGAGGCCCTCGTCGATCACCACCTTCACCGGCACCCGCTGCACGATCTTCACGAAGTTGCCCGTCGCGTTCTCCGCCGGGAAGGCGCTGAAGCGGGAGCCGGAGCCGAGCTGGATGGAATCGACGTGGCCGCGCAGCTTGAGGCTCGGATAGGCATCGACCTCGAACTCCACCCGCTGCCCCGGCCGCATGCGGGTCAACTGGCTCTCCTTGAAGTTCGCCGTCACCCAGACTTCCGGCGTCACCAGCGCCATGATCTGGGCGCCGGATTGCAGGTAGTTGCCCATCTCCACGTTGCGCCGGGTCACCCGGCCGTCCTGCGGCGCCACGATGTGGGTGTAGTCCAGGTTCAGGTCGGCCTGCTCAAGCGTCGCCTGCGCCTGGGCGACCTGCGCCTCCGCCTGCTGCACCTGGGACTTGACCAGGTCGATGTTCAGTTGGACCGGTCGGTTGATGTCCACGTTGGCCTGCTGCGAACCTGTGGTGGCGCCGGCGACGCGCGCCGCGGCCACGGCGGCGTCGATGTCCTGCTGCGTGGTGGCGCGGGGGTCGATGTTGCGCTGGCGCTTCAGGTCTGCCTGCGCCTTCTCCTGCTGGGCGCGGGCCTGCTCCGCCTGCGCCTGCGCCTGGCGCAGCCGGGCCGGGAAAGTGTCATTGGCCAGATCCAGGTTGGCCTTCGCGTTCTCAAGCTGCGCCTGGGCCGCCAGGACCTGGGCCTGGGCCTGGTCGCGGGCGGCGACGTAGGGCCGGGTGTCGATCTGCACCAGCAGGTCGCCCTTGTGGACGAACTGGTTGTCGTTGACGGCCAGGGTCACGACGTAGCCGCTGACCTGGGGGGCGATCAGGACGGCGCGGCCCTCGGTGTAGGCGTCGTCGGTGTTGGTCTGGTTGCGGTGCAGGAACCACCAGATCCCGCCGCCGATCGCCGCGATGACGACGACAATGCCCAGGATGATCAAGGGAAGGCGGGAGTTCTTCTTGCCCTTGCCGTCCCCGTCGCCGTCTTGTTTGTTGTCGGACTCTTTCTTATCCTGACTGCCGCCCTTTTTGTCCTTTTCATCGGACTTGTTTCTGCCGGGGTCAGCGTCGCTGGCAGGCGGGGTTCGCGGCCTCGTGACGGCAAGGTCCTGTTCATCCTCGGGCCGCCTCGTGATCTCGCGCTGGTCGTCCATCAATCGTCCTGATTGCCGTGTCGTTGTGCCTGGCTCGCTCTCATTGAGAGACATGGGGGTTGTGCAACAGCCATTCCACCACGCTCACGGCCTGCTCAGAAGCATCCGTTCAGGCGGCGTGCATAGCGGCTGCGCCGCGGCCAGGCGGCTATGGCAAGGAAGGCTGCGCCGCCACGGCCAGGTTGGGATGGCGCAAGGCGGATGCGTGCCAGAGAAAGAAGCCCGTCCCTGCGGCGATCTCGACCGCCATCGCGGCCGTGAGCACTGGGCCAGGCAGGCCGTAGGCGAACGCGGAGCCGAGCCGGGCCAGGCCGCTGAGCGCGATGGTGCCGCAGAGCAGGCGGAACAGGTCCGCCTCGTCCCGCAGGTGCGCGCCCGCCCGCCAGAGGATGACGCCGAAGCCAAGCCAGATCGCGCCCCAGAAGCCGATTTGGCTGTTCAGGACCGGATCACTCGCAATGCTCTCCAGGTGCGCGCCGGCAAAGATGAGGAGACCCACGCCGTTGACGATGTCGATGACCCCAGTAACGAACGGGATGACGCAGAGCGTCCGGACAGCTATCTTCAATGCGTGCATTGCAGGCCTCCTCAGGGTGTTGGCTGAACCCAGCTTCGCGTGGCGGATCGAGCCCGCGTTTGGAGCTGAGCTGCAGGGCTGTATGTTGGCGTGCCTGGCCGGAGGGTTGTAGTCGCGGCCCGAGCCGAGGCAGTGTTGACACCGTGTCAACATCCTTCACCCCCACATCGCTGCTTCAGCTCATGTGCTTCGTCCGCGTGGTCGAGGCCGGGTCGTTCGCCGAGGCGGGCCGCCGGCTTGGGATGACCACGTCGGGCGTGTCCAAGGCGATCAGCCGCTTGGAGGCGGAGCATGGCGTCCGGCTGCTGCACCGCTCCACCCACGCCCTGTCCCTGACGGACGAGGGCGAGCAGGTGCTGGACGACGCGCGCGACGTGCTGCGCGGCTGTGAGCGGCTTGGGCTGGCGCTTTCGCAGGCGGCCGATGGCGGCCGGGCCGGGCGCGTCCGGATCAGCGCTCCGCCGGGCTTCACACGGGCCTGTCTGCTGCCCGTGCTGCCCCGTCTGCTGGACGCGCACCCGGAAATCCACGTCGAGATCCAGGCGAGCTACGACTTGGTCGATCTGGCCGACGAAGGCGTCGACCTTGCGCTGCGCACCGGCGCGCTTGCGGGCCTGCCCGGCCATGTCAGCCAGGCGCTGTTCTCCTCCCCATGGTGCGCGTATGCGACGCCCGGCTACCTCGCGCGCCGCGGCGCGCCCTCGTGCCCGGACGATCTGGCCGGCCACGACCTGATCGGCTTCCGCAACAGCGCCACCGGACGGGTGGGCGCCTGGCGCTTCCAGGACCCTACTGCCAGTGACGAGGGCGGGGCCGTGCGCCATGACGCCCAGGCCCGCATCGTGTTCGACCCTCACGCCCGCATCGTATTCGACGACGGCTCGACGGCCTACGACATGGCCTGCAGCGGCTACGGCATCGTTTGGGCGCCCGAGTGGCTGGCGCTCGATGACGTGCGCCGCGGGCGTGTGGTGGAGGTGCTGGGGAAATGGCGCTCCGGCGAGATGCTGATGTCCGTATTGCGCCGCGAGCGCCGGCTGACGCCGCACCGGGTCAGAGTGGTGATCGACTTCCTGGGCGAAGCTGCCAAGTTTTGGCAGGCCGGCACGGCGCCGCCGCGGAAACCCTGACGTCCAGGGAAGCTTTCAGCGCAGGCCCGCCCCGGCGCCTTGCTCTGCCGCGGCGCTAATGGTCAGCCATTTCCCAGATCAGGGACAATACCTCCTCGCGCGCCGCCACGAAGTCCGGGCGGCTCTTGACCGCGCGGATGCCCTCCGAGGCAAAGCCGCGAGCGAAGGGCATGGGCAGGCGGGCGACGATGCGGCCGGGCCGGGGCGACATCACGACGACCTCGGTGCCGAGATAGACCGCCTCCTCGACGCTGTGGGTGATGAACACCACCGTCATGCCGGTGCGGCGCCAGACAGCGTGCAACTCCTCCTGCATCCGCTCCCGCGTCAGCGCGTCGAGCGCGCCGAACGGCTCGTCCATCAGCAGCACCTTGGGCTCGTTGCACAAGGCGCGGGCAATGGCGAGGCGCTGCTGCATCCCGCCCGACAGCTCGTACGGGTAGCGCGCGCGGAACTCCCACAAGCCCGTCGTGCGCAGCCATTGCTCCACCCGGGCATCGGCGGCGGCCGGCGCCTCGCCCCGCATGCGCGGGCCGAAGCCCGCGTTGCCGGCGACGGTCATCCAAGGGAACAGCGCGGGCTGCTGGAACACCACCCCGCGTTCCGGTCCCGGCCCCGTCACCGCCTGGCCGTCCAGGCTGACCATCCCCGTCGTGGGGGCCAGGAACCCGGCCAGCGTCTGCATCATCGTCGTCTTGCCGCAGCCGGAGGGGCCCACGATGCAGATGAAGTCCCCGCGGGCGAAGCCCAGGTCCGCCCGCTCCAGCGCCTGCACCGCCGACGCCCCGGCCCCGTAGCGGACCGAGACGCCGGCGAACTCGACAAAGGCTGCGCTCACCCGACCGCCTTGCGCAGGAAGTCGGTGTTGACCGCTTTCTGGAAGGCGTCCAGGCCCGGCGCGTTGCGGATGCTGCGCTGCTCCACCAGGAAGTCGGCGGTGTTCTTCAGCACCTGGGCGAACTTGCCCGGCGCGCCGGGCGCGCCCAGCCACTGCGGCCCGGCCTGCTGGCTGAACGGCACGAAGTCGTACTCCTTCATGTCCGCGGTCGCGACGGCCGGGGTCACGCCGGCCTCCTTCGCCACGATGACCGCCGCCTCCTGCGGCTTCTCCTGCCACATGGCCAGCGCCCGGTCGTAGGCCTTGAGGAAGCCCACCACGGCGTCCGGGTACTGCTGCGCGAACGCCGTGCGGACCACGATCAGGTCGGCGATGACGTAGCCGGCCTTTTCCAGCGTGTCCCAGGTCTTGTAGGGCGTGCCGCCGTTCTCGGCGATCTTGCTGCGTGCCGGCGGCCAGACGTAGGCGGCGTCGATCTCGCCGCGCGACCACGCGGCCTGGATGGCGGCGGGCTTCATGTCCAGCACCGTCACGTCCCGCTGCGTCAGGCCGTTGGTCTTGAGGAAGCCCAGCAGGCGGAAATGGCTGGTGGAGCCGAACGGCGTCGCCACCTTCTTGCCGCGGAAGTCCGCGGGCGACTTGATGTTGGCCGCCGTGCGGACCGTCATGTCCTCGCCCGGCCCGATGTTGTCGACGATGCCGATCAACTGGAACGGCAGCCCCTGGCTGATGCCGGCTGCGGTGGCGACCGAGCCGGTCGCCAGGCCGATGTCGCAGCTTCCGGCGGTGATCGCGGTGTTGATGTCGGCGCCGCTGCCCATCTCGGTCCAGGCAAGCTTGGCGCCGGCGCCGTCCTCGAACCAGCCCAGGCCCTTGGCGACCATCGTCGGCTTGGTCTCGGTGAAGAAGCCGATGTTGACGCCGTTTGGCGCCGCGGCCCAAGCCCCGCGCGCCGCCAACGCGCCGGCGCCCGCGCCGAGCAGCGCGCCGCGCCGGGTCAATCGCATACCGTTCATGGCAAATCCCTTTGTGCGGTTACCGTCCAGCCCAATGCACCACGCGACGCTCGATCAGCACCAGGATACGGTCAATGGCGATCCCTGCCAGCCCGATCATCGCAATGCCTGCGAACACGTAGTCCGACCGCAGGAAGCGCCCGGCGTCCATGATCATCCAGCCGATGCCGTTGGAGCCTGCGATGATCTCGGCGGCGATCAGCGTACCGTATACGATGCCGGCGGCGAGCCGGGCGCCGATCAGCACCTCCGGGAGCGCGGACGGCAGCACGACATGGCGCAGCACCTGCCAGTCGCTGGCGCCCAGGGCGCGCGCCACCTGCAGCCGGTCCGGCGGCACGTTGCGCACCCCGTCCCGCGCGGCGACCGCCGCCACCGGCAGCGCCGCCAGGAACAGCATGGTGATCTTGCTGGTTTCCCCGATGCCGAGCCAGACGATCAGCAGCACGAGGTAGGCAAGCTGCGGCAGCGGGCGCAGGAACTCGATGAACGGCGACGCCGCGGCATCGAGCCGCGGCGCGTAGCCCATGCCGAGGCCCAAGAGCGTGCCCACGGCGGCGCCGGTCAGGAACCCTGCCCCGACGCGCAGCAGGCTCATGCCCATATGCTCAAGGATCGTGCGTCCCTTGTAGCCCTCCTGCACCAGCTCGGTCAGCCCGTCCCACAGGTCGAGCGGCCCCGGCAGGAACAGGTCGCGCACCAGCCCGCCGCTGGTCACGCCGATCCACAGCGCCAGCAGCAGCGCGGCGCTGAGGCCGGTGACGGCCCATGACGGAAACGTGCGGCGCATCAGTCCCGCCCGCGCCAGTGCACCAGCCGCCGGTCCAGCACCCGCATCAGCCAGGCCAGCGTCACGCCCAGCGCGCCCAGCACCAGGATGCACAGCACGATCACGTCGTTGCGCAGGAAGCTGCTGGCCGAGATCACCATCCAGCCCAGCCCGTCCGTCGCCGCCAGCAGCTCCGCCGACACGACGGTCGAGAACGCCGCCGCCAGCGCCACCTGCAAGCCCGTCAGCACCATGGGCGCGGCGGACGGCAGCACGACGTGGCGGAACACCTGGGCCGGGCTGGCGCCCATCGCGAGCGCCACCTGGACGCGCTGCTGCTTCACTCCGCGGACGCCTGCGGCGCTCGCGGCCACGATGATGGGGAACGCGGTCAGGAACAGCAGCGCGGCCTTGGACCCATTGCCGGTGCCGAGCCACAGGATCAGCAGGATCATGTAGGACAGCGGCGGCAGCGGGCGCATGAACTGCACGATCCAGTCGAGCGCCGCCGAGGCCACGCGGTTGACCCCCATCCACAGCCCCAGCGGCACGCCCGCCAGCACCGCCAGCCCGAACCCGGCGCCGAGCCGTCCCAGCGTGGACAGCGCGTTGCCCCACAGCGTGGTGCCGCGGTACCCGTCCCGCAGGACCTCCGCCCCTGCCGCCCAGACGTCCGCCGGCGAGGGCAGCAGGTCGCGCGACACCGCTCCACTTGCCGCGATGGTCCACCAGGCCAGCACCATGGCCGCGACCGACGCCGCGCCATACGCCGGGACCGGCACGCGGCGTCGCCAGCGCGCCGGGGCCACTGGCGGCACGGCCACTGCAACCCCGTCCGCCTGCGTGCCAACGGCGCTTAGAACCATGGCGGGCTAACTTGCAATGCTCATACCATTCCGTGCGGGCGGTGCATCTCTATACCAACCGCTGCCCTCGACCAATGGCCCCCACATCTTCAAGTATCAGGCCGCGCTACACCACCGAGCTGGGCCGGTAGAACGGCTGGTGCTGCGCCGGGTCCATGTAGCCGGCGTAGAACCGCTTGATGTGCGGCAGCAGCGCCTTGGACAGGTGGCGCCGCTGCACCTCGTCGTCGGACAGGGCGTGCGCCAGGTCGTCGTGCAGCGCCTTGAGCGCCGCTGCCTGGTCCACCCGGGTGAAGCGCCCATCGGCGTAGATCGTCTCGCCGCCGCACATCACGTGACGCACGCCGCCCGTCTTCGCCCGCTGGATCACCGCGTCGAGCACCGGCGTTTCCTCGTCCAGGTAGGGGTAGCTGACCTGCTGCCAGTCCAGCAGCACCAGGTCCGCCGCCGTGCCCACCTCCAGCGTGCCGAGATGGCCGCCGAACGCCGTGGTCCTGGCCCCGCCCACCGTCGCCATGGTCAGCACCTGATCCATCGTGGGCACGTCCTCGTCCTCCATGCCGGGCTCGCGGTGCGCGCGCAGCACCATCCGCATCTCCTGCAGCATGTCGCGGTCATCGTTGATCCCGGCCTCGTCCAGCCCGATGGCGACGTTGATGCCCTCAGCCGCGAACCGGTTCAGCGGTGCGACCCCCGAGCGCAGCCGGAAGTTGGAGCTGCAGTTGTGGCAGATGCAGGCGCCCGTCTCCGCTACCCGGGCGATGTCGCGCTCGTTCAGCCAGACGCCGTGGCCCAGCGTCATGCGCGGGTTCATCAGCCCGAACCGGTCGAGGTACTCGACCGCCGTGCCGCCGCCCCGGCGCTTCGCATACTCCTTTTGGTACGCCGTCTCGACCAGGTGCATGTGCAGCGGCACGTCGTAGCGCTCGGACGCCTGCGCCAGCCGGGCCAGCGCCGCGTCGCTGCACCAGTGCAGGTTCGCCGGGGCCAACTGGATGCGCACCCGGTCGTGGCCCACGTGCGCCTCGCGCATGGAGGCGAACATATCCATCGCGCCGTCGAGCGACAGCCGGAACCGGTCGAACCACGCCTGCATCGGCCCGCGCAGCTCCAGCGGCAGCGAGGCCACCAGCTCCGCGTCGTCCTGGTAGGCCAGCCGGTTCTGGTCGCGCACGGCGTAGCAGTAGGACACGCGCATGCCGATGTCCCCGTAGGCGCGGACCACGTCGTTGGCGCGCGCCTGCACTTCCTCCGGCGTGCCCGGGAGCCAGCCGTGGATGTGCTGCACGGTCGTGATGCCCGACCCCACCATCTCGAACGCCGAGTACAGCGTGTCGAGATAGAGGTTGAGGTTGCGCGCCACCATCCGCGTCACGAACCACAGCTCCAACGGCATGTCGGGCGAGCCGAGCTGCACCGGCGTCAGCCCGACATGGTGGTGCGCATTGACAAATCCCGGCAGCAGGATCTCCGTCCCGGTGCCCACCACGGGCGTGTCCGGGTATTGGCGGCGCAGCGCCTCGAACGTGCCCACCGCGGCGACCACGCCGTCCTCCTGCAGCACGGCGCCGTCCGGGATCGTCTCGACCCGATAGCGTCCCCCCGTTTTGGGCAGGAGGGCGGCGCGGCTACGGATCAGCGTCGTTGTCACAAGTAGGTCTCCGAAGACTCAGGCGGGAAGGGCTTCCTGCTCGGCGAAGGCGCGGTCCACCTCGTCCTGCAGCAGGCCGGTGAGCCGGCGGCGCAGCGCCTCGGCCGCCGGGCTGAACGGGTCGCGCGGGCGCGGCATGCCGATGGGCACGACGGCCTTGATCCGCCCGGGCCGCGAGGTGAACACCACGACCCGGTCGGCCAGCGCCACCGCCTCGTCGATGTGGTGGGTGACGAACAGCACGGAGGCCTCGGACGCGCGCCACACGTCCAGCAGGAAGTCCTGCATCTTGCTCCGCGTCTGCACGTCGAGCGCCGCGAACGGCTCGTCCATCAGCAGCACCTTGGGCCGCATCGCCAAGGCGCGCGCCACGGCGACCCGCTGCCGCATGCCGCCCGACAGCTCGTCCGGACGCTTGTCGATGGCCTCCGCCAGGCCGACCCGGGCCAGCGCCTCCTTGGCCGCCGCGCGCCGCGCGTCCGGCGCGTCGCCGCGGATCGACAGCCCGAACGCCACGTTCTGCCCCACCGAGAGCCACGGGAACAGCGAGGTCTCCTGGAAGATCAGGCTACGGTCCGGCGACGGCGCCGCCACCCGGTCGCCGAACGACCGAAGCTCGCCCGCCGTCGCGTCCTGCAACCCGGCGATCAAGTACAGCAGCGTGCTCTTGCCGCACCCGGACGGCCCGAGCAGCACCACGAACTCCCCGGGCGCAACATCGAGGTCGATGGACCGCAGTGCCTCGTGCGCCCGGGGCGTGCCGGGCGCCCACACCTTGCCGAGGCCTTGGCAGGAGACGGCGCTAAAGGCCACGCAGCGCCTCGGACCCTTTCGGCACCCAATACAGCAGTCGGCTCTGCAACAGGCGCAGCGCGAAGTCGAAGGAGAACCCCAGCACGCCGATCAGCGCGATGGTGAAGAACACCAAGGACGGGTTGAAGGTGTTGCGCGCCAGCATGATGACCTGGCCCAGCCCGTAGCCCACGCCCGTGGTCTCGGCGATCAGCACAACCATCCAGGCGGCGAACAGGTTCATCCGCAGCACCAGCAGCATGCCCGGCAGGATCGCCGGCACGATCACCCGGGCGTAGATCTGCCGCTTGCTCGCCCCCATGGTGCGGGCGACGTGGATGAAGTTGCGGTTCACCCCGTCGATCTGCGCGATGGTGGACAGCGTCATGTGGAACAACAGGGCGACGACGACCATGAACACCGCCGGGCGGTTGCCGATGCCGAACATGAAGATCGCCACCGGCAGCCAGGCGATGGGCGACACCGGCGCCAGCAGGGTGATGGTCGGAAGCGTCAGTCGCTCGAACAGCAGGAAGTAGCGGATGGCGACGCCCAAGGAAACCGACAGCACCGAGGCGATCACCAGGCCGCTCAGCACCCGCCCGATGGTGGCCCCGGCCGTATAGACCACGGCCAGCGCCGGCGGCGGCCCGGCGTCCATGCCGGCGCCGACCTGCCAGCGGCTGATGGTGTTGAAGTACTTGGCCTGGCCGGCGATGCTGCCGAGGAAGACGTGCGGCGGTGGCAGCAAGCGTGGGTCGGCCCAGCCCACTGCCCACAGCACCTCCCAGATCGCGCAGAACATGCCGATGCTGACGACCGCCCACCCCACCTTGCCGACCCACGGCGGCAGGCTTGGGCGCCGCAGCGCGATGGCCGGGGCATGGAGCGTGACGGACATGGCGGGGCTAGGCCGCCTTGTATTTCAGCTTGCCGTAAAGCTCCGGGTTCTCCGCGATCACCTGCTCCAGGAACGTCCAGTCGATCGCGTCGCGCCCGGGCTTCTTCTTGATGTAGCCCATCTCCTGGATCGAGTTCACCCGGTCCAGGATGAACTGCGTCTGGCTGCGCGCATCGACGACGGAGGGCTGCTTGCTCATCGCGATCCGCGCGTTCTCCATGCTGGTCTTGTAGTAGCGGCCCACCAGGGTATCGAGCGTCTTCTGCGGCTCCTGCTCCGCCATCAGTTGCGCCGTCATCATGCCCTTGATCAGGGCGCGCAGCCCGGCCGGGTTCTTCTGGATCAGCGCGTCGCTGACCGCCAGCACGCAGTCGGTGTAGCCCGGCCCGTAGATGTCCAGCCCGTCGGACAGCTTCACCGCCCCTTTGACGTCGTTCAGCAGCGCCGTGCCGTATGGCTCGATGGTGCAGATCATGTCGAGCGACCCGGCGCGGAACGCCTCCACCGCTTCCGGCGTGTTGCCCATGTAGCGCACGTTCACGTCCTTGAAGGAAACCCCGTTCTTCTTGAACCAGTCGTACGGCAGCACCTCCAGCGTATCGAGCTGGAACGTGCCGAGCGTCTTGCCCTTCAGCTTCGCCGGCATGTCCAGCCCCGGCTGCGCCACGAGCACGCAGCCCTCGATGCCGCCGCCGGCCACGATCTTCACCGGGGCGCCCGCGTCATAAAGCGCCACGAAGCTGGTGTAGGGCATCAGCCCGGCATCCACTTGCCCGGCACCCAGGAACGTCACCTGCTCGGCAAAGGTCGGCGACGGCACGAAGTCCAGGATCAGCCCGTCGCGCTGCGCCGTCTGCAGCGCGTTGGTCAGGTAGAAGTTCAGGTTGCAGAAGCCGGACCCGAACGTCGAAGAAATGTGGCTCTCCGCCGCCCGCGCCCCGTGACTGCACGCCATCAGGCTGACCGCGCCGAGCGCCGCACCCTTCAACGCCGCCCTCCGGCTGACCGGCCCATTCCATACGGTGCTGCAAGCGAGAGCGCTGGCCATGGCGGATCTTCCACGAGTTTGGCGAGGGGCACAGCAAGCGCCGTGCCATCACCCGTCCGCCAGGGCGCGCTCCATGGCCGCTGCCGCCGCCAGGACGCGCCAATCGGCCAAGCGAGGCCCGACGACCTGCAAGCCCACCGGCAACCCGTCCCGCCCGGCGCCGCACGGGATGCTGATGGCCGGCGTGCGCGCGTGGTTGAACAGCGGCGTGAACGCGGCGTGGCCGCGATGCGCCGCCGGGCGCCCGCCCACCGTCTCCGGGTCCAGCCGGTCCGCGGGCCAGGCCACGCAGGCGATGGTCGGGCACAGCAGCAGGTCCCAACTGGCAAAAAAACGGGCGATGCCCGAGGCGATGCGCAAGCTGAAAGCATGCGCCGCCGCGACCTCGGCGCCGGTCCGGGCGAGGCCGCGCTCGATCTGCATGCCGATATGCGGATCGAACAGCTCCGGCGCTGCCCGCCACTGCGCGCCGAACAGGTCGGCAAGCCCGGCATCCTCGATCGCCAGGATGCGCGCTTCCGCTGTGCCGGGCGGCCATTCGGGATCAGCCTCCGTGACCGTCAGCCCGTGCCGGCGCAGGGTGGTGACGGCCACGTCCACCGCCGCCCGCACGTCCGCGTCTAGCGCCAATCCAAGCCCAAGCTGCGGGCTGTAGGCGATCCGCAGGCGCTCGATGGGCGGGGCGGGCGGCGCCGGGTCCTGGCAGAGCGGATCGTCCGGGTGCATCCCCGTGACCGCCGCGAACAGCGCCCGCGCGTCGGCCACCGTCCGCCCCATCGGGC
>CAXUJE010000037.1:0-12261 GCA_964251035.1 uncultured Acetobacteraceae bacterium
CCCAACGCTCGTCAGCCCGCGTCGGTCCTCCAAACCTTCACGAATTTTGCTCTAGACACTTCTTTCGGCCTTCCAACCCAGGTCTGTGAACGCCCTTGCTATTCGAGCTTCCATACTGAGAGAGGCCACAGCTTCGGACGAGAGTAGCACAGTGCGGATGTCATTTGTCATTGCGCGATGAATACTCGATAACGGTTACGTTTAAACAAGCAATCCCTCCCACTTAAGATTGACGTTGACCGCCTCGTTCCAACTCCGTCACGCTCGGGCATAGCCAGCACAGTAATTGGAGAATTACAGGCGCTTGGCCTTCTCGGAAAGCGATGCGGAAGGTGCAGTTGACGGGGCAAAATTGAATAACCGAAACGGTAATTGGCAATTACAATCCGCAGCGTTTCTAATACGAACCTTGCGGTTCCGGTGGCAATGAACGCGCGGCCGATAACTACCCGGCGTGCCTTCTGACTATATCGTCGGGAGATGCAGCTTCTCGCGCGCTGCCTCCGCCAAAAATCGGGAGCGGTTGTCCGTCACACGATCAATGGCTTGCAAAACGTCTTCTGGAACCGAGATGTTGACTCGGATCGACCGTGGCCGGCGTGTCGGGACATCGACAAGAACCGCAGCAGTGTCAGCATAGCGCGAATCTGTCAGGATTTCATCAAGCCCGGAAGGATCAGGAATAGGGTCGCCATCCTCCATCATCCCTTCGACATGAAGCAGCAACGCCTCCGTCGCCATGCGGCGGGCATCCTCAAGCGTGATGCCGGCCGTGATGCACCCTGGAAAGTCGGGAAACTCCACCCCGAAATCGCTGTCGGCTTGCTTGCGCAGCAACGCGATGTATGCGGTCACGACGGCCTCCTCACCGCAGTTTCAGCCCGGCCTGTTGCTCGATGCTGCGCAACGTCCCGATTGGAACGTCGCGCTTAGGATGCGGCACCGTGACGCGGCCAGGCCGAGATGGGTGCTTGAACTGATGATGGCTGCCCTTTATCGCGACCAACTCCCATCCAGCCGCCTGCAATGCCCGGATGATCGCGCGACTGTCCACAACGGCAAGCATACATCTTTTGACGGCTGTGTGTAAAGCTTGTGTAAGCTCCCGGATGCCTAAGCCGCCTCCCCCACCGTCATCTCCCCCAAGTAAGCCTGCCGGATATTCTCGTTCCGCCGCAGCTCCTCCACCGTCCCCGACAGCACCACCACGCCGGTCTGCAGCACATACGCCCGGTGCGCGACCTGCAGCGCCATCGCCGCGTTCTGCTCCACCATGAAGATCGTCGTCCCCTGGCGGTTGATCGCCTGGATGATGTCGAACACCTGCTCCACGAACAGCGGCGACAGGCCCATCGAAGGCTCGTCCATGCAGATCAGCCGGGGCCGGGCCATCAGGGCGCGGCCGATGGCCACCATCTGCTGCTCGCCGCCCGACAGCGTGCCGGCAAGCTGCGCGCGGCGCTCCTTCACCCGGGGAAACAGCCCATACACCCGCTCCAAATCCTCATCGAACCCGGCGTCGCGCGCCCGGGTGTAAGCGCCCATCTCCAAATTCTCGAACACCGTCATGCGCGGGAACAGGCGCCGGGCTTCCAGCACCGGGGCGATGCCGCGGGCGACCCGGGCGCTGGTGGACAACCGCTCGATGGGCTTGCCCTCGAACAGCACCGAGCCGCTGGTCGGGCGCACCACCCCCATGATCGTCTTCATCGTCGTCGATTTGCCGCAGGCGTTGCCGCCCAGGAGCGACACGATCTCGCCCGGCGCGATGGTGTAGTTCACGTCCTTCAACACATGCAGGTCGCCGTAATGCGTGTTCACGCCGCGGAACTGCAGGATCGGTGTGGGGTCAGGCGACACGGTCAGCCTCCATCACCGCGGCTCGGGCGGCGCGGCCCAGGTAGGCGGTCAGCACCTGCTCGTTCCGCCGCACCTCCTCCGGACGGCCCTCGGCAATCTTCACCCCGTGGTCCAGCACCACCACCGTGTCGGCCAGTGCCGTCACCACGTCGAGCTTGTGCTCGATGATGAGGATCGTCAGCCCCATCTCGTGCAGCGACTTGATCTGCTCGGCGAGTTCCAGCGTTTCCGCCGGGTTCATCCCCGCGGTCGGCTCGTCCAGCAGCAGGATGTGCGGGCGGGACGCGAGCGCGCGGGCGATCTCCACCCGGCGGCGGTTGGCGTAGGACAGCCCGCTCACCACCTGCCCCACCCGCGGCGCCAGCCGGTTGCCGAACATCGCGATCAGGTCCAGCACGGAGGCCTGCGCCGCCCGCTCCTCCGCCCGGTTGCCGGGCGTGTGCAGCACGGAGGCGACGGCCCCGCTGCGCAGCCGCGCGTGCCGCCCGACCATGACGTTCTCCAGCACCGTCAGGTTCGGGAACAGCCGGATGTTCTGGAACGTCCGCGCCACCCCGCGCGCCAAAACCTCATGCGGCGCGAGGCCCAGCAATTCCTGCCCCCGGAACGTGATCGACCCGGCAGAGGCCGGCACCAGCCCGGTGATCACGTTGAACAACGTCGATTTGCCGGAGCCGTTCGGCCCGATCACCGCCACCACCCCACCCGCCGGCACGCTGATGTCGATGCCGTCCAGCGCCACCAGGCCGCCGAACCGCACCGTGACGCCGCGGATCTCCAGCGCCCCCTGCCCCGGCTCCCAGCGTGGGATGCGGTCCAGATGGAGGAAGCCGCCGCGCGTCACCTCAGCGTGCTGGGCGGCGAAGTTGAGCGGCGGCGCCTTGCGCGTCGCGGGGATCAGCCCGTTGCGCCGGAACAGCATCATGCCGATCAGGATCAGGCCGAAGAACAACTGCGTCCATTGCACGAGATCGATGGTGGTGAGCCATTGGCTGCCCACGGCCTCCCCCAGGTCGTGCAGCCACCCCGTGAGCTGCGGCAGCAGCCAGGTCTGCATCAATTGCAGCAGCAACGCGCCGACCACGACGCCCCACACGCTGCCCATGCCGCCCAGCACGACCATGACCAGCAGCATGGAGGACACGTTGAAGTTGAACATCTCCGGCGTCGCGGTCTGCAGCTTGGCGACGAAGAACACGCCCGTCATGCCGGCGAACGCCGCGCCGATGGCAAACGCCAGCAGCTTGAACCGCACCGGGTTCACCCCCATCGCGCCCGCCGCCGTCTCGTCCTCGCGGATCGCCATCCAGGCCCGCCCGACTCGGCTGTCGCGCAGCCGGGTGGACAGGAAGATCAGCAGCGCCACGAGGCCAAGGCCCACGTAGTAGTACGGCGTCGAGTCCACGCCGAAGCTGTGGCCCAGCAGGCTCGGCGCCTGGATGCCGTTCAGCCCGGCGGCGCCGTTGGTGATGCCGTCCATGTTGCGCGCCACGATGGGCACGATCTCGCCAAAGCCCAGCGTCACGATGGCGAGGTAATCGCCGCGCAGCCGCAAGGTGGGCGCGCCGAAGCACACGCCGAACGCGGCGCTGACCAACGCCGCGGTCGGCAGCGCCAGCCAGAACGACAGGGTGAAGTGCACCAGGTCCGGGCCACCCTGGTTCATCTTCTCGACCAAGCCCAGGAACGCCAGCGGCGCCCAAGCGTCGGTCCACAAAGGCATCACCTGGAAGCTGCTCAGGATGCCGTAATAATAGGCACCGATGGCGAAGAACGCGGCGTAGCCGAGGTCCAGCAGCCCGGCGAACCCCACCACGACATTCAGTCCAAGCGCCAAGGTCGCATACGACATGGCATTGGCGATGCTGTCGATCGTGGCATCGTCGTCATACACCAACGGGAACAGCAGCAGCGCCACGCCAAGCGCCAGCAGCCCCAGCAACCGCCGCCGCTCCAGCGTCAGGCCGGCCAGCGGGCGGGACACAAAGGCGAGTGCGGCCGAGACCATGCGGAATGCCCTATCAGGATTTGTTGGGAGCCAGGCGGCCCATCAGCCCGGCCGGCCGCACGACCAGCACCAGCACCAGCAGGCCGAAGATGATCACGTCGGCCCAGGCGGTGCCGACCGTCTGCCCGCTCACCGCCTCGATCAGCCCGATCAGCACGCCGCCCAGCATGGCGCCGGGCACGTTGCCGATGCCGCCCAGCACCGCGGCGGTGAAGGCGCGCAAGCCCGCAGCGAAGCCGATATCGACCTTCGCCAAGTTGTAGTACAGCCCGAAGATCACGCCGCAAGCACCTGCCAATGCAGAACTCAGGAAGAACGTGGTCATCACCACGCGGTCCACCTCGACGCCCATCATCCGCGCCGCCTCCGGGTCCTGCGCGGTGGCGCGCATCGCCTTGCCCATCCGGGTGCGCTGCACGAAAAACGTCAGCCCAGCCATGAGCGCCAAGGCGATGACCCAGATCAGCACCTCCCGCAGCCGCAGCACCGCGCCCCCGATGTGCCAGGCGACCGGCGGCAACGGGTTGGGGAAGTTCTTGCTGTCCGAGCCGAGCGTCAGCAGCACGACGTTGAACAGCACGTAGGACACGCCGATGGTCGTGATCATCGCCGCCGGCCCCTTCACGCCGCGCAAGGGGCGCAGCAGGAACCGCTCGATCCCCACCCCGATGCCGCCGCACGCCAGCATGGCCGCGGCAAACGCCGCCAGCAGCGTGCCGACCAGCGGCAGGCCGGTCAGCACCGTCTCCTGGCCCACCAGCCCGAAGCTCCCCAGCGTGAGCATGGCGACCATCGCGCCGACCATGAACACGTTGAAATGCGCGAAGTTGATCAGCTCGGCGATGCCGTACACCAGCGTGAAGCCGAGCGCCAGGAGCGAGTACATCGCCCCCAGGCTCAGCCCGTTGATCACCTGCTGCAGCAGCAGGTCGGCGGATGTCACGGCTCAGGCGACCGGGGCGACGCCCACGTATTTGTACTGCGCGGTCGGGTCATCGAGCGGCTGCTCCGTGTTCTTGCGGATCTGGAACACGCTGATGATCTTGTTCCGAAGGTCGCCGTTCTCGTCAAACTCGATGGAGCCCAGCAGGCTGTTGGGCAGCTTCACCTGCTGGATGGCGTCGCGCACCGCGTCCCGCGTCACCGGCTTGCCCGTCGCGGCGACCCTCTTGACCGCGGCGATGATGACTTCGGCGCCGACATAGCAGCAGATGCTGTAGTCGTCCGGATGCTGCTTGAACCGGGCGAAGTAGCGCTCGCTGAACTTGGCCGTCTTCGGGTCGTCGGTCACGTGCGGGGCGGCGACGGTCGCGTACCAGCCCTCCACCGCCGGGAACCCGGCGCCTTTCAGCAGGTCCGCGCTCTGCATGCCGTCGCCCCCCGCCTTGATGACGTCCGGAATGATTTCATAGGCCTGCTTGGCCAGCTTGACCCCGGCCTGGCCGACCCCGCCGTAGTACAAGCCCTCCGGGTTCAGCGACTTGATCTTGGTCAGGATCGGCGCGTAGTCCGCAGCCTTGGGGTCCAGCCGGTCGCGCCCAAGCACCTTGATGCCCCGCTTCTCCGCCTGCGCCTGGAACGCATCCGCCAAGCCCACCCCGTAGGCGCCGGAGTCGTCCAGGATGAAGATCGTCTTCACCTTCAGCGTGTCAGCCATGTAGTTGGCCATGTTCGGCCCCTGGAAGGCGTCGGTCGCCACCGTCCGGAAATAGATCGCCTTGCCCGCCGGCCTGTACTGCTGGGCGAACTTCGGGTCGGTCAGGTCGGGGTTGGTCGAGGACGGGGTGATGATCGCGAGGTTGCCCTGGCTCAGGATCGGCGCCATCGCCTTGCCCGCGCCCGACATCTGCGGACCGAGCGCCGCCATGTAGGCTTTGTCCGACACCATGGTGCGCGCGTTGGTCGCGGCCTGCGCCGGGTCGTATTGCCCGGCGGTGGCGGTGGCGTCGTCCAGCTTCACCAATTGGAACGTGTAGCCCGGCACCGCCTTGGCGGCATTCGCCTCCTCGAACGCCATCACTGCGCCGTTGCCGATCCGCGCGGCGTTTTCGGCGTCGGCTCCGGTGAAGGACAGGTTGACGCCGACCTTGACCACCTTGTCGGCAGCCCGCGCGCCGCGCGGACCCATGGCAGCGGTTGCGGCAAGAACGGCCGCGGTTTGGATGGCGTTACGGCGTGAAATCATGTCAGCTCGCTCCCTTGCTGGGACATGCCTCGACCCCGCCCAACTGGCGGTGTCCATTTAAGAACATGCTATGCAAGGCAAGGGCCAGAACTTTCGTCTGGCCCCCTGCCCGCGCTGAACGCCGCGGGCTACACTGCGCCGGCGCGTGCGGGCATGAAGGGAGGCGGCGGATGGACAAGGGGCTGCGCAAGGGTCTCACGAGCTACGGCGACGCCGGGTTCTCGCTGTTTTTGCGCAAGGCGTTCATCAAGGCGATGGGCTACTCCGACGACGCGCTCGACCGCCCCATCGTCGGCATCACCAACACGGGCAGCGACTACAACCCCTGCCACGGCAACGCCGCCGCGCTGATCGAGGCGGCGAAGCGCGGCGTCATGCTGGCCGGCGCCATGCCGATGGTGTTCCCGACCATCTCGATCCACGAGAGCTTCGCCCACCCGACCTCCATGTTCCTGCGCAACCTGATGGCGGTGGACACGGAGGAGATGATCCGCGCCCAGCCGATGGACGCGGTGATCGTGATCGGCGGCTGCGACAAGACGCTGCCGGCGCAGGTCATGGCGGCGGCCAGCGTGGACCTGCCGACCGTCGTGGTCCCTGTCGGCCCCATGGTGGTCGGCCACCACAAGGGCGAGGTGCTGGGCGCCTGCACCGACTGCCGCCGGCTGTGGAGCGCCCACCGCGCCGGCACCGTCGATGCGGAGTAGATCTAGGTGGTCGACGTAACAATAAACCCGTCCGTCGGCACCTGCATGGTGATGGGCACGGCGAGCACCATGGCCTGCATCACCGAGGCGCTGGGGTTGGCCTTGCCGATGGCCGCCACCATTCCGGCGCCCCATGCCGAGCGCGTGCGCCTCGCCGAGGCCAGCGGGCGGCGCGCCGCCGAGATGGCGGTCGCCGGTGGGCCGCGCCCGAGCGAGCTGCTGACGCCCTCGGCGTTCCGCAACGCACAGGTGGTGCTGCAGGCCATCGGCGGCTCGACCAACGGGCTGATCCACCTGACCGCCATCGCGAACCGCACGCCGCACCGGATCGGCCTGGACGCCTTCGACGCGCTCGGGCGCGAGGTCCCGGTGCTCGTGGACCTGAAGCCGTCCGGCGACCACTACATGGAGCATTTCCACCACGCTGGCGGCATGCCGCGGCTGCTGGCGGAGCTGGGCGGCCTAATCGACGGGAACGCGCGCACGGTGGGCGGGGGGACCCTGCGCGACGTGGCGGCGGCGGCAGAGCGTGTGCCGGGCCAGACCGTGATCCGTCCGCGGCACGACCCGATCAAGCCGGTGGGCGCGATGGCGGTGCTGCGCGGCAACCTCGCGCCGCGCGGGGCGGTCATCAAGCACTCCGCCGCGACGCCGCGCCTCTTGCAGCACACCGGGCGGGCCGTGGTGTTCGACAGCATCCCCGACATGGCGGCGCGGATCGACGACCCGGCGCTCGATGTCGGCCCGGACGACGTGCTGGTGCTGCGCAACGCCGGCCCGAAAGGAGCGCCGGGCATGCCGGAAGCCGGCTACCTGCCGATCCCGAAGCAGCTTGGCCGGCAGGGCGTGAAGGACATGGTGCGCATCTCGGACGCCCGGATGAGCGGCACCGCCTTCGGCACCATCGTGCTGCACATCACGCCGGAGTCGGCGGTGGGCGGGCCGCTCGCCCTGGTGCAGTCAGGCGACCAGATCCGGCTCGACGTGGCCGGGCGGCGGATCGACCTGCTGGTGGACGACGAGGAGTTGGCCCGGCGGCAGGCCCTGCTCGCGCCCCTTGCCCGGCCAGACTGGGCGCGGCGCGGCTACGCCCATCTTTACCACGACACGGTACTGCAGGCTGACGAGGGCTGCGACTTCGACTTCATGAGGCGGCCCGCGGACGATCAACCCGCAAAACTCTGATCTTGTTCGACCAAGACAGGAGTCTTCTAGGATGGCGATCCCAAGCATCGAAAGCGACCGGCTGACGCTCCGCCCCGTGCTGGACACAGATCTCGTTCCATACGCGAACTTCTACGCCAGCGAGGGGTCGCGCTTCGTCGGCGGCCCTTGCTCCCGTGAGGAGACCTGGCGAAAATTGGCGACAATCGCCGGGCATTGGCACCTGCGGGGCTACGGACCCTGGGCGCTTCAATGCAAGCAGGACGGCTTGTTCGCATAGCTTTGCGGCCTTTGGTTCCCGGAGGGCTGGCCAGAGCCTGAGATCATGTGGCTCGTTACTGAGGATTACCAGAACCATGGGTTCGCGACAGAGGCGGCGGCACGGGTCCGGGACCATGCCGCGAAGTCGTTGGGTTGGCAGCGGCTTGTAAGCTGCATCGAGGCCGAGAACGCCTCCTCGGTCCGTGTCGCTTCGCACTTGGGCGCGGTGCTGGAGTACCAGCATCTCATGCCACCCCCGGACGGACGACGTTTCGACGTTTATGTCCACCAAATGGGTGCGAACGTGCCGTAAGTTGAACCGGCGGCTGAACTGGACATCAGGCGGTTGCCCAATCGGGCCGCTACATCGTCGCCCCAATCACCCAAGGCGCGAACTCCGCCCCGCCCGCGTCGAACGCCTCGCTCTTGGTGCGCTCCCCGCCAGCGATCCGGATCATGGTCTCGAAAATCCGCTGCCCGCACTCCTGCACCGTCTCCTCCCCGTCCAGGACCGTGCCGCAGTTGATGTCCATGTCGTCTTCCATGCGCCGGAACATCGGCGTGTTGGTCGCGAGCTTGATGGACGGCGACGGCTTGCAGCCGAACACGCTGCCGCGCCCGGTGGTGAAGCACACGAGGTTCGCGCCGCCCGCTACCTGGCCCGTCGCCGCCACCGGGTCGTAGCCCGGCGTGTCCATGAACACGAAGCCGCGCGCCGTCACCGGCTCGGCGTAGCGCACCACGTCCACCAGGTTGGTGGTGCCGGCCTTGGCCATGGCGCCGAGAGACTTCTCCAGGATGGTGGTGAGGCCGCCGGCCTTGTTGCCGGGGCTGGGGTTCGCGTTCATCTCGGCGCCTTCGCGCGCCGTGTAGTCCTCCCACCAGCGCATCAGGCCGACCAGCTTCTCGCCGACCTCCTGGCTCACCGCGCGCCGGGTCAGCAGGTGCTCGGCGCCGTAGGTCTCGGGCGTTTCCGACAGGATCACGGTGCCGCCGTGGCGCACCAGCAGGTCGGACGCGGCGCCGAGCGCCGGGTTGGCCGACACGCCGGAGTACCCGTCGGAGCCGCCGCATTGCAGCGCCACCACGAGCTCGCTGACCGGCACCGGCTCGCGACGGACCTCGTTGCTTTCGGCCAGCACCTCGTGCACGAAGGCGACCGCGGCTTCCACCGTCTTGCGGGTGCCGCCCATGGTCTGGATGTCCATGTTGCGGATGCGCCCGGCCAGGCGCTGCTCCTCCAGCAGCCCGGCGACCTGGTTCACCTCGCAGCCGAGGCCCAGCACCACGACGTGGCTGAAGTTCACGTGCCGCGCGTAGCCCGCAAGCGTGCGGCGCAAGAGGCGTAGTGGCTCCCCGTCCGTCATGCCGCAGCCGGTCTTGTGGGTCAGCGCCACGACGCCATCGACGTTAGGATACTGCGCCAGCGGGTCATGCCCGGTGAACGGGTTGCGCTTGAACACGTCCGCCACCAGCCCGGCGACATGCGCGCTGCAGTTCACCGAGGTCAGGATGCCGATGTAGTTCCGCGTGGCGACCCGTCCGTCCGGGCGGCGGATGCCGGAGAAGGTCAGCCCTTCGTTCGCCATGGCCGTGGGCCGGGCATCCTGGCTGTAGGCGTAGTCCTTGTCGAAGTCGCCCATGCCGCAGTTGTGCACATGGACGTGGGCGCCGGGCGCGATGGGCCGGGTGGCGAAGCCGATGATCTGGCCGTACCGCTGGATCGCCTCCCCCTCCGCCAGCGCCCGCACCGAAACCTTGTGCCCGGCGGGGATGCGCTCGGCGGCCATGACGCCCGGCGCGACCTCGGCGCCCGGCAGCAGGGTGGAACGGGCGATCACCACCGTGTCCTCGGGATGCAGGCGGATGACGGAAGGTTGCATGGTGGTCCCCTCAGCCCTTGCGGACCGCCTGCACCGCGGCGCGGGCGGCGCCGAGCAGCAGGCCGCTGTCGTTGGCGATGGTCACGAGGCCGAACCCCATCGCGATCATTCGCGTGGCGTAGGCCGGGGTCAGGCAATGGATGCAGGCGCGCAGGCCCCGGCGCTTGGTCTCGGCGATGATCCGCTCGTAGATCGCCATGATCTGCGGCTCCTCCCGGTCCAGCACCGGCGGCAGGCCCATGGAGAAGCCGAGGTCGCTCGGCCCGATATAGACGGCGTCGATGCCCGGCACGTCGAGGATGGCCTCCAGGTTGTCCACGGCCTCCTGCGTCTCGACCATCGGGATGCACAGGATCTCGTCGTTGGCGGTGGACTGGTAGGTGGTGCCCACCCCGTAGATGCCGGCGCGGATCGGCCCGTTGCTGCGCTTGCCGGCGGGCGGGTAGCGGCAATACGACACGAAGGCCTCGGCTTCCGCCCGGGTGTTCACCATCGGGCAGATCACGCCATAGGCGCCGGCGTCCAGCACCTTGCCGACGATGCCCGGCTCGTTCCAGGGGACGCGCACCATCGGCAGCACGGGATGCACCTGCATCGCCTGGAAGCAGGCGACCATCGAAAGGTAGTCCTGCACGCCATGCTGCAGGTCCACCGTCACGCTGTCCCAGCCGGCCTGCGCCATGACCTCGGCCGAGAACCCGGCGGGGATCGCGAGCCAGCCGTTGACGGCCGCGCGGCCCTCCTGCCAGACCTGCTTCACCTTGTTCGGCATCGGACGTTCCCCCGGCTTATGGTCCCGGCAAGCTAGGCCCCGGTCCAAACAGCGTCAATTCGCCAGCCGCATGACGGTGTCCAGCAGCACCTGCGCGCCCGCGGCCAGGTGTTCCGGCGCCGTATACTCGGTGGGATGGTGGGTGACGCCGCCGCGGCTCGGCACGAACAGCATGGCGCTGGGGCATGATGGCGCAATCAGCACGCTGTCATGCCCGGCGGCTGCCACCATGTCGCGCATCGGAAGCTGCCGGGCGCCCGCGACCTCCCGCAGCAGCGCGCCAAGCCCCGGGTCGAACCGGGCGGGGCCGAAGGACGCATAGGCGTCGACCTCCAGCTGCACGCCGCGGCGGGCGGCGATGGCGGTCCAGGCGATGCGGGCGGCGGCCTCCATCGCAGCGGCGCGGGCCGGGTCCTCGTGCCGCACGTCGCAGTGCAGGCGGGTCTGGCTGGGCACGGCGCCGCGGGCGTTGGGCGCGTTGCCGATCCAGGCCGCCGAGCTGCGCCCGCCGGGTTCGCCCGACAGGCCGATCTGCTCGGTCGCCAGGATCATCTCGGCGGCGGCGGCCAGGCTGTCGCGGCGCCCGCCCATGGCGGTGGCGCCGGCATGGCTGGCCTCCCCGGTGATGGTCAGTTGGAAATACAGCGCCTGGACGGTGCCGGTCACGATGCCGATGACGGCGCCGGCCTGCTCCAGCACCGGGCCTTGCTCGATGTGCGGCTCGATCCACGCGGCCCAATCCCGCGGGCCGGGTGTGAGGAAGCCGATCTGGAAGGTCTCGGCCAGCGCCTCCCCCACCGTTTCCCCGGCGTCGTCCTGCGTCATCAGGGCGCGGTCGAGCGGCATGTCGCCCGTATGGACCCGGCTGCCCATCATTGCGGGCGGGAAGCGGCTGCCCTCCTCGTTGGTCCAAACCACCAATTCCAGCGGCGCCGCGGTCAGCACCCCGGCGTCATGGAGGGTGCGCAGCGCCTCCAGCCCGGCCAGCACGCCGAACGCGCCGTCGAACCGCCCGCCGGTCGGCACAGTGTCCAGATGGCTGCCAAAGGCGACGGCCGGGCGCTGCACCCGGCTGCCGCGGCGCAGGAACAGGTTGCCGATGCCGTCGCGCTCCATCTTGAGGCCCAGCGGCTCGCACCAGGACAGCAACAGGGCGCGCGCCTCGGCATCCGCGGCGGACAGGGCCGGGCGGTTGCTGCCGCCCTCCGGCGTCGCGCCGACCGCAGCCATGTCGAGGTGCGCCTGCCAGAGCCGGTCCTGGTTCACCGATAGGGTCACGCATGCCTCCTGTGCAATCGGACGCAGGGTGACGCGCCTGGCCGCGTTGCGCTAGGCTGCGAGGGGAAAAGGAACCTTCCATGTCACGCCCCGTCGACGCCGTCATCGCCCAGGCCCGCGAATTCCTTGGCGAACGCATCACC
>CAXUJE010000037.1:12361-26702 GCA_964251035.1 uncultured Acetobacteraceae bacterium
CTGCAGGTGAACCCGGCCGACATGGACTGCCGGATCGAGGCGGGCGTCACCCGGCAGCAACTGAACGCGCACCTGCGCGACCAGGGCCTGTTCTTCCCCGTCGATCCCGGCAGCGAGTGCAGCATCGGCGGCATGTGCGCCACCCGTGCCTCCGGCACCGCCGCCGTCCGCTACGGCACCATCCGGGAGAACGTGCTGGGCCTCCAGGTGGCGCTCCCCGACGGCCGCCTGATCGAGACCGGCGGGCGCGTCCGCAAGTCCGCCACGGGCTATGACCTCACCCATTTGATGCTGGGGTCGGAGGGCACGCTCGGCGTGATCACCGAGATCCAGCTCCGCCTGCATGGCATCCCGGAGGCGATGAGCGCCGCCATCTGCCAGTTCGACGGCCTGGCCGGCGCGGTCGACAGCGTGATCGCCATCCTGCAGGCCGGCATCCCCATCGCGCGGATCGAGCTGCTGGACGACGTGCAGATGGGCGCCTGCATCACCTACTCGAAGCTCGACGGCTACACCGCGCGCCCGACGCTGCTGCTGGAGTTCCACGGCAGCCCGGCAAGCGTCGCCGAGCAGGCGGGGCTGGCGGAGGAAATCACCGCCGGCTTCGGCGCCAGCGGCTTCCAGTGGGCGACCGACGCGGAGGAGCGCAACCGGCTGTGGAAGGCGCGGCACGACGCCTACTGGGCGGCGCTCGCCCTGCGCCCGGGCTGCCGCGGGCTGGCGACGGACGCCATCGTGCCGATCTCCCGCATGACGGAGCTGATCGTCGGCGCGAAGGGGGACATTGCGCAATCCGGCCTGCTGGCGCCCATCGTCGGCCATGTCGGCGACGGCAACTTCCACACCGTCATCCTGGTGCCGCCGGGCGAGGACGGGCTGGCGCAGGCCTGGGAACTGGACAAGCGGATCGTGGCGCGGGCGATGGCGCTCGGCGGCTCCTGCAGCGGGGAGCACGGGATCGGCATCGGCAAGCGCGAGTTCCTGGAAGCGGAGCACGGGGCCGAGACGCTGGCGGTGATGCGGCAGATCAAGACGGCGCTCGATCCGCGCGGGATCATGAACCCGGGGAAGATGTTCCTGAACTGACGGCGCCCGAGACCATGGCAGCGGACCCGGCGTCCCGGGAGAAGCGCCTGGGCGAGAAGCCCAGCATCCACCGCACCGCGTCCGTGCGCGCCACCACCTTCGGCCGCTGGTGCGAGGTCGGCGCCCGCACCAAGGTCGCCGAAAGCAGCTTCGGCGACTATTCCTACGTGGTGAACGACAGCGACATCATCTACGCGGCCATCGGCAGGTTCTGCTCGGTCGCGGCGCACACGCGGCTGAACCCAGGGAACCATCCGCTCGACCGGGTGATGCTGAGCCACGTCGGCTACCGCAGCAGCGCCTATGGCCTGGGACCCGACGACCCCGGGTTCTTCGACTGGCGCCGGAGCAGCCCGGTGACGCTTGGGCATGACGTGTGGATCGGCCATGGCGCCGTGGTGCTGCCGGGCGTCACGGTCGGCACCGGGGCGGCGGTCGGCGCTGGGGCAATCGTCACGGAGGACGTGCAGCCGTTCGCGGTTGTCGTCGGCAACCCGGGCCGCGTGCTGCGCATGCGGTTTTCCGACGCCGTGATCGCGGACTTGCTGCGGATCGCCTGGTGGAACTGGCCGCACGAGCGGGTCGGCGCGGCGATGGCGGACTTCCGCACGCTGGGCGCGGAGGAGTTTTGCCGCAAATATGCTTGACGCTGCGTCGTCCGGCCGATGCGACGGGCTACGCCCCGTCCTCGGCCACGTCCCGGAAATATACCTCGACCGGTCCCATCAGCTTCATCGTCATCGGCGCGCCCGTCCGGTCCACGGCCTTGCCGACGGCGAGGCGCACCCAGCCTTCGCTCACGCAGTACTCGTCCACGTTGGTCTTTTCCACGCCCTTGAACCGGACGCCCACGCCGCGCTCCAGCAGGGCTGCGTTGTAGTGGGGGCTTTTGGGATTCGACGCCAGGCGGTCGGGCGGGGTGTCGCTCATAGAGGCCCGTCCTTTGCCGCCGGGTCGGGCACGGAGGGCGGCTTCGCGGCCTGTTCCGCTTCGATCTCCTTGCGGGCACGTTCCCAAAACTCCAAGTCGCCGCCCTCCGGACGGCCGGCCTGCTCCCATAGGAGGTAGGCCCGGGTCCGGATCGGTTCCAAGATGTCGTCGCGCGCCATCGTCAATCTCCTGCTTGCAAGACATAGCGCCCGGCGCGTGCAGGGGTTCGAATACCCCCTGCTGACGCCTATGCCGATGCGTCCGGGTACGCCATCCGCACCGCCGCCCTCCTTGAACCAAACCGAAGTCGCAATCAACCTCAACCCGGCGCGACCGGCCTCCCCAGTTGGCCGGGGTGGGACGATGCCGCCAGACGTGCAAGGTTCGGTTAAATGTGATGCAATGGCGGAAAGCTGACATTGCGGGGGCCCCGCCTTCGCTGGACCTGCAGCGCCCGTACTGCGAAAGTGACCCCGATGTTCTATCGCCTCCTCTCGCCGTTGGCGCTCGTTCTGCTCGCTCTTGCCGGCCCTGCCCTGGCGCAGCCTGGCCCTGGAGGTCCCCCCGCGGTCGGCGTCGCGCAGGCGAAGAAACAGCCGGTCACCGAAACCAGTGAGTTCGTCGGACGCATCCAGGCGATCAGCCGCGTCGATCTGGTCGCCCGCGTGACGGCCTTTTTGCAGGAACGCCACTTTACCGAGGGCGCGGAGGTGCATACCGGCGACCTGCTGTACAAGCTGGAGCGGGCGCCGTTCGAGGCGCAGGTCGCAGGCCAGGCCGCTTCCGTCGCGCAGGCCCAGGCCGTGCTGCAAGGCAGCAGCCTGACCCTGGGCCGGGCCCAGGCGCTGCTGAACACGCCGGCGGGCCAGCGCAGCCTGGTGGATGATGCGCAGGCGACTCAGCGGAGCCAGGCGGCCCAATTGTCCAACGCGCAGGCGCAACTGCGGCTGGCGCAGACCAACCTCGACTATACCGAAATCAAGGCGCCGATCGACGGCAAGATCACCCGCACCACCGTGACCGAGGGCAACGTCGTCAGCCCAAGCTCCGGCGTGCTGGCGACCATCGTGAGCCAGGACCCGATGTACGTGCTGTTCCCCGTCTCCGTCCGGGCTGCCGTCGATCTGCGGGACCGCTATGGCGACAAGGGCGGGTTCGGCGCGGTGACGCTCAAGCTTCGGCTGCCCAGCGGGAAGCTGTATGACCAGGCCGGCAAGCTCGACTACGTCGATCCGACGGTGGCGGCCAACACCGACACGCTGACGCTGCGCGGGCGCGTCCCGAACCCGGTGCGGCCGGGATCGAAGCCCGGCGAGATCGGCGACCGGGAACTGTCCGATGGCGAGTTCGTGACGGTGACGCTGGAAGGCGTGGAGCCGGTTGACCAGATCGTGATCCCGCGCAGCGCCATCCTGTCGGACCAGCAGGGCAACTACGTCTGGGTGGTGGGCGACGGCAACAAGGCGGAGCAGCGCCGGCTCCAATTGGGCCAGAGTACCCCGGGCCTCGCGGTGATCTCGGCCGGGCTGAAGGAAGGGGAGACGGTCGTGGTGGATGGCGTGCAGCGCGTGAGACCCGGCATCACCGTGGCCCCCGGCCCGGCCAGCACCGGCCCGACGCTCCCCGCGTCGGCGCCGCGGACCTGAGCCGCCATGATCTCCGCCACCTTCGTCGACCGGCCGCGGCTTGCCATCGTCATCGCGATCATCACGGTGATCGCTGGGCTGATCGCGATGACCGTGATCCCTGTCAGCCAGTTCCCGGACGTCGTGCCGCCGCAGGTGCAGGTCACGACCCGCTACCCCGGCGCCTCCGCGGCGGTGGTCGAGGCGACCGTGGCCCAGCCACTGGAGGCCCAGGTCAACGGCGCCGACCAGATGATCTACATGAAGTCCAACTCCGCCAACGACGGGAGCTATGGGCTGACGGTGTCGTTCGCGCTGGGAACGAACCCGGACATCAACACCGTCAACGTCAACAACCGCGTGCAAGCGGCGCTGTCCCGCCTGCCGGCGGAGGTGCAGCGCCAGGGCGTCACCGTGCAGAAGCGGTCCTCGGCGATCCTGGAGTTCCTGGCGTTCTCCAGCGAAGGGGCGAAGCAGGACCCGCTGTTCATCTCGAACTACGTGACGATCAACGTGCTCGACCGGCTGTCCCGGGTGAGCGGGGTAGGGTCGGCCTCCTTGTTCGGCGCGCTCGACTATTCCATGCGCATCTGGTTCGACACCAGCCGGATGGTCAGCCTCAACCTGGCGCCGAGCGACATCATCCTGGCGATCCAGCAGCAGAACGTGCAGGCGCCGGTCGGCCGGGTGGGCGCGCGCCCGACCAGCGACGACACGCAGTTCCAGATCAACCTGCAGACCAAGGGACGCCTGACGACGCCGGAAGACTTCGGCAACATCCTGCTCCGCGCGAACCCCGACGGCTCGGTGCTGCGGGTGCGCGACGTGGCGCGGGTCGAGCTGGGCGCCGCGACGCAGGACAGCGAAAGCCGGCTGAACGGCAACCCGGCGGTCACGCTCGGCGTGTACCTCGCCCCCGGCGCCAATGCGGTGCGGACCGCCGACCGCGTGCAGGCGGCCCTGGACGACCTGTCCAAGCGCTATCCCGAAGGCTTCAGGTCGCAGGTGTTCTACAACAGCTCGACCTTCGTGTCCGACACGATCACCGAGGTGAAGAACACGCTGCTTGAGGCGTTCGTGCTGGTGGTGCTCGTGGTGTTCCTGTTCCTGGGCAGCTTCCGCGCGACCATCATCCCGACCATCGCCGTGCCGGTCAGCCTGATCGGCACCTTCGCCGTGCTGTTGGCGCTCGGCTACTCCGCGAACACCGTGTCGCTGCTCGCGCTCGTGCTGGCCATCGGCATCGTCGTCGACGACGCCATCGTGGTGGTGGAGAACGTCGAGCGCGTGATGGAGGAGGAGCCGGACCTTTCCCCCAAGGACGCCACGAAGAAGGCCATGGCGCAGATCACCGCGCCGATCATCGCCATCACGCTCGTGCTGCTGTCGGTGTTCGTGCCGATCGGCTTCATCCCCGGCATCTCCGGCACGCTGTTCCGCCAGTTCGCCGTCACCATCAGCGTGTCGGTGCTGATCTCGGCGATCAACGCGCTCACGCTGTCTCCAGCGCTGTGCGGCGTGTTCCTGCGGCATGGCGGGCCACGGCGCGGCATCCTCGGCCGGATCGGGCGCGGCATCGACTGGGTGCGGGACGGCTACGCCGCGATCGTCGCGCGGCTCCTGCGGGTCGGCATCGTCGGCTTGCTGATCGTGCTGCTGTGCGGCGGCGGGATCTACGCCTTGGGCCTACGCACGCCGACCGGGTTCCTGCCGGACGAGGACCAGGGCGCGTTCTTCGTCGCCGTGCAGTTGCCCGACGGCGCCAGCGTGACCCGCACTCGCGGCGTGGTGGAGCGCGTCGAGGCGGTGGTGAAAGGCATCCCGCAAATCCAGAACGTGCTGTCCATCGTCGGCTTTTCGCTGCTGGACAGCGGCAACCAGTCCAACGCGGCGTTCATCGTGCTGCGCTTGAAGCCGTTTGCCGACCGCAAGGCGGCGGCCGACAAGGCGCAAGCGCTGATCGGCCGGGTGTTCGCCGGCGTGCAGCAGATCCGCTCGGCCACGATCTTCCCCTTCAACCTGCCGCCGATCATCGGCCTTTCGACCAGCGGCGGGTTCGAGTACCAGTTGCAGAACCTTGAGGGACGGGAGCCGGCCGAGATGGGCACCGTGCTGAACGGCCTGCTCGCGGCGGCGAACCAGGACCCGAAGCTCGCCCGGGTGTTCAGCACCTTCAGTCCGACGACGCCCAGCATCTACCTCGACATCGACCGGGACAAGGCACAGGCGCTGGGCCTGTCGATCAGCGACGTGTTCACCTCCCTGCAGGGCACTCTGGGCGGCATCTACGTCAACGATTTCAACCTGTTCGGCCGGACCTGGCAGGTGAACATCCAGGGCGATGCCGTGGACCGGACCGATATCCCGGCGATCTGGCGCATCTACATCCGCAACAGGCTCGGCACCATGGTGCCGTTGCGCTCGATCGCCGACGCGCGGATCGTGCTGGGGCCGCAGACCATCAGCCGCTACAACAACTACCGCTCGATCACCGTGAACGGCACGCCGAAGCCGGGCGTATCCTCGGGCGACGCGCTGGCGACGATGGAGCAGATCAGCGACAAGACCCTGCCAGCCGGCTACAGCTACGAGTGGACCGGGACGGCGTTCCAGGAGAAGTCGGCATCGGGGCAAACCGGCCAAATCCTGGGGTTGGCGATCCTGTTCGCCTATCTGTTCCTCGTGGCGCTGTATGAGAGCTGGGTGATCCCCGTGCCGGTGCTGCTCTCGGTCAGCGTCGGCATCCTCGGGTCCTTCGTGGGGCTTTGGGTGACGGGGCTGGCGCTCGACCTTTACGCGCAGATCGGGCTGGTCGTGCTGATCGCAATCGCGGCGAAGAACGGCATCCTGATCGTGGAGTTCGCCAAGGAGCAGCGGGAGGAAGGCAAGTCGATTACCGAGGCGGCGCGGCTCGGCGCCAAGACCCGGTTCCGCGCCGTGATCATGACCTCGATTGCCCTTGTCCTCGGGCTGCTGCCGCTTGTGGTGGCGAACGGCGCGGCGCAGGTCAGCCGACGCGCGGTGGGCACGCCGGTGTTTGCCGGCATGATCGCCGCCAGCATGTTCGGCATCTTCCTGATCCCGATGCTGTATGTCACCTTCCAGGGCATGCGGGAGTGGACGAAAGCCCGGTTCGGCAGAAAGTCCGGCAAGACGCTGGAGCGCGTGCATTAGGCCTCTTGGCCTTTTGCCCCGCAGTCGCATCTCATAGGTCCAGTCTAGACGCCAGCGAGGAACTGCAAGCATGACAAAATTCGGCATGGCCCAGCCAGTACGGCGCGTGGAAGACCCCCGGCTGCTGATCGGCAATGGGCGCTACACCGACGACATCACGCTGGCGAACGAAGCAGTGGGCATCGTCCTGCGCAGCCCGCATGCGGCAGCGCGCATCCTGTCGATCGACACCTCGGCTGCGGCCGGTTTGCCCGGCGTGCTCGCGATCTACACTGGGGCAGACCTGAAAGCGGACGGGATTGGCGGCCTGCCCTGCGCCATCCCGCTGAAGAACCGGGACGGCTCGCCACGCGCCGAGGTGCCGCACCCGGCCCTGGCCGACGGCGAGGTGCGCCACGTCGGCGACCCCGTCGCCTTCATCGTGGCGGAAACCCACCAGGCGGCCCGGGATGCGGCCGAGGCGGTGGTGGTGGATTACGACATCCTGCCCAGCAGCACCGACCTGGGCGCGACTCTAGACGCCGACGCGCCGGCAGTGTGGCCGCAAGCGCCGGGCAACGTGTGCTTCGACTGGGAAGCCGGCGACAAGGCGCGCACCGAGGCCCTGTTCGCCGAGGCGGCGCACGTCACCCGGCTCACGGTGGTGAACAACCGCATCGTCGTCTCCTCCATGGAGGCCCGGGCGGCGGTGGCCGACTATGACGTCGCGTCCGGGCGCTGGACGCTCTACACCAACACGCAGGGCGGCTGGACGCTCAAGTCGATGCTGGCCCAGGCGATGTTCAACGTACCGGAGGACCGGTTCCGCATCGTGACCCCCGACGTCGGCGGCGGCTTCGGCATGAAGCTGTTCCTGTATGCCGAGCATGCGCTCACCTGCTACGCGGCGCGCCGCCTCGGGCGTCCGGTGAAGTGGACCAGCGAGCGGAGTGAGGCGTTCCTGTCGGACACCCATGGCCGCGACAACATCACCCAAGGCGAGATCGCGCTCGACAAGGACGGCAACTTCCTGGCGCTGCGCACCCGCAACGTGGCCAACATGGGCGCCTACCTGTCCAACTTCGCGCCGTTCATCCCGACGGGGGCAGGCACCAAGGTGCTGGCCAGCGTCTATAAGTTCCAGGCCATCTACGTGAACGTGCTCGGCGTGTTCACCCATACGGTCCCAGTTGACGCTTACCGCGGCGCCGGGCGGCCGGAGAGCAACTACCTCGTGGAGCGGCTGATCGACGCCGCGGCCGCCGAGGTCGGGATCGACCGGATCGAACTCCGCCGCCGCAACATGGTGGCGCCGAGCGCCATGCCGTACGTGACGGCGATGAACCAGACCTACGACAGCGGCGACTTCCAGCGGGTGCTGGACGCGGCGCTGGAGAAGATCGACTGGGCGGGCTTCGAGGGGCGGCGCGCCGGCAGCGCGCGGCGCGGCATGAAGCGCGGCATCGGCATGTCCTATTACCTGGAGGCGACCGGCGGCTCGCCCAGCGAGCGGGCGGAAATCCGCTTCGCCGATGACGGCTTCGTCGATGTGTTCGTCGGCACCCAAAGCACCGGGCAAGGGCATGAGACCGCCTATGTCCAGCTCACGGTTGACCAACTCGGCATTGACGGCGACAAGGTCCGGATCAGGCAGGGCGACACCGACAGCATCCCGACTGGTGGCGGCACCGGCGGCGCGCGCAGCCTGTATTCCGAGGGCCAGGCCATCCTGGTCACGGCGGCAAGCGTCATTGAGAAGGGCAAGAAGGCAGCCTCGGAAGCGTTGGAGGCGGCTGTGTCCGACATCGAGTTCTCGGCCGGCCGGTTCAGCGTCGCCGGCACCGACCGCGGGCTGGATATCTTGGAACTCGCCGCGGCGCAGCGCGCCCGGGCAGCCGGTGGGCAGGCCGCGACGACGCTCGACTCCGCCGAGGTCGCCAAGATCGACGTCCACACCTTCCCGAACGGCTGCCACATGGCCGAGGTCGAGATCGACCCCGACACCGGGATGGTCAGCATCCTGCGTTACATCGTGTGCGACGACGTGGGCAAGGCGGTCAACCCAATGATCGTGCGCGGCCAGGTACATGGCGGCGTCGCCCAGGGCTTTGGCCAAGCCGTGCTGGAGCAGACGGCTTACGACCCGCAATCCGGCCAGTTGCTGTCGGGCAGCTTCATGGACTATGCCCTGCCTCGCGCGGCCGACCTGCCGGACATCGAGGTTGACTTGATCGAGGTGCCCTGCGCCAGCAATCCGTTAGGGGTCAAGGGCGCCGGGGAGGCCGGTGCGGTTGGCAGTCCTCCCGCTGTGATCAACGCGATCGTTGATGCGTTGTCCGACACCGGGGTGAAAAGCATCGACATGCCCGCCACGCCGGAGAAGGTCTGGAAGGCGATCCACATGAACCGCGCGGCCTGACGCGGAGCAACGAGGGTGGGATCATTGATCCCACCCCTTCTGCCTTGTCAGCCACTGCCAAGCTTACGGAACAACGCCTTGATCCCGTCAAGCGGGACGTCCTCGATCCTTGCGGGCGACCAGTGCGGATTACGGTCCTTATCGACGACCATCGCGCGCACCCCTTCTGCAAAGTCGGGGTGGCGAACGGCCTGCCGGGTTAGCGCGAGTTCAATGCGCAGGCATTGATCGAGCGTGCGACCAACGCCAAGCCGCATCAGTTCGAATGCCCAAACCACGGCGGTTGGCGACCTCGACCGCAGTGTATCCAAAGCGTCCTGTGCGGGCGGGCTTTCCAGCCCCGTCAGGCACTCTAGGATGCCTGCAACGCTGTCGGCGGCAAAACAGGCGATGACCTCTGGATGCCCAGGCTTTGTGCCGGTCGGCAACGGCAACGCCGCACGGGTCAGGGCGGTCATTCCGTCCTTGGCCATCTCCTCGGCGAGCGCTGTGATCCGGTCACGCGCGACATAGTGGGTTGCGAGGCCCAAGCGGGTGGCATCGGCTCCCTGCACCTGGGCGCCGGTCAACGCCAGGAACATGCCATGGCTTCCCGGCAGCCGCGGCAGGAAGAAGCTCGCGCCGACATCGGGGAAAAAGCCGATCCCGGTCTCTGGCATGGCCAATACAGCCGCATCGGTCACCGCGCGCGCGCTGCCATGAATGGACAGGCCCATGCCGCCACCCATGCAAACCCCGTCGATCAGTGCGACGTAAGGCTTTGGATAGTGCGCGATGGCGGCGTTCAACGCGTACTCATCGGCGAAGAACGCTTCGATGCCGGCATGCTGTCCAGCCAACGCCATGTCGCGGACCTGCCGGATGTCGCCGCCGGCACAGAATGCCCGGTCCCCAGCGCCCTCGATGACGACGACATCTATGGCTGAATCGTTCCGCCAAGCGTCGAGTGCGCCACACAACATCCGCACCATGGCATGGTCGATCGCGTTGAGCGCTTTCGGCCGGTTAATGGTCAAACGGCCAATCTGGCCTTGCTGACGGATGATGATGGGCGGGTCGGCTTTAAGCGTCAAAGGCCGGGTCTCCTTTGTTAAAGCACCCGGCCCCTACCTTCAGCCTATTTGCGCGCCATCAAGCGTGCTGCCAACTCACCAGCGAGCCGTACTGTCCCACGCGGCTTCACGACGGTGACGGTGCGGGGACGCCGGACCATCAGGCTTGCCGCCTCACCGGCCATCGCCATGACGGTCATCGACTTGCGCATTTCAATGATCGCTTGCTGGCGGATCATCTTCGCCTCGTCCTCGACCGTATCCGGCTTATTGCTAACCGCGAGATAGCCGAGGATCACCGCCACGATCAGGTCAACCGCCAAAAGAATAAGGCTGGCGACCAGAGGCGAGATCGCCGGCACCATGGCGTTGTAGGCGACCACATGCAGCAACACGAAGACGGCGATCCCAAACACCGCGGCACCGACGCCGTAAGCCGCACGCCTGCCCTGACGGTAGGCGACCCGGCGCAGGCGGAGCGCCTCCGCCGAGGCCGCGACTTTGGCAAGCTCGACCGTCCGCATCGGGCTAACGAGCGATGCGGCCGAGCAGATAGCCCGCGCCGGCCGCAATCAGGATAGCCACGATCGGCGACTCGCGCACATGGTCGGACAGCATCTCCGTTTGGTCAGACGCCATGTCCCGGGCCTGCCGGGCATAGTCCTCCGCAGTCCCGGCGGCGTTGGCAAGCGCTGGCGTGACCCGCTCGGACATCAGAGTCTGCACCTGGGCGCGGAGCTGTGCGATCTGCTCCTTGGCATCCTGTGCTGCATCGTTGAAAGTACCTGAAGCCGCCATCGCCGTCTCTCCTCTGATGATGGGGGCTGAACGCAGGGTTTTCCGGTCGGTTGCCCCAAGCGGAAAATCCGTCGTGCCCCCACGCCGCAAAGGCTCAGCCGGACGCGGTCAGGCCACTGGGGCAATGACGTGAAAGAAGCTGCCGGTGACGTGGCCGCGCCGCCCGCCCGCGCTGCCGAGGCTTGCGCCGGCAGCATCCCGCAAGGCCACCAGCGGCGCGTCCCGCCCGGGATCGGCCGTGCTGGCATAATGGAACTCATGCCCACGGACCACGGCGCCGGCGGCGCCGATGGGGGCGTCGACGAGCAGCGTCGCCTCGCGGTATCCCAAATGCAGCTTGCGGCGCGCGAAGCTGGTTTCGTGCCCAAGCAGGCCGGCCATGGCATGTCGGGCGCCGGATGCGTCCTCGATCCCCTGCCCCAGCACCATGTGGCCGCCGCACTCGCCATGCACCGGGCGGGTCCACGCGAACCGGGCGAGACCCGCCATGAACCGCCCCGCGCTGGCGAGGCACGCCGCGTGCAGCTCCGGGTAGCCGCCGGACAGCCAGCACACGTCGCAGTGCTCCGGCGGCGGCTCGTCAGCCAACGGCGAGAAGCGGACGATCTCGGCACCGAGACGGCGCCAGCCCTGGATCAGATGGGCGTAAATGAAGCTGAACGCGGCATCGGCCGCCAGCGCCACGCATTGGCCCGGCGGCGGCAACACGGCGGCCGTTTCGGCAGGTCCGGCGATGGGTGCCGCGTGCCGCAGGATGGCGTCGAGGTCTAAGTAGTGCTCGGCCTTGTCGGCCAGGCGGTGCAGGAGGTCGGGCAAGTCCGGGTGCTCGGCCGCCTGCACCAAACCGAGATGGCGCTCCGGCAAGGACAGCGAAGCGTCGCGCGGCAGGGCGCCGAGCACGGGCAAGCCGGCCGACTCGATGGCGATCGTGGCGCCCAGGCGGTGACGCTCGCTGCCGACGCGGTTCAGCACGACGCCGCAGATGGCAACCGCCGGGTCATGGGCGGCAAAGCCGCGGGCCACGGCGGCGGCGGTCTGCGACTGGCCGGACACGTCGAGCACCAGCAGCACCGGAAGGCGCAGGCGGGCCGCCAAGTCCGCCGCCGCCCCGCTGCGCCCAGGCGGCCCAGCGACGCCGTCGAACAGGCCCATGGCGGACTCCACGACCAAGACCGACGCGCCAGCCGCGGCCTCATGCGCCAGGTGGTCGAGCAAGGGCGGCGGCATCGCCCAGCTATCGAGGTTCAGCACGGGCGCGCCGCTGGCGACGGCGTGGAAAGCGGGGTCGATGTAGTCAGGCCCGGACTTGGCGGCCCGCACCGCCACGCCCCGGCGGCGCAGCGCCGCGACCAGCGCCAACGTCACCGTGGTCTTGCCGGACCCGGACCGCGGCGCGCCGATCACAAGACCCCTCGGCGTCATGGCGCATTCTTCCTATATTGCGCGTCGTGGGAGATGTGCGACTGCTGCGCCGGGGCTGGACGACCGGGGCCTGCGCCACCGCGGCGGCGAAGGCCGCCTTCGCGGCCCTGCTGACCGGCGAGTTTCCGGACCCGGTCGAAATCACGTTGCCGCGCGGGCAGCGAGTGTCGTTCGCCCTGGCCGAGACGGCGCTGGAACCCGGTATCGCCATGGCAGGCGTGGTCAAGGACGCGGGCGACGACCCGGACGTGACGCATGGCGCGCTGGTGTTCGCGCGCGTTTCCGCCGGGTCGCCCGGCGGCGGCGTCGTGTTCCGCGCCGGCCCCGGCGTCGGCACCGTCACGCGCCCCGGCCTGCCGATCCCGCCCGGCGAGCCGGCCATCAACCCGGTGCCCCGCGCCATGATCCGCACGGCGCTCGCCGAACTCGCCCCCGTGCCGGATGCGGTCGTCGAGCTGTCGATCCCCGGCGGCGAGACGCTGGCGGCGCAGACCCTGAACGGGCGGCTCGGCATCGTGGGCGGGCTGTCGATCCTCGGCACCACGGGGGTCGTCGTGCCGTACTCCTGCGCGGCCTGGAGCGCCACCCTCCACCGCAGCATCGCCGTGGCCCGCGCGGTCGGCCTCGACCATGTGGCCGGCAGCACCGGCAGCACGTCGGAGGCGGCGATCCAGGCGCTGCACGGCCTGCCGGAGACGGCACTGCTGGAGATGGGCGACTTCGCCGGGGCGCTGCTGAAGTACCTGCGGCGGCACCCGGTATCCCGCGTCAGCATCGCCGGCGGCGTCGCCAAGATGACCAAGCTGGCGCAGGGCCGGCTCGACCTGCATTCCCGGCACGGCTCGGCGGATTTGCCGGCACTCGCGGCCTCCGTGGCCGACCCGGCGCTGGCCGGGCGGATCGCCGGCGCCAACACCGTGGCGGAGGCGTTCGCCATCGCTGCCGCCGAGGGCGTGCCCTTGGGGGACGTGGTTGCCCAGGCGGCGTGGCGCACCGCGGCGGCGGTGCTGGCCGGCACGGACATGGCGCTGGAGGTCGTGCTGTTCGACCGGGCCGGCGCGCTGATGGGCCGGACCGGTTTCGACCGGGTTCACGCGGCCCCGTCCCGGAACCGCCGGGGGTAATCGGGGCTGTAGAGCGCGCTGTCGCGGAACCCTTCCGGCTGCAAGGCGTGGCCCACCAGGATCATCGCGGTGCGCTCGGCTGGGTCGGCGGCAAAGGCGGCGGCGATGCCGGACAGCGTGCCGCGCAGGACGCGCTGGTCGGGCCAAGCGGCGCGCACCACGACCGCGGCCGGGCAGTCCGCGCCGTAGAACGGCGTCAAGGCCGCGACGATCAGGTCGAGCTTGTCGATGGAGAGATGGATGGCGAGCGTGGCGCCGGTGGCGGCAAAGGCGGCCAGCGTCTCGCCCGACGGCATGGCGGAGGCGCGGCCCGGCAACCGGGTGAGCACGACGCTCTGCGCCACCTCGGGCACGGTCAGCTCCGCCCCCAGCGCCGCGGCAGCCGCGGCGAAGGCAGGGACTCCGGGGGTCAGGGTCCAGGGGACGCCGTGCCGCTCCAGCCGGCGGAGCTGCTCGGCGACGGCGCTGTAAATCGACAGGTCGCCGGAGTGCAACCGCGCCACGTCCTGCCCGGCGCGGTGCGCGGCGATGAACTCGGCCTCGATAACGTCGAGCGAGAGCGGCGCCGTGTCCACCAGGCGCGTGCCGGGTCCGCAATGCGCCAGCATGGCCGGCGGCACGACCGACCCAGCATACAGGCACACCGGGCAGCGCCCCAGCAGGTCCCGCCCGCGGACGGTGATCAGGTCGGCGGCGCCTGGCCCCGCGCCGATGAAGTGCACCGTCATGGCC
>CAXUJE010000038.1:0-23382 GCA_964251035.1 uncultured Acetobacteraceae bacterium
CCCGCTCGCCCCGCCGTGCCCCGCCTCCATGTTCACGTGCAGCACCAGCGGCGCGCCCTCCGGCGGCAGCACCGCGCCGCGGCGCATGGCCCAGGCCGGCACGCCCAGCGCGTCCAGCCCGCGCAGCATGAGCCGCGCCCCCTCGCCGAGGCCCGAAGCGCGGTCAAGCTCGCCCACGACCGCGATGCCGGCCTGGGCGGGCGGCGCGAGCTGGTCAGGGTGCGGGGCCAGCCAGGCCGACGCTTGGAGCGCCCAGCGGCGGCGCGCTTCGCGCGGCAGGCCGCGCCACAGGCGGTGCAGCGGGGGCAAGGACGGGCCGGGCCCGAGGGTCACGTCCAGCATGGGGGCCGCCGGCTCAGCGGCCAGCCGCGCCGGACGGCGAGCGCACGGTGCCCCCAAGCTCCGCCGCCCGCAGCAGCGGCGCAAGCCTCGGGGCAACTGCCAGGACCGCCCTTCTCACCTCAAGACGCATGCACCAGCCTTCCCTTGCGGAAAACCGTTATAGCCAGGCCTTCCAGGTGCCGCCAGCGTGCGTGCAGGGGCTGCGTGCATGGGATACGGCAGGTTGCCGCCGGCGGCGAGCCGTATAGGATGCGAGGATGCCCCCGCCGCGCATCCGCCCCCGCCCGACCGCCGCCGCCGCAGCATGGCGGGCGGCCTGAGCGCACCGATGGAGCCAGCCCCCCACGCGATCCCGCATTTCGCGGTGGAGTTGGCGGCGCCCGACCTCTCCTGGTGGCTGCCCGGCAACACCGGCGTGCGCGGGTTCACGACGTTCGACGCCGGGCGGCCCGGCCCGCATATCGCGCTGATCGCCGTGCTGCATGGCAACGAGATCGCTGGCGCCGTCGTGCTCGACCGGCTCATGCGCCGCGGCATCGTGCCGAGGCGGGGCAAGCTGACCCTCGGCTTCGCCAACATCGCCGCCTTCTCCCGCTTCGACCCGGCGCAGCCCACGGCGTCGCGCTTCCTGGACGAGGACCTGAACCGCCTGTGGGACCCGGCCGTGCTGGACGGCCCGCGGCGGAGCGCCGAGCTGGACCGCGCCCGCGAGATGCGTCCGTTGATCGACACCGTGGATGTGCTGCTGGACCTGCATTCCATGCTGTGGCCGTCCGAGCCGCTGATCCTCAGCGGGCCGACCCCGCAAGGGCGTCGGCTGGCGGCAGCACTCGGCGTGCCGGAGCTTGTGGTGGCCGACAGCGGCCATGCCACGGGTCCGCGGCTGATCGACTACCCGCACTTCACGGCGCCGGGCCAGGCCGCCGCGGCCTGCCTGGTGGAGGCCGGCCAGCATTGGCAGCCCTCCACGGTGGATACCAGCGCCGCCTGCGTCTCGGCCCTGCTGCGCCTTTACGGCTGCGTGGACGGGCCAGCCCCGGCGCCCAGCCTGCGCTGCGCCGAGGTCACGATGACCGTCACCGCCGCGACCGCCAGCTTCGCCTTCGTGCAGCCTTTCCGCGGCGGCGAGGTGGTCGCGCGGCGCAACACGTTGATCGCCATGGACGGCGCCGCCGAGGTCCGCACGCCGCACGACGACTGCCTGCTGGTCATGCCGAGCCTGCGCCCCAGCCGCGGCCACACCGCCGTGCGCCTGGCGCGCTTCGTCTAGCGATAAAGCCAGCCCCACCTTATGTTGCGATGCAGCGAATGGAGGGACCGATGCCGCTGACCGAACCAGTGCCGCGCGAGCTGCTGCACCTACGCGACATCGAGCTGCGCGGCTACCGGCGCGCCGACGGCCTGTTCGACATCGAGGCCAGCCTGCGGGACACCAAGACCTACGCCTTCAGCAACGCAGAGCGCGGCCAGATCGACCCCGGCGTGCCGCTGCACCGCATGCTGGCGCGCATGACGCTGACCGAGGACATGGAGATCACCGCGTTCGAGGCGGTGACGGAGTTTGGCCCCTACGCGATCTGCCCCTCGGCGGCGCCCAACTTCGCAAGGCTCGCCGGATTGAAGGTTGGTCGCGGCTTCTTGAAGGCGGCCAACGAGCGCATCGGGGGCGTGCACGGTTGCACCCACCTCCGCGAGCTGCTGGGCCAGATGGGCACTGTGGCGTTCCAGACGCTGTATGCCGTCCGCGTCAAGCGGCAGGCGGCGCCGAATGCCGTCGATGCTGCGCAGCAGTCGGCGGGGCAGCAGCCCGCGGCGGAGCCGCCGAGGAAGCCGATGCTGCTGGGCACCTGCAAGGCCTATGCGCCCGATAGCCCCGTCGTGGCGCGGCAATGGCCGCAGTTCTACACTGGGGCCGCCATCAGCCCTTGAGGGCAGCCTGCTCCTCCGGCGTGCGCAGCGTGAGCGCCAGCGCGTGCAGGCCCTGGCCGAATTCCGCATCGAGCGCCGCGTTCACCAAACGGTGCCGGGCGACCCGGCCCTGGCCCTGGAACCGGTCGGAGACCACGAGGACGCTGTAATGCGTCTCGCCGCCCGGCGCTGCCCCGGCATGGCCGGCGTGCAGGCTGCTGTCGTCCTGCACCTCCAGCAGGACCGGCGCGAGGGCCCGGGAAATCAGGGCGCGCAGGCGCGCGGCGCGGCCGAGGGGCGGGGCGGGGGGGGGCGCTGTCATGGGGGAGGCTTAACCCGGCCCGCGCGGGGAGGGAAGGACTTGCCGCCACCGCGATTGGCAGCACATAAAGCAGGATGACCCGATCCCCGCGACCCCGGGCCTACACGCCCGACCCGGCCGCGCCGGGACGCCCCTGTGACGTGCCCGGTTGCCCCGAGGCCGGCGGCTTCCGTGCGCCTAAGTCCCGCAGCACGCTGAACCAGTACTGGTGGTTCTGCCTGGAACACGTGCGCGAGTACAACCTGGCCTGGGACTACTACAGGGGTATGACGCCGGGCGAGATCGAGGCGCAGACCCGCTCCGACACCGGATGGCAGCGCCCGACCTGGCCGCTGGGCCGCCTGGGCGCCCAAGCGTTCGACGAGGCCATGCTGCGCGACCCGCTGCACATCCTGTCGGCCGGACGGGTCCGCCGCGGCGCCGCGGCCCCGCCGAAAACGGCAGTGCCGCCCGACCTGCGCGATCCCATGCAGGCGCTCGGGCTGGATTGGCCGGTCTCGATGGAGGCGCTGAAGGCGCGCTACAAGGAACTGGCCAAGCGCCACCACCCCGACGCCAACAACGGCGACCGCGCGTCGGAGGAGCGCCTTAAAACTATCAACCTTGCTTATGCCGCGGTGCGGCAACATCTGACTGCCGAGCCCCGGATGGCCGCGACCGGGTAAGCTTTCGCAACCGCCCCGAACGGGGCTAGTCTCCTTCGCCCGGCTCGCTGCACCGCGGAGCACTGCACAGGACCCCAAGGCCTATGAACAACATCGCCGCACTTGCCAACGCCCGCTCCACCCCGACCTCGGCCATCAGTGTCCCTGACACGACGGTCAACGCGCGCGAGGCATTCGGCATCGATGTCGATATGGACGTGCCGGCCTTCTCGGTGCCGACGGAGCACGTCCCCGAGATCGATGAGGCCTACAAGTTCGACCGGGAGACCACCTTGGCGATCCTGGCCGGCTTCAGCGCCAACCGCCGGGTGCTGATCCAGGGCTACCACGGCACCGGCAAGAGCACGCACATTGAGCAGGTGGCGGCGCGGCTGAACTGGCCCTGCATCCGGGTCAACCTCGACAGCCACATCAGCCGCATCGACCTGATCGGCAAGGACGCCATCGTCCTCAAGGACGGCAAGCAGATCACCGAGTTCCGCGAGGGCATCCTGCCCTGGGCCTTGCAGCACGCCTGCGCGCTGGTGTTCGACGAGTACGACGCCGGGCGCCCCGACGTGATGTTCGTGATCCAGCGGGTGCTGGAGGTGGAGGGCCGCCTCACGCTGCTGGATCAGAACCGCGTGATCCGCCCACACCAGAGCTTCCGGCTGTTCGCCACGGCCAACACCGTGGGCCTGGGCGACACCACCGGGCTGTACCATGGCACGCAGCAGATCAACCAGGGCCAGATGGACCGCTGGAACATCGTCGCCACGCTGAACTACCTGCCGCACGCGCAGGAAACGGCGATCGTGCTGGCCAAGATGGGAATCGACCCGGGCGACAAGGCGGCGAAGAAGCGGGTCGAGAGCATGGTGGCGCTGGCGGACCTGACGCGCGCCGGGTTCATCAACGGCGACATCTCGACGGTGATGAGTCCGCGGACGGTGATCACCTGGGCGGAGAACACCAGCATCTTCAAAGATGTGGGCTTTGCCTTCCGCCTGACCTTCCTCAACAAGTGCGACGAGGCCGAGCGCAGCACGGTGGCGGAATACTACCAGCGCTGCTTCAACGAGGAGCTGCCGACCGGACTGCTGGCGCCGCGCAAGGGCCTATGAGCGGGTCAAAGGACAACTCGCGCACCGAGGACTTCAAGCGCGCCACGGCCGGCGTGCTGCGGGCTATCGCGCAGGTGCCGGAGGTGCAGGTTGCCTTCCAGCCCGGCCCGAGCGGCCTGGTCGGCAAGCGCGCCCGCCTGCCGTTGCCGACGCGGGCCTTGCCGGCGGCCGAGATGGCCAAGCTGCGCGGCGCCGCCGATAGCGTGGCGCTCCGCTTGCGCCACCACGACGACGCCGTGCACGCCGCCCGCAGCCCCGGCCAGCGCGAGGCCAAGGACGTGTACGACGCGCTGGAGCAGGCGCGGGTCGAGGTGGTCGGCACGGCGCACATGGCAGGCGTCGCCGCCAACATCCGTGCCCGCCTCGCGGACGAGTGCGAGGCCGAGGGTTACGACCGCATGACGCGGAAGGACCAGCTGCCGCTGCCGGCGGCGCTGTCGCTCTTGGCGCGCGAGCGCATGTCGGGGGAGCCGGTGCCCCCCGCCGCGGCGCGCATCCTGGAAAGCTGGCGCGGCACCTTGGGGGAGGACGCGGAGGGCGCGCTGTCCGAGATGGCCTCGGCGCAGAACGACCAGACGCGGTTCACCCGGGCCGCGCGCAAGCTGCTCGCCGCGCTGAACCTGGCGGAGGCCGAGGTCGAGGCCGAACCCGACGACCAGACCGACGAGGGCGAGGACGGCGGCGAGCAGGCAGGGTCGCAGGACGCGGAGCAGACCGAGGGCGACACCCAGGCCGATGCCGACAGCTCGATGGGCGCGCAGCCCGAGCAGATGCAGGGCGAGGCCACGGAGGAGGAGGGCGAGGACGACGCCGAGGAGGATGCCGCCGCGGCCGAAGGCGACGACCGGCCCGGCGGCCCGCAGACCCGGCGCGAGAAGCCCGTCCCCGACGACCACATGGCCTACCGCGCCTTCTCCCGCGCCAACGACGAGGAAACGGACGCCGAGGACCTGTGCGACCCCGAGGAGCTGGCCCGGCTGCGCCAGCAGCTCGACCAGCAGTTGCAACACCTGCAAGGGGTGGTCAGCAAGCTCGCCAACCGCCTGCAGCGCCGCCTGCTGGCGCAGCAGACCCGGGCCTGGGAGTTCGACCTGGACGAGGGCATGCTGGACGCCGGGCGCCTGGCCCGCGTGGTGGTGAATCCCATGCTGTCGCTGTCCTACAAGCGGGAACGGGAGACGGACTTCCGCGACACCGTCGTCACCCTGCTGATCGACAACTCCGGCAGCATGCGCGGCCGTCCGATCACGGTGGCCGCCATGTGCGGGGACATCCTGGCCCGCACCCTGGAGCGTTGCGCGGTCAAGGTGGAGGTGCTGGGCTTCACCACCCGCGCCTGGAAGGGCGGGCACAGCCGGGAGCGCTGGGTCGCCGAGGGCAAGCCGCGCAACCCCGGGCGGCTCAACGACCTGCGCCACATCATCTACAAGTCCGCCGACGCGCCGTGGCGCCGGGCGCGCAAGAACCTGGGCCTGATGCTGCGGGAGGGCTTGCTCAAGGAGAACATCGACGGCGAGGCGCTGCTGTGGGCCTACCGCCGGCTGATATCGCGTCCGGAGCACCGGCGCATCCTGATGGTCATCAGCGACGGCGCCCCGGTGGACGACAGCACGCTGTCGGTCAACCCCGGCAACTACCTGGAAAAGCACCTGCGCGAGGTGATCCGGGAGATCGAGGGCCGGGACGCCATCGAGCTGATCGCCATCGGCATCGGGCACGACGTGACGCGGTACTACCGCCGGGCCGTCACCATTGTTGACGCGGAGGAGCTGGGCGGCACCGTGATGAAGAAGCTGGCCGAGCTGTTCGACGAGGATGCGGCGCGTGCCTGGGGACGCGCGATGGCCGAGCGGGCGCCGCTGGTCGTCTAGCTTCTCAGTTTACGGCGCCGCCTCGGCGCGGCGGAGTCGGGCGGCATCCGCCGCTGGCGGCACGCCGAACATCCGGCGATACTCGTGGCTGAACTGGGATTGGCTCTCGTAGCCCACGTCGAACCCGATCGCCCCTGCGGTCTGACTTTCGACGATCATCAGGCGCCGCGCCTCCTGCAGCCGGATCTGCGTGCGATATTGAAGCGGGCTCATGGTGGTGATCGCCTTGAAATGGCGGTGGAACGAGGTAATGCTCATCCCCGCCTGCCCGGCCAGCGCCTCGACGCTGATCGGCTCGGCGTAGTGCAGCCTGATCCAGTCGGCTGCCCGCCCGATCCCTGACAAGCGGCTGCCCGCTGTCGCCGCCTGCCGGAGCAGCGCACCCTGCTCGCCTTGCAGGAGGCGGTAGTGGATCTCGCGCTCGATCAAGGGGGCCAGCACCGGCACGTCGTCCGGGCAGTCCAGCAGCCGCAGCAGCCGGGTCATCGGGTCAAGCAGGTCGCCCCCCAGTGGGGTGACGGCGATCGCTCCTTGGCTGTCGGGCTGCGGCGGCGCCGGCGCGAGGTCGCGCAGCAACCCTGCGACCCGGCCCGGGTCGAGGTCAAAGGACAGCCCGAGATACGGCCGGGCCTGGCTGGCTTCGACGATGCAGCCCGTCACGGGGAGATCGACCGTCACGATCAAGTACTTGCTCGGGTCGAACTCGAACAGCCAGTCGCCAAGCACGACCTGCTTGCGTCCCTGCGCCACCAGGCACAGCGTCGGACGATACAACGTGCTGACCTGCGGGCGCGGTCCATCAGTCCGATATAGCCGGAGGCCGGGCACGGGCGTGTCCTGCCGGGCCGCCTGGCAATGGCGGTCGGTGAGGTTGCGAATGTCGTCCATCGGCTCCCGCTGAGCGTGTTGCGCCGCTGATATGCGCGGCCCAGGCCGGCGGGCAAGTGCAGGCCGGCGACAGCCTCGCCCGTGTTGGCAGGATCGTGCAAAGGGTCGGCAGCATCCCCCCTAACTGGGCCGCAGCGATGCGTGGCACCACGCGCCGGGCCGCGGGACCGTCCGGCCGCCATCCCATCGGACGATTGCGCCAGCGCTTCGTGCCCAATGACGTTGCAACGGAAAGGCTCAACCATGACCCCATCCAAGACGGCCGCCGCGCTCGCCGCGGGCATCCTCGCCGCGTCCGCCACCCGTGCCCAGGCGCCAGGCGCTCAGGTGTCGGGCGACGCGATCCGCATCGGCTTCATCACCGACCTGTCGGGACCCTACGCCGAGCTGGACGGCCCGGCGGGGAGCGAGGCGATCCGGATGGCCGTCGCCGACATGGGCGGCGTGGTCGCCGGCAAGCGCGTCGAAGTGCTGGTCGCCGACCACCGGAACGACGCCGGTGTTGCCGCCGCCACGGCGCGCGACTGGTTCGACGCCCGACAGCTCGATGTCCTGATCAGCGGCGTCAACTCCGACACCAGCCTGGCCATGGCGGCGGTGGCGCGGGAAGCACGCAAGCCGTTCCTCGTCGTGTGCGCCGGCAACACCGCGCACACCAACGAGCAATGCTCGCCCTACACCGTGCAGTACGCCTACGACACCGCCGCCCAGGGCAAGGTCGCGGGCGAAGGCGTCACGCGGGCGGGCGGCAAGTCCTGGCTCTTCCTGACCCCCGACTACCCTTTCGGCGTGCAGATGCAGGACGCCGCGCTTCCGGCCGTGACGGCGGCGGGGGGCAAGATCTCCGGCACGGTCCGGCACCCATACCATGCCGAGGACTTCACGCCCTTTGTGCGGCAGGCGCAGGCGAGCGGGGCGCAGGTGCTCGGCCTCGCCGGGGCGCACACTGACGTGGTCAACGCCGTCAAAGCCGCGAACGAACTGGGCGCTGGGAGAACCATGACGCTCGCCGCGACGTTCGCCTTCATCACGGAACTGCATGACCTCGGCCTTCAGGCAGCGCAGGGCGTGTTCCTTGCGGATAGCTGGTTCTGGACCCGAGACGATGAGACGCGCGCGTGGAGCCGGCGCTTCTTCGAAAAGGTCGGGCGGACGCCCTCGTCGCTCCAGGCAGCCGACTACTCGGCGGCCCTACAGTATCTGACGGCGGTGAAGGCCATTGGCAGCGACGACGCCGAGAAGGTGCTCTCGCAGATGCGGCAAACCACGATCAACGACGTGTTCGTCAGAAACGGCCGCATCCGCGACAACGGCCTGATGACCCATGACATGTACCTGCTGCGGGTCAAGGCGCCGGGCGCGTCGAGCGGGCCATGGGACTACTACGACCTTGTCCAAACCTTCGAGGGCGAGGCGGCCTGGTTGCCGAGAGGCGAGTCGAAGTGCTCGCCCGGATGATGGTGCGGCGAGCCTTCCCCGTCGCGCTCTGCATCGTGCTGCCGGCCCATTGTCAGCCGCCCTAGGATGCTGGCCGCGTGCCGGATCGCCAGGGAGTAATGGCCCTCCCCCGGCACGATGTGCAGGCGCAGGCCGGGCATCGCCTCAAGCGGCGCCAGGGCGTGCAGCGGGATCAGCGAGTCCTCGCTGCCGTACCAGAGATCGACGGGCACCGTGACCTCGCCAAGCGGAATCTGCCAGTCCTGGGCATAGATCTGGGCATCCGACAAGGCGCCCTGCACGCTCCGCCCGATCCCCTCCCGCCAGGCCCGGGCGAGGCCGGACAGGGTTTGGCTGTCAAGGCAATCGCGGTCGGCAGCAGGCAGCGAGTTGCCCACCAGCGTACGGGGGGTGATGACCCGGCGCCGCAGCAGCGGACGCATGATGCTGAACAGACGGTGCGCCAGCACCGGGTGCCGCCCGAGCCGGTACAGGTGGCCGACGCCGGGCGCGCGGGGATGGATGCCGTGCGCCGGCGGCACCGGACAGACCAGCGCCGCCCGCCGCACCCGCTGCGGCAGGCCATAGGCGCAGGCCACTGCATAAGGCGCCCCGCCCGACAGGCCGACGACATGGAACCGCCCCAGGCCGAGCCGGTCCGCGACGTCGGCCACGTCCTGCGGCCAGTCCAGCAAGGTCCGGCCAGGATGCGGCGAGGAGCGCCCATAGCCCGGACGGTCGAGCGCCAGCAGGCGGACCGGCAAGTCCGGGATCAGCCCGGCCTCTAGCCGCGACGCCGGCCACCCATGGAAATACAGCACCGCGGGTCCAGCCGGGTCGCCGTACTCCTCGACGGCGATCACCCGGCCATCCGGCAGCCGCACGGCGAAGGACGGCGCCGCGGCCTGGCGCACGGCCCGCCGGCGACGCGCTATCCGCTTGAGCGCCAGGCTCACCATAGGCGGGCAAGCCTATGATGGGCACGGCACAAAAAAAGCCCGCCGGAGCGGGCCTTCACCATCGCCATGGACCCGTCAAGTTGTGGGCTGGGCGGCGGCGCGCTTGGCCTGGGACCGGGCGATGCGGCGCTTCAGCACCTGCGCCTCCTCCGGCAGGCTCCGGTTCGGCGTGCCGAGCAGGAAGGCGTCGAGGCCGCCGTTATGCTCGATGGTGCGGATGGCATGGGTGGTCAGCCGCACGCGGACCGTGGTGCCCAGGATGTCCGACAGCAGCGACGTGTGCTGCATGTTGGGCAGGAAGCGGCGGCGGGTCTTGTTGTTGGCGTGGCTGACGTTGTTGCCAGACTGCACACCCTTGCCCGTGAACTGGCAACGACGAGACATCGGAAACCCTCAAATCAAAACGCCGCACAGGGCGAAGCCCCAGCGGCTCAAACACAACTTATGCCGGCCCGAGGTCGCCGCGTCAACCCGGGGGCTTATGCGCGGCCTGACGTGCCCTCGTGCGGGCCGTACTCCGCCCGCAGCTCGCCCGACCGCACGCTGGACATGGCGTTCTGCAGCACCTGCACGATGGCCTCGTCGCCCATGGTGCGCGCCAGCAGGCCGAGCGAGCCGCCGAGCAAGGCCGAGGCGATGGAGAGCGGGCTGAGGTTCTGCCCGGCCATGTACTCGATGGCCTTGTCAACGACCGCGCCGGCGTGGCTCAGGTCGGCCGGGGTCTCGGGGGAGGCTTGGTCGCCGTCGTGCGGCATGGTGTCGCTCCTGTTCAGAGGGTTGGCGGATGAGGCCCGCTTTTATTGCGCTGCGACCGTCTCGGGCAGCGCCGCTTCCGGCTTCGGTTGAGCCGCCTCCGGCTCGGGCACCTCGCCCTGCTCGACCTGCAGCGCCCACATGCGGGCATACAGCCCGCCTGCGGCCAGCAGGCTGGCATGGGTGCCCCGCTCGGCCACTGTGCCCTCGTTCAACACCAGGATCTCGTCGGCATCGGTCACGGTCGAAAGCCGGTGCGCGATCACCAGCGTGGTGCGGTGCGCCGACACGGTGCGCAGCGCCGTCTCGATCTCTCGCTCCGTCCTGGTGTCGAGCGCGCTAGTCGCCTCGTCCAGGATGAGGACGCGCGGGTTCTTCAGGATCGTGCGGGCAATGGCGACCCGCTGCTTCTCCCCGCCCGACAGCTTGAGCCCGCGCTCGCCGACGCGGGTGTTGTAGCCTTCCGGCAGGCGCATGACGAAATCGTGCACCTGGGCCAGGCGGGCGGCGTGCTCGACCTCCGCCTGGGACGCACCGGGGCGGCCGTAGGCGATGTTGTAGGCGATGGTGTCGTTGAACAGCACGGTGTCCTGCGGCACCACGCCGATGGCGGCGCGCAGGCTGGCCTGCGTCGTGTCGCGCACGTCGATGCCGTCGATCTCCACCGCGCCCTCCGTCACGTCGTAGAAGCGGAACAGCAGGCGGCTGATGGTGGACTTCCCCGCGCCGGTCGGCCCCACGATGGCGAGCTTCGCCCCGGCGGCGGCCGAGAAGCTCACGCCGCGCAGGATTTCCCGGTTGGGGTTGTAGCCGAAATGCACGTCGCGGAAGGCGACCGTGCCGGGCTGCTCGCCACCGGGCGCAGGCTTCGCCGTGAGCACGGTGGCGCCGGGCCGGTCCGCGACCTCCTGCCCCACCGCGAGCAGGCGGAACATCTGCTCCATGTCCACCAGACCTTGCTTGATCTCGCGGTACACGAAGCCCAGGAAATTGAGCGGCTGGTAAAGCTGCATCAGGTAGGTGTTCACCAGCACGAACTGGCCGACCGTCATGGTGCCGGCCTGCACACCGTCGGCCGCCATCAGCATGACCCAGCCGAGGCCGGCCGCGATGATCAGCGACTGGCCCAGGTTCAGCATGTTGAGCGTGACCTGGCTCTTGACCGCGGCGCGCTCATAGCGGGCGCGGGCCTCGTCGAAACGCCGGGCCTCGTGCGCCTCGTTGCCGAAATACTTCACCGTCTCGAAGTTCAGCAGGCTGTCGATGGCCTTGTTCTGCGCGTCGTTGTCGGTGTCGTTCATCGCCCGGCGGAAGCGGACGCGCCAGTTGGTGAAGCCGAAGGTGAAGCCGATGTAGAGCGCGACCGTCACCAACGTGACGAGGGCGAACCGCCAGTCGAACAGGCGCCACAAGATGCCGACGACCAGCACGACCTCGAGCAGGGTCGGCACGATGTTGAACACCGCCAGGCGCAGCACGTTCTCGACGCCCGCCGTGCCGCGCTCGATGGAGCGGGACAGGCCGCCGGTCATGCGGTCCATGTGGAAGCGCAGCGACAGCCGGTGCAGATGCTTGAACGTTTGCAGCGCGACCTTGCGCACGGTGCTTTGCGCCACGGCGGCGAACACCGCGTCGCGCAGCTCGGCGAACCCCGCGGAGGCGATGCGCAGCACCGCGTAGGCCACGATCAGCCCGAGCGGGACCGTGAGCAGGTGCCCCTTGGGGGACAGCGCGTCTACAGCATGGCTGTAGACGATCGGGATATAGACCGTCGCCACCTTGGCCAGGACCAGCAGGATGACGGCCGCGACCACGCGCACATGGGCGCCAGTGTCGCCCTTGGGCCACAGATAGGGCAGCAATGAGCGCACGGTCTGAAAGCCGGTCCGCGTCGGGGTGCCCGATGCGGCCGGCGCGGTGAGGTCGGCAGGCTTCATGGCCAGCATGTGGCGATGGCCCGCGGCGCTGGAAAGGCCGGACGCCTGGGATGATCCGGGATTGTGGCCATATCGCCGGGATGGACGACCTCATGCGACACATCGCCGCCTGCCGCAACGCCGAGCTGCCGGGGAGTCGGATGCCGTTGCGGTTGGGGACGGAACGGATCGGATGGGTGCTGCCGGACACAGCGGCAGCGCTGGTCGCGCTGGGCGCCTCCGCCGATGGGGGCGGGGTTTCCGTCACGGCCGCCCGGCTTCACGGCGTGGCCCGGCAGCTTGCCGACCAGGGGCTGTGCCGGTTCCGCGACGAGGCGTTCGACGTGCGCGCCACGCCGGACGGCCCTGTGCTGGCGCAGGTCGACCGCGGAGCGGTGCCGCTCTTGGGCGTGCAGGCGGAGGGCGTGCACCTGAACGGCCTGGTGCGGCGGCCGGACGGGCTATGGGTCTGGGTTGCCCGCCGGGCGGCGCACAAGCTGCTCGATCCCGGCAAGCTCGACCACCTGGTGGGCGGCGGCGTGCCGGCCGGCCTTTCGCCCTGGGAAACGCTGGTCAAGGAGGCGGACGAGGAGGCCGCGATCCCCCCTGCCCTGATCGCCACGGCGGTGCCGGTCGCGCGGCTCAGCTACGCCATGGACTACGCCGAGGGGCTGCGGCGCGACCGCCTGCACTGCTACGACCTGCTGCTGCCGGAGGACTTCGTGCCGCAACCACGGGACGGCGAGGTCGAATCGTTCGCACTGCGCCCGTTGCGAACGGTGCTGGAGGAGGTCCGGCGGTCCGACGCCTTCAAGTTCAACGTGAACCTGGTGCTGATCGACCTGTTCCTGCGTGCCGGGCTGCTGGACGTGGCGGAGGGGCGGCGCCTCCGGGCCGCGCTCGACGCCCCGTCCGAGTAGACCCCCGGCTCAGGCCTCGGGCGGGACGGCGGCGATCGGGATTTCCCGCGGCTCGGCGGGCGGCTCGGCCGCGGCGCCCACGGCGCCTTGCGGCGTCGGCGCGTCGTCCTCGTCGTCCTGCTCGGCGCCCGGCTGCTCGGCAGACTGCGGCTCGTTGCCCTGGCTCTCATAGGGTTGGCGGCGCTGCGGCCCGGCGCCGTTGGTCTGGCCCTGAAGCTGGGCCGCCTGGTTCATGGCGTTCAGGATGCGGAAATAATGCTCCGCATGCTGGAAATAGCTTTCAGCCATCACCCGGTCCGCCGAACTCATCGCGTCGCGGCCAAGCTGCAGGTATTTTTCGAACAACTGCTGCGAGGTGCCGCGGATGCGCAGGTCCGGGCCGTTGCTGTCGAAGACGTGGTTGCGGTTGAGCGGCACGTTGCCGGATTGGTGCCTGATCGGAACGCCGCCACCGCCACCCCTATGGTTGCGTCCGCGCATACGTTTCACGTTCATTCGTATGAACCACTTTCCTGTTCGCGACCACCCTGGGACACTCGCGGGCGCGGCCCGGCGGCGGTCGTATGGTGGCTTTGGGTTGCGCCCGCACACAAGCAGGCAACACAAGCGAGATCGCGCCCCACGGGCCTCGATCCTGATCGCGCCGCCACCCTAGCGGCCCGGGACCATTCTATCAAACGTTTTCTCGGGTCCCACCACCACCGCGCGAGGAATGCCGCCGAGATCGGCGCGAAACCCCACCTTCCGCCCCGCCACGGCCGCGACCGCCACGCCCGGGCCGGCGACCATCACCCCCCCCCCCCCCCCCCGCACGCCCCCCCCCCCCGGCCCAAACCCCCCCCGCCCCCCCGCCCCGGCCCGCCCCCGCCTCGCCCTGGCCGGCGCCGATCTCCAGCACGGCGAAACCATCTGGCGCCAGCAGCCGCGGCAGGGCGGCGAGGATGTGGCGGTAGGCGTCAAGCCCGTCAGCGCCCCCATCCAGCGCGCGGCCCGGCTCATGCCGCGCGACCTCCGGCATCAGCCCGGCGATGTCGCCACCCGGGATGTAGGGCGGGTTGCTGAGCACGAGGTCGAAGCGGGCCGAAAGCGCTGTGTCCCAATCCCCGCACAGGAACGCCGCCCGCCCCGCCAGCCCCAGCGCCGCCGCGTTGCGCGCCGCCAACGCCGCAGCCTCGACCGCCCAGTCCACCCCGACCCCCCAGGCATCCGGAAACTCCGTCAGCGCCGCCAGCAATAGGCAGCCCGTGCCGGTGCCGAGGTCCAGGATGCTTTGCACCCGGCCCCGGTCCGCCGCCGCCAGCGCCGCCTCGATCACCGTTTCGCTGTCAGCGCGCGGGATCAGGGTCGCGGCCGAGACCTCGAACGGGAGGCTCCAGAACTCCTGGCGGCCCAGGATCAGCGCCAGCGGCTCCCGCGCGGCTCGCCGGGCCAGGAGGGCACCGTAGGGCACGGGATCGACCACCCGCCCCGGGTCCCGCAACAGCGCCTCCCGTGACAGCCCGGCGGCGTGGCCCAGCAGCAGCCGTGCGTCCAGCCGCGGATTGTCCACCCCCTCCGCCGCCAGCAGCGCCGTACCAAAGCGCAGCGCCTCCCCGACGGTCACTCCTGGGCGGCCAGCCGGGCGGCCTGGTCTTCGGCGGTCAGCCGGTCCACGATGTCGTCGAGGTCGCCCTGCATGATCCGGTCAATCTTGTGCAGGGTCAGCTCGACCCGGTGGTCCGACACCCGGCCCTGCGGGAAGTTGTAGGTGCGGATGCGTTCGCTGCGGTCGCCGGTGCCGACCTGCGACTTGCGGTCAGCGGCGCGGGTGGAGGCCAGGCTCGACCGCTGCGCCTCATACAGCTTCGCCCGCAGGATCTTCATCGCCTTGGCGCGGTTCTTGTGCTGGCTGCGTTCTTCCTGCATCGCCACGACGACGCCCGAGGGCACGTGAGTGATGCGGACGGCGCTTTCCGTCTTGTTGACGTGCTGGCCGCCGGCGCCGGACGCGCGGTACACGTCGATGCGCAGGTCGGCCTCGTTGACCTCCACATCGACCTCCTCCGCCTCCGGCAGCACGGCGACGGTCACGGTGGAGGTGTGGATACGCCCCTGGCTCTCGGTCGCCGGCACGCGCTGCACCCGGTGGACGCCGGATTCGTACTTGAGCCGGGCGAACACGTTGCGCCCGGTGATCTCGGCAACGCCCTCCTTCAGCCCGCCCAGGCCGGTGTCGGCGTATTCCAGCACCTCGAACCGCCAGCCCTTCAACTCCGCGTATTTCTGGTACATCTGGAACAGCTCGGCGGCGAACAGGCTGGCCTCGTCGCCGCCGGCGGCCGGGCGGATTTCCAGGATGGCGCTGCGGGCGTCCGCCTCGTCCTTCGGCAGCAGCGCCAGGCGGATTTCGTGGCGCAGCGCCGGCAGCTTCTCCTTCAACTCGTAAAGCTCGGCCTCGGCCAGGTCCTTCATCTCGGGGTCGGACAGCAGCGCCTCCGCCTCGGCGTTCGCCCGCTCGGCCTCGCGCAGCTCGTCGATGCGGTCCACGATGGGCGCCAGCTCCGACAGCTCCTTGCTGGCGCGGGAGAACCCGTCGCCGCCAAGGCCTTCGCTCAGCATCGACCGCAGCTCCGCCGCACGGCCCACGATGCGGTCGAGCTTGTAGTCCAGGCTGCCGCTCATGCCAGCTTCGCCGCCAGTTCGGCCAAGGCGACCTCCCCCTGCTCGCCGGTCGCCAGGTCCTTTAACTGCGCCACGCCGCGGGCCAGCTCGGCCTCGCCGATGATCACCGCGGCGCGGGCGCCGATGCGGTTGGCCCGCTCCATCCGGCGCTTGAGGTTGCCGCGATACGCCATCTCCGCCCGGATGCCGGCGGCACGCAGGGCCTGCATCGCGTTGAGCGCCGCCGCTTCCTCCGCCGGGCCGCCTACCGGGACCACTGCCACCGGCGCAGGCGGCACGGGCGGCGCGTCCAGCAGCATGGCCAGACGCTCGATCCCCGCCGCCCAGCCCACCGCCGGCACCGCGGGACCGCCCATCTGCGCCACCAGGCCGTCGTATCGCCCGCCGGCCATGACCGCGCCCTGCGCGCCCAGCTTCTCCGTCACGAACTCGAACGCCGTGTGGTTGTAGTAGTCGAGGCCGCGCACGATCCGCGGGTTCTCCCGGAACGGCACCCGCAGACGGGCCAGATGGGCGCGCAGCCCGTCGTAGAAGGCACCCGCTTCCGGCGTCAGCACGGCATGGATGGTGGGCGCATCCGCGATCAAGGCGCGGTCGCCCGGGTCCTTGCTGTCCAGGATGCGCAGCGGGTTGCGTTCCAGCCGGTCCCGGCTCTCGGCGGAGAGCGTGTCCCGGTACGCACTGAAATGCGCCACCAACGCCTCGCGGTACGCGCCGCGGCTGGTGGAGTCGCCGAGCGTGTTCAGTTCCAGCACCGTGTCGCCGGCCACCCCCAACGCCTGAAGGATCTGCCAGCCCAGCGCGATGATCTCCGCGTCCGCCAACGGCTCCGAAGGCCCGATCAACTCCGCGCCGATCTGGTGGAACTGCCGGTAGCGGCCCTTCTGCGGGCGCTCGTAGCGGAACATCGGCCCGGCGTAGAACACCTTCTGCGGCAAGGACTGCGTCAGCCCGTTGCTGACCAGCGCGCGGCACACCCCGGCAGTGTTCTCCGGGCGCAGCGTGAGGCTGTCGCCGCTGCGGTCGTCGAAGGTGTACATCTCCTTCGTCACCACGTCCGATGTGTCGCCCAACGTCCGAGCGAACACGCGCGTTTCCTCGAAAATGGGCGTGGCCCATTCCTCCAGGCCGTACAGCGCGGCAACGCGCCGGGCGGTATCGATGACGTGGGCGTGGCGGCGCTGCTCCTCGCCGATCAGGTCCCTTGTGCCGCGGACCGGCTGCAGGTCGGCCATGCTACTCCGCTGCCACCTTCGCGGGCGTTGAGGGCGCCGCCGCCAGCTCCGCCGCCCGCCGCTCCACGGTTTCCACGATGTGCTCGACCATGTCGCCGCCGTCGATCGTGTGGTCGGTGCGCCCGGCGTGATACACCATATGCCGCCCGTTGCCGCCGCCGGTCACGCCGATGTCGGTCATCAGCGCTTCGCCGGGTCCGTTCACCACGCAGCCGATGATCGACAGCGTGATCGGCGTCTTGATGTGCGACAGCCGCTGCTCCAGCGTCGCCACTGTCTCGATCACGTTGAAGCCCTGCCGGGCGCAGGACGGGCAACTGACGATCTTCACGCCCCTGTGCCGCACCCCGAGGGACTTCAGGATGTCCCAGCCGACATGCACCTCCTCCTCCGGCTCTGCCGACAGCGAGACGCGCAGCGTGTCGCCGATCCCGGCCCAGATCAGGCTGCCCAAGCCAATCGCCGACTTCACCGTGCCCGCGCGCTTGGTGCCGGCCTCGGTGATGCCGATGTGCAACGGGTGGTCGCAAACTTCGGCGAGCTGCTGGTACGCCGCGACGGCCATGAACACGTCGGACGCCTTCACGCTGATCTTGAACTCGTGGAAGTCGTGGTCCTGCAGGATCTTGGCGTGCTCCAAGGCGCTTTCCACCAGCGCCTCCGGGTTCGGCTCGCCGTACTTCTCCAGCAGGTGCCGCTCCAGCGACCCGGCGTTGACGCCGATCCGCATGGAGCAGTTGTGGTCGCGTGCCGCCTTGATGACCTCCCGCACCCGGTCGGCGCTGCCGATGTTGCCGGGGTTGATGCGCAGGCACGCGGCGCCGCTCTCCGCCGCCTCGATGGCCCGGCGGTAGTGGAAGTGGATATCGGCGACGACCGGCACCGAGACCTGGCGCACGATGTCCTTGAGCGCCAGCGCGCTTTCCTGGTCCGGGCAGGACACGCGGACGATATCGACCCCCGCCTCCTCCGCCCGGCGGATTTGCGCCACCGTGCCGGGCACGTCGGTGGTCAGGGTGTTGGTCATGGTCTGCACGGTGATCGGCGCGTCGCCGCCGACCGGCACGGGACCTACGTGGATCTGGCGGGACTTCCGGCGCTCGATCTGCTGATACGGGCGATAGCTCATGCTGGCTCCCCGCGCCGGACCTCCGGCGCTTCCTGCTATATATGCGACTGCGCGGGGCTGCTTCTACTGCGAGGGCGGGCGTCCCGTCGAGCCGGCCTTGGCGACCTCCGCACGCAGCCCGTCCGGCTCCAGCGCGATGTCGCGGCGCACAGCGCCGGGCGGCCCCAGGGGGGGCGTCGCCTCGCCATCGACCAGAAGCTCCGTGCCGCCGGCATTGCCGGTGGTGAGCAGCAGCGGCGGACCCTTCGGCACCGCCCAGGACTCGCCCCCGCGCAGGACGCGGTTCAGCAGGACGTGGCCCGCGCGCTCCCGGACCTGGACCCAGGCATCGGCGTTCGCCCGCAGCAGGACCCGGCTGTCATCGCTGGGCGGCGCGGCCGGCGCCGGGGGTGGCGCTACGGCCAGCGGCGGGACCACAGGCTCGTTCAACGACGGCGGCGGGCTGGGCGCTGGCATGGCGGGGATGGACGGTTCCGCAGGGGCGGCCGCCGGCGGCGTGTCGGCCGGCGCCGCCCGGCTTGCCAGCAGCGCCAGGCGTTCGGGCATCGCCTGCACGGTGGCAACCGGCTGCGGGTCGTCGGAAAACCTGTGCGAACCGGGGTAGGCCGCCCCGGCCCGCAGGGTCCCCAGCAGGACCACCGCGCCCGCAGGGACGCCGCGCTCCGGCGCCGGGGTGGGAAAATCCAGCTCCGGCTTTTGCGTCGGCTCGTCGGCCTCGGGACGGAACCGCCGGGCGACCGCGCCCGCGTCCAGGCCGAGCAGCACCGCGTAGGCGCGGGCGAAACCCACGGCATAGACAGGACCCGGCAGGCCGGCCAGGCGGCCATCCTCGACCGCTTCCAGAAACGACAGCCGGATGCGCAGCTTGGCCGCGACATCCGGCAGCGCCAGGCCCAACCGTTGCCGCGCCGCACGGAGTTCCGCGCCGACGCGCGCCGCCTCCGTGGCTGGGCCGCCCCGGCCGGCATTGGCGGCCAACACGCCGTCTGCCCGGCGCAGCCCGGCCCGGCCGTTGCGGCGAAAGAACACGCCTGCCTTTGTCCCGTTCGGCATCATTTGGTTTACGCGACTACTCCGAGAGTGCAACCACTGCAAGTAAATTCAGGGATAACCACCACGCGCTGACCATCACACCAAATGCCCGTGCTCGCGCGCCCAGGACAGCAGCGGGGCGCGCAGGCTGGCCTCGCCAGCCGCGTTCCGCCGGGCCGCCGCCAGCACGGCCCGCAGCTCCGCAAGCTGCACCGAGGCGAACGCCGCCTTGAGCCGCAAGAGGCTCGCCGCCGGCATCGAGAGGGTGGTGATGCCGAGCGCCGCCAGCACCATCGCCTCAAGCGGACGCCCGGCGTGCTCGCCGCACAGCGAAACCTCGACCCCCGCCGCCGCCGCCGTCGCGCAAACCTGGTCCAGCGCATCCAGCACCGGCGGCGACAGCAGGTCGTAGCGCCCGGCCAGCCCCGGCGTGCCGCGGTCGGCGGCGAACAGGAACTGCATCAGGTCGTTGGACCCGATCGACACGAAGTCCGCCTCCGCCATCAAGGCCGGCAACTGCCACAGCAGGGCCGGCACCTCGATCATGCTGCCGACCAGCAGCCGCTCGGGCGCCGGGCGCACCCGCGCCGCTTCCGCCAGCAGCAGGTCGCGGGCGGCGCGGAACTCGGCAACAGTCGCGACCATGGGAAACATGACCGACAGCGTGCGCCCTTGCGCCGCCAGCAGCAGGGCGCGGAGCTGGCGGCGCATCAGCGCCGGGCGGTCCAGCCCGACCCGCAGGCTGCGCCAGCCCATGGCCGGGTTCTCCTCTTCTTGCGGGGGCGCATCCGGCAGCAGCTTGTCGCCACCCAGGTCCAGCGTGCGGAACCGCACCGGGCGGTCCCCGGCGGCGTCCAGCACGCGGGCATACAGCGCCGCCTGCTCCGGCACGTCGGCGACCTCGCCGCCCGCCAGCATCGCGATCTCGGTCCGGAACAGCCCGATGCCGGCCGCCCCCGTCGCATCGAGCTGCTCCACTTCCCGCGCCAGCCCCACGTTGAGCATCAGGCTCAGGGCCACCCCGTCCCCCGTGCGCGCCGGGCGGTGGCGCTGGGCGGCGAACCCGGCCTCTAGCTGCGAGCGGGCATCCAGCGCGCGGGCATAGGCGATCCGCACCTCGCTGTCCGGGCGCAGGATCAACTGCCCCTCCTCCGCGTCCAGCACCGCGCTGTCGCCGTCCTCGACCGCCGCCAGCAGGCCGCGCACGCCGCCCACCGCCGGCAGGCCGAGGGCGCGGGCCAGGATCGCGGCGTGCCCAGCCGTGCTGCCCTCCTCGATGGCGACGCCGCCGATGCCGCGGGCGTGCCATTCCAAGAGCTGCGCCGGGCCGAGCCGGCGGGCGATCAGGATGGCGCCCTGCGGGATCGCCGGCAGCGCCTCGTGCCCGTCCAGCGCCGCCAGCAGCCGGCCGGCCAGGTCCTCCATGTCCGCCAGGCGCTCGCGCAGGTAGGGGTCGGCGATGCGGCGCATGCGGTCGCGGATGTCGTTGGTGACGCGGTACACCGCCGCCTCCGCCGTCAGGCCGCCCGCCACCGCCTCCCGCACCCGGCGCATCCAGCCGCCGTCGCCGGCCACCAGGCGCGTCGCTTCCAGCACCTCCCGCGGGCCGTCGCCGTCCGGCAGCCGCGCCTCGATCAGGTCGTCGAGCGTTTGGCGCATGGACGCGGCGGCGATGTTCAGGCGCTCGATCTCCTGCGCGGGGTCATCGGCCAGCAGGCGGCGCAAGGGCGCGCCGGCGCCGTGCAGCACCACCGGGCCGACCGCGATGCCCGGCGCGAACGGCGTCGCCTTGAACCGCTGCGGCACCGTGGCGCCCAGGCCCTGCTGCGCCCCGTCCCGGGCGCCCGCCGCGGCCAGCACCTCGGCCAGCAGCATGGCAACGGTTTCCAGCAGCTCCACCTCGTCATCCCCGTAGCGGCGCGGCGCCCGGTTCTGCACCGCGAGCACGCCGACCAGCTTGCCGCTGCGCCGCACCGGCACGGCCAGCAAGGAGGCGAACGAGTCCTCCCCGGTCTCCGGGCGGTAGGCGAAGGCCGGGTGGTTCTGCGCGTCCGGCAGGTTCTGCACCGCCCCGGTCGCCGCCGTGATGCCGACGATGCCCTCTCCCACCCGCAGCCGGGTGCGGCCGACCGCCTCCGGGTTGAGGCCATGGGTCGCGGCGAGTTCCAGCAGGTCGCCGGGCCGCATGGCGTAGATCGTGCAGACCTCGGCCACCATCTCGCTGGCCACCAGCGCCGCCAAGTCGCCGAGCGGCACGCCGCCCGCGTCCGCAGAGCCGATCATGGAAAAGCCGAGCGCCATCATGTCGCGCAGCCGGGACAGCAGGCGGCGCGTCTGCAGCATCTAGGCCCGCGCCAGATCATGTCTGCCGGCGGCTGGGCCATGCCGGGCGGCGAGCGCCCCGCAGGCTTGGCCGACCAGCTCCGCGATGATCTCCGCAATCGGCTGCTCCGCTGTCACCATGCCCACGGACTGCCCGGCCATCACCGAGCCGTGCTCCACGTCGCCGTCGATCACCGCGCGGCGCAGCGCGCCGGCCCAGAAATGCTCGATGGACAACTGCGCCTGCTCCCGCGTCAGCTCTCCCGCATCGACGCGCGCCATCGCCGCCGCCTGGTGCTGCAGGAAGGCCTGGGTGCCGGCGTTGGCCAGGCCGCGCACGGGGATCACCGGGAAGCGCGGGTCGAGCTGCACGCTGGGCAGCGCGTCGCGGGCGCGGGCGCGGATGAAGGCCTGCTTGAAGCGGGGGTGGGCGATGCTCTCGCGCGCCGCCGCGAACCGGGTGCCGAGCTGCGCGCCGGCGGCGCCCATCTCCAAAAACGCCAGGATCGCCTCGCCGCGGCCGATGCCGCCGGCGACGAACACCGGGACCTCCGTCACGTGCGGCAGGATCTCCTGCGCCAGCACGGCGAGCGACACCGGGCCGATGTGGCCGCCAGCCTCCGACCCCTCGATCACCAGCGCGTCGGCGCCCAGCCGCACCATGCGCTGCGCCAAGACGAGCGCCGGAGCGAAGCACAGCAGGCGGCTGCTGTCCTTGACCGCCCGCACCGCCGCCCCGCCCGGCACGCCGCCGGCCAGCACGACGTGGCCGACGCGCGCATCCCGGCAGACCGCGATCAGGTCCAGCAGGCGCGGGTGCATGGTGAGGAGGTTGACGCCGAACGGCCGGGCGGTCAGCGCCTGGGTGCCGGCGATCTCGTCCGCCAGCGCGTCCGGCCCCATGGAGCCGCCGGCCAGCACGCCGAAGCCGCCCGCGTTGCTGATGGCGGCGACCAGGCTCCGCTCGCTGACCCAGCTCATGGCGCCGCCCATGACCGCGACCCGGCTGCCGAGGAAGCGCCGCCCGCGCTCCGACAGCCGATCGAACTCGGCGCGGGCGAGCAGGCTGCCGGAGCCCGGGATGCCCGAGCCTTGTATAACCGTGTCAGGCGGCATCGAGGCCGTAGGCGGTGTGCAGCGCGCGCACCGCAAGCTCGGTGTACTCCGCCGCGATCAGCACGCTGACCTTGATCTCGCTGGTGGAGATGACCTGGATGTTGATCCCCTTGCCCGCCAGCGTGCCGAACATGATGTTGGCGACGCCCGCGTGGCTGCGCATGCCGACGCCGACCACGCTGATCTTCGCGACATCGGGGTCGGTCAGCACGGTGTCGGAGCCGATGGCCGCCTGGTGCGCCGCCAGCACGGTGTGGACGCGCGGCAGGTCGGTGCGGCTGACCGTGAAGGTCATGTCCGTGGTCCCGTCCGCCGACACGTTCTGCACGATCATGTCGACGTTCACCTGCGCCTCCGACAGCGGGCCGAAGATCGCGGCGGCGACGCCGGGGCGGTCGGGCACGTGGCGCAGCGTGATCTTGGCCTCGTCGCGCGAGTAGGCGATGCCGGACACCATTGCTTGTTCCACGATCTCGTCCTCATCCACCACCAGGGTTCCAGGCACGTCGGCGAAGCTCGAGAGCACCTGAACCCGCACCCGCTCCTTCATCGCGAGTTCTACACTACGAGTCTGCAGCACCTTTGCCCCCACGGAAGCGAGCTCCAACATCTCCTCGTACGCGATTTTGTCCAATTTGCGGGCGCGGGCGGTGATGCGCGGGTCCGTCGTGTAAACGCCGTCCACGTCCGTGTAGATGTCGCAACGGTCGGCGCGCAGCGCAGCCGCCAGCGCCACGGCCGAGGTGTCGGACCCGCCACGCCCCAAGGTGGTCACGCGCCCTTCCGGCCCCAGCCCCTGGAAC
>CAXUJE010000038.1:23392-25529 GCA_964251035.1 uncultured Acetobacteraceae bacterium
ACCGGAACCTGGCCCTCCGCCATCGCCGCCAGCAGCGCCGCGCCGTCCACCGAGGCGATCCGCGCCTTGCCGTGCGCGCCATCCGTGTGGATGCCAGCCTGCCAGCCGGTCCAGGACCGCGCCGGCACGCCCAAAGTCTGCAACGCGATGGCCAGCAGGCCGGACGTCACCTGCTCCCCCGTCGCCACCACGGCGTCATACTCGCGGGCGTCGTGCAGCGGCGAAAGCGTATTGCACCAGGCGACGAGCTGGTTGGTGACGCCGGACATGGCGGAGACGACCGCCGCGACCTCGTGCCCGGCCGCGACCTCGGCCTGCACCCGGCCGGCCACGTTGCGTATGCGGTCCAGATCGGCCACCGAGGTCCCGCCGAACTTCATCACGATCCGCGCCATGCCTGCTTCTCGCCTTTGCGGTGACGGCCCGGCCGTTGCGGCGGTGCCCGTGACCGATCACATACTGATCCGAGGGCCACCGGGGCAACAGGGGCGAAGCAGCATGGCAGACGCGCAACCCGGCAGACGCATGGCCGGCTCGGTCATGACCGACGAAATCACCCGGTTCGATGCGCTGGCGACACAGTGGTGGGACCCGGCCGGCCCCATGCGGCCGCTGCACGCGATGAACCCGCTCCGAGTCGGCTGGATCGACAAGCGCATCCGGGCGCAGTTCGGCGGCGGCGTGCGCCTGCTGGACCTCGGCTGCGGCGCCGGGCTGGCGGCGGAGGCGCTGGCGGGCCTGGGGCACGACGTGCTCGGCCTTGACGCCGCGGCGGATGCGGTGGCGGCGGCGCAGGCCCATGCGGAGGGCCAAGGCCTGCCGCTCGCCTACCGCGTCGGGGCGGCCGAGGACCTGGTGGCGGAGGGCGCCCGGTTCCCCGTGGTGACGGCGCTGGAGGTGATCGAGCATGTGGCCGACCCGGCGGCCTTCTTGGGCCTGCTCGCCCGCCTCGTCGAACCCGGCGGCCTGCTGTTCGTGTCCACGCTGAACCGCACCGTGCGCTCGCTCGCGGTCGCCAAGCTGGGGGCTGAGTACCTGCTGCGCCTGCTGCCGGTTGGCACGCATGACTGGCAGCGCTTCGTCACCCCGGCGGAGTTGGGAGGCTATGGCAAGGCTGCCGGGTTCCGCGTGGCGGACATCAGCGGCATGGTGTTCGACCTGCGCGCCCGGGAGTGGCGGGCCGGCGCGGACCTCGCGGTGAACTACATCGCGATGCTGGAGCGCCGCCCGGCGGGTTAGCCGTCCGCGCGGGGCACCCAGGGGATGCGTGCGACCTCGATCCCTTCATCGGCCAGCGCCTCCGCTTGCTCGGGCGTGCTTTCGCCGTAGATGCCGCGCTTGTCGCTCTCGCCGTTGTGGATGCGCCGGGCCTCCTCGGCAAAGCTGGGACCCACGTAGTCGCAGTTGCGCTCGACCTCGGCGCGCAGCTTCTGCAGCATCGCGCGAACGTGGTCGGGCATGGCGATGCCGGCCTTCTCCGGCCCGGGCGGCGCGGGCACGGCCTCCGGCACACCAGAGGCGTCCACCACGGCGGCGCCCTTCTTGATCCGCGGCGCCATCAGCGCCCGGTTCACCACCGTGTCGCCGCAAGCCGGGCAGGACACCAGGCCCCGCTCCGCCTGCGCATCGAAGGCCGCGCTGTCCCGGAACCAGCCGTCGAAATTGTGGTCGGCGCTGCAACGCAACTGGTAGTGGATCATCCTCGGCTCATTCCAGCAGAACCCAGCGTCCCGCCGCCTTCAAATGGCAAGGGCCGGGCGCATCGCAAGCTCACGCCACGGCCAGCATCGGATCGAGCTTGCCGGCGCGCTCCAGCGCCATCAGGTCGTCGCAGCCGCCGACGTGGCGGCCGTCGATGAACACCTGCGGCACGGTGGTCTGGCCGGAGCGCGCCTGGGCCTCCCGGCGCTGCGCGGTGCCGTGCGGCGCGTCGATCTCCTGGAACGCCACGCCCTTCTTCGTCAGAAGCGCGACAGCGCGGGAGCAATAGGGGCACCAGGGCTGGGTGTAGATCACGATCTCGGGCATAGGACCTCCTGATCCGGGGAAGGTCGGAGAGCGCGGGCGCGGGCGCAAGGGGGTGGCTACCCGTCCTCGTCCTCATCCTCGTCGGAGTGGTCGCGCACCGTGCGCGCGG
>CAXUJE010000039.1:0-21957 GCA_964251035.1 uncultured Acetobacteraceae bacterium
GTCGTTGGCCCGTGTGTAAAACACGTTGCCCCACAAGAAACATAAAAACGGATCGTCGAAGCGTGACAGCAGCCGGGGGATGGCATCGGGCGCAAACATGACGTTCGCGTCGGAGAACACCAGGATGTCGGCACCGGTCTGCTGGACCAGCGTGTTCATGCCAAAGGTCTTGCCGTGCCGGGTCGGCGACGCGACGACGGTGATCTCGCCTTCGTAGCCGCGCAGGATCTCGGCCGTGCGGTCCGACGACGCATCGACGTAGATCAGCAGCTCAAGGCCGGGCACCGCCTTGCGCATGCTGACCATGTTGTCGGCCTTGGCGCGGATGACCTTCTCTTCATTGTAGGCGCAGACGCAGAGCGCCACGCGGGGGCTTGCGGTTGACTGCGCGGGCCGCAGCGGTGCGGCCGGCCGAGGCCGCAGCCGGTCAAGCAGCGCGAGGCTCAAGGGATAGGTGGTGAAAGGATGCACGCCGGCCGCCGCAAAGACGCAAGCGCCGGCGAGCAGTTGCTGACCTAGCAGGGCCATGACTCCCGGGTGAGACATCATAGATGGGATGGCTGGGCCGCCAGGCCATGCCAAGACGTTCCCGCCCCATCCGGAACCGGCCGGCGCGCGGCGGCCGCCATCAGCACCGCCTCATACTCGGCGCTGATGCGAGAGGGCGTGAAATTTGCGGCGGCTTTGCGGCATTCCTCGAACACCATGCCACGATCCCAGGGGGCGCTGATCAGCGCGGACAGGCTGGCGAACAGCGCCTCCGCGTCGGTTCCCGCAATGAGGAAGCCGTTGCGGCCGTGCTCGACCACCTCTGAAAGTCCGCCCAGAGGGGTTGCCAGGCTCGGCACGCCGTAGGCCAACGCCTCGTGGAACACGCGGGGGAACGGGTCCTCCCAGACCGAGGGGATCACCAGCAGGTCGATGGACGGGAAGAACTCTGGCGGCGACGCGTGGCCGGCGAAGTCGATCCCGCCTGCGCCCGCTGCCTGCGCGTGCAGCGCCGCCGTGTAGTCGGGCTTTCCCGTTCCGGCGATGCGGAGGGAGGCCGCGCCCTCCGGCAAGCGGCGCACGGCGTCGATCAGGTTCTCCAGGCCCTTGGACGGATCAAGCCGCCCCATGAAACCCAGGCGGAGCGGCAAGCGAGGCACCGGCGGCGCCACGTCGGGAAGCGCGTCCGCCGCGTTGTTGCCGCGGATGATGCGGATGGGCTGCTGACCGGTCGCCGCGCGGGCGAAGGCGCCGGCCCCGGTGAGGCGGTCGAACACCCGGTTGCTGACGCAGGTCACCATGTCCGGGAGCCCCGACATGGCCCGGCGCGGCCGGCTGAAGACCCGGCACTCCGCGCAGAGCGACGCGCAGTTGCCCCGCCCGGGCCGCCACATGGCGCTGCGTGGACAGGCCGTGTAGTAGTCGTGCAACGTTTGCACGATGGGGATGCCCAAGCCCTGTGCCGCCGCCCACGCCGAGGCCGAGAAGCCCTGGAGATTATGGAAGTTCACGACATCGGGGGAAAGACGGTGCAACAAGCGCGTGAGCCGCCGCTTCATCACGGGGTTGTACGCCTCTATTGTCTGAAACGTGACACGCCACGGCAGCGTTTTACTTGCTCCATGTGGCCAAAAGACATTCGCAAGTGGAACGTAGTACACGGGAATGCCGTCGATCTCGCGCTCTTCGGCCCGCCATCCCGGCGTGAGGGTCACGACGTTGCAATGGTGGCCGCGGTCCCTCATCTGCAAGGCGAGCAGGCGAAGCGTCGTCTCGGCCCCGGCCGCGCCGTAGGGGGGATAAAGCGTGTTCAGGAACGTCAGGCGCACAGAGTGCCTCCCCAAGAGTCATGTGACGGGATCAGGCGATTAGGGGTCACGTGATCGTGTTGATTGAAGCCCGCCCAAAATTTCGACGGTTTGCATTGCATCGCAGCATCCAGGTGATTTACTTCCACACATGAGTTTCGTCACGCGCATGCTCCGCCGTTCGCCGCGTTCTGCGCCGGAGGCTGCTCTGTCTCCCGCCCGGCAGAACGTGGCACCCCGCCTCAGCATGCCCCCGCGTCCGGGTGCGCCGCGCGCCGGCGGCCCTTCCCCCATGGACATGGCGCCTTCGCCCTCGCAGCAGCACGCATTGCGCGAGGTGTTCACGCCGACGCGCCCGCAGCGCAGCTCGCGCCGGGTCAGCGGGCGGCAGACGGAGCTGTTGCGCATTTTCCGCGCCATCGCGCTCGACCGGGCGCATGTCGTGCTTTACGGCGAGCGTGGCCGTGGCAAGACTTCCCTTGTCAACCTGGTGGCCTCGGCCGCCCGGAGTTCCGGCTACATGGTCGGCCGCTACACGTGCTCCTTCGACAGTTGCTTCGAGGACATCGTGCGCGGGCTGGCGCGCGACCTGCCGAAGTCGATGCTGGCGGCGCCGATCATCCAGGACGACGAGCTTGAAGGGTGCGAGGCGGCCTTGCCGCGCAACCGGGTGCAGCCGCGTGACGTCGCCGCCCTGCCCGGCCGCCTTGCCGGGCGTCATGTGGTGCTGATCGCCGACGAGTTCGACCGCGTGGAGGACTCGGCAACGCGGACCTGGTTCGCCGACGCGATCAAGCAGGCCTCCGACCGCGGCGCCGCCATCAGCTTCATCATCGTCGGCGTGTCCGACAGCCTTGAGGAGCTGCTCGGGCGGCATCCCTCCATCCAGCGCAACATCCTCGGCCTCGCCCTGCCCCTGCTGACCGACACGGAGATCGACGAGATCCTCGTGCAGGGCGGACGGGATGCCGCGATCGAGTTCCTGCCGGAGGTGCGCCACGCCGTCGTCGATGTCGCCCGCGGCGTGCCGTACGTGGCCCAGCTTCTCGGCCTGCATGCGGGGACGGAGGCGATCGCACGCGCGTCGCCGGAAGTCGAGGCGCCGGATTTGCTGGCCGCCTTCCGCCGGGCGGTGGACGAAGCCGACCCCCGCGTGGCGGCGATCTACCAGGGGATCACCCAGGGCGAGCGCGACCGCCCAATGCTTGAAAGCCTGCGGGCGGTTGCCGGGGGGGAGCAGGACCGCTTTGCCCGTTTCGTCGTCTCCGAGCACGAGGGCGTGCATTACATCGCGGACCACTGGCTGGAGCCGGGCGTATGGGAGCGCCTGATGGACACCGGCACGGTGCGGGCCTGCCGGAGCATCGGCCCGGACTGCTTTGCCTTCTCCGAGCCGATGCTGCAGCACTACATCCTCATGCGGGAGGCACTCGACCGCGGTCTGCCGCTCCACAATGGGGGCGCATTCGGCTGACGGTCCGGGTACGGCTGGCCGGACCATCCGGCAGCGTTGCCGTCCTCACAACGCCAGATGAACCCCGAACAGCAGCACATTGCGGTTGTAGTTGCCCGTGGTCAGCGCGTTCAGTTGCTGGCCGGGCGACGCGATCACCTGCTGGCTGGGGCTGAGCGGCGTGTTCACCACCTGGGTGCCGACAACTGTCGCATTGCCCGGCCCGCTCTGCTGTGTGAAGTCGTAATCGGCGGACAGGCGCACGCGGCGGTTGACCAGCCAGTTCACGCCGCCGCCTAACGAGTAACTGGTCGTGGTGCCCGTCGCCTGGAAGTACTCGGCCGCCTGGAAGCTCCCCCGGCCCTGCAGCAGGACGTTGCGCAGCAACTCGTGGTCCACGACGATGCCGGCCGTCGTGAAAGTGTAGCCGGCGGTGCCCTCCGTTTGCACGTCCTCGATCTGCCGCCGCACGTAGCCGGTCAGGGTGGTCAGACCGGTTGGCGTGTAGATCACGTTCGCTTCGGCGATGGGGGCGGTCCGGGTGCCGTACAGGGACGAGGCGAAGCTGCGCACCTCCACCCCGGCGAGCAGGCGGTAGCGCCACAGTCCGGTCGCCTGGTAATCGATGCCGGCCAAACCCAAAAAGCTCTTCGAGTTGTTGCTGGGCTGCCCGGCCTGCGGCCGGATGTAATGCGAGTTGATCCCCTGCAGCACGACCAGGATGCCGCGCTGGTCGCTGAGTTGGTAGCGCGTCGTGACGCCGCCAAGCACCACGGTTCGGTCGAGGAAGTTCTGGTTGCTCGGCTGTCCGACGATGGCGGCGTTGCCGAACTGGAACAGGCGGACATCGACGTTGGGCACGAAGGAGAACCGGCCGGCCTCAACCGTGTAGTCCGCGCGGATGGCGTCGACGTCATAGGGCAGCGGCGTCGTCGTCGCGACGGCGCCGATGTCCGTGCCCAGCTCGTACTGCCGGAAATGCGAGTAGCCGATGTTCAGGTCATGGCGGCCAATCGTGTACCCGCCGCCGATTGAGATGTTGTAGTCGGTGTAGTTCTGCTTAGGCGCGGTGAAATACGTGTAGTTGTTCGAGCTGACCGAGATGCCGAAGCGGTCACGGGACCAATTGGAATTGGCGCTGACCGAGGGCGACGTCTTGACGAAGCCGCTGCTCGGCCCGTTGTTGAAGCCGAGGATGTTCGAGTCATAGCCGACGCTCTCGTCCAGGTGCGCGTTGACGGTGTAGGCCCCGAGCCGCACGCCGGGTTCGTCGTACAAGGGCCGGAGCCGTGACAGCACCGTGACCCCCTGGTCGCGGTCGAAGCCCGGCACTCCCGTGGGGAAATAGTTTTCGACGTATTGCGCATGGGCGCCCGGCGAGACGGCCAGCGCCAACAGGCCGACCCCGATACACGACAAGCGCCGCCGTGTTCCTGACCGTCCCATAACCCCTCCGCCGCCGTCCATCGTTCCTGCAAGGACACGAGCGTGCCGATGCGGTCAAGGGCAAAGGCGGCCCAAGACGGGGTTGAGGAGAGCCATCCCCGATTATGGTCATGCCGTGCGGCCAAGATGCAACGTTCGTGCCTCATCGTGCCCCAAAGGCGGCAGTTGCTCTCGACGCTGCAACCAAATAGGCCATAACGTGCTAAGATGGATGCCGGAATCAGGAGAAAGTCATGCGCGTGATCAGTACAAGGCCCGGATTGCTATCGCGGCGAGTCGCCTTGGCCGGCATCGTGGCGGCACCGATGGCTGGCCTTGTAGGCTGCGGCGGCCCCGGCTCGGGGCTTCCGCCCGTTCCCGACGTGAATACCAGCATCTATACGCTGGGACCAGGCGATCAGATCCGCATCATCACCTTCGGCGAGCAGCAGCTGACAGGCGAGTTCCGCGTCGATGCCGCGGGCGAGATCGCCTTGCCGCTCGTCGGCGACGTGCATGCCGGCGGCCTGACTCCGAAGCAACTGGAGGGGGCGGTCGCCCAGACGCTGACCCGGTCCAAGCTCTACAGGAACCCAAGCGTCTCGGTCGAGGTAATCGCCTACCGGCCGATCTTCATCCTGGGCGAGGTCGTCCGCCCCGGTCAGTATCCTTACCAGCCCGCCATGACCGTCGTCACCGCGGCGGCGGTGGCCGGCGGTTTCACCTATCGCGCGGTCACGAACCGATTCTCGATCGTCCGCACCAGCAACAAGCAGGCGGAAACGACCGAGGGGGGCGCCGGACGGGAAACCTTTGTTCAGCCAGGCGATGTCATCACGGTGTTCGAGCGGGTTTTCTAGCCGCCCTGCGTGGCGGACCCGCTCCGTATCCTCCAACGGGCCGACTGCATGGAGTGACAAGAGTCCACCCTGCCTCCCACCCCTGCGGCCAAGGGGCGCCGCAGCGCGCATGAACGCCGTCAACGATACGTGATCGGCGTTTTGTGTGCGTTGCGGCATAGTCCGCGTTAACAGATGTGAGGGAACGTCCTTTGTAAAAAGCGTTTACATCTCGCGCGGCTGACCGAGGCGATGGGCGAAGGATTCAAGGATGTATGTCAACCTACTGACGCGTGGAACTTCGCCGCAATCGCGTGTCCGCAACGCGCCCTTCAAGCCCGCGACGATCCGCTGGATGGCGATGTTCTCCGCCGACATCGTCGCGCTGGGCTTGGCAGCAGTGGTGGCGCTGATGGCCCACATGGCCTTTGAGAGCGTGCCCTTGGACCGGGCCTTGGGCCAGATCCCCAGCCAAGGGTTCAGTTGGCACGGGTGGGGCAGTGTCCTTGTCGCCGGCCTGCTCGTCGCCTACTTCGGCTGCCGCGGCCATTACACGCTTCGCGTGCCGATCTGGACGGAACTGCGCGGCCTGGCCGCAGGCGTGGCGATCGGTTTCCTTTGCGACAGCTATATCCGCGTCATCGTCTACGGCTCACATATCGGGTTCGAGAGTGTGGGCCGCTGGGTCGTGCTTCTGCCTTGCCTGATCCTGATGCGCAAGCTGGCCCGGACGATCCTCGACGACTTCGGCGTTTGGCGCTTGCGCACCCTCATCATCGGCGACGACGCTGCCCTTAAGTCGACGCGGGCGGCGTTCCAGTCGGATGCCCGGCTCGGCTACGAGGTCGTCGCGTCGGTCGGCCTGCATGCGGTCAACCACGCCCCGGGCCGCGGGACGTGGCTGCTGGAGCAGCACGACGCGGAGTTCGCGGTGATCGCGACGCGGGGCGACATCTCCGGGGAAGCCGCGCGCTTCGCCGAGGACCTGTCGCGCGAGCGCGTGCCGTTCGCGCTTGTGCCGGCCATCGACGGGCTGCCAGTCAGCGCGTTCAACAGCCAGTACTTCTTCACCCATGACGTGACGCTGCTGGTGTACGGCAACAACCTCGCGCGCCCGTTCAGCCGCTTCGTCAAGACGCTCTTTGATCAGGTGGTCGCGCTGTTGCTGCTGGTGATGCTGTCGCCGCTTTTCCTGGCGCTCGCCCTGCTGATCCGTGCCGACGGCGGCCCGGCGCTGTTCGGCCACCGCCGTGTCGGCGAGAACGGGCGGTCATTCCGCTGCTTCAAGTTCCGGTCCATGGTCACGAACGCGGACGAGGTGCTGCAGCAGGTGCTCAAGACCGATGCGCAGGCGAAGGCGCAATGGCTGGCGACGCACAAGCTCCAGGATGACCCCCGCATCACCTCGGTCGGCCGGGTGCTCCGCAAGACGAGCCTCGACGAGCTGCCGCAGTTGCTCAACGTCGTCCGCGGCGAGATGAGCCTGGTCGGCCCGCGCCCGATCATCGAGGCCGAAATCCCGCGCTACGGCCGTGACATCTCGTATTACTTCGAGACGAAGCCGGGAATTACCGGTCTTTGGCAGGTCAGTGGGCGGAGCAACACGACATACGAGCATCGCGTGTGCCTCGACGTCTGGTACGTGCGCAACTGGTCCCTATGGCACGACATCGCCATCCTGCTGAAGACGTTGCCGGCGGTGCTGAAGAAAGAAGGTGCGGTCTGAGGCCGGGTTCCTAGGCGACACGGCCGTTGCCAGGGAAGTAGCCGCCGCGAAGCGTCTTGCGCAAGATGACCGGCGTCTGGCGCATCGTCTCCAGGACAATGTAGCTGGAACTTAAGGGCGACTGCACCAGCAGCCGCCCGGCCTCGCCCAACCGGCCCCGTTTGACCGCATCGGTGAACGCCCGGTAATAATACGACCGGTCGATCTTCGCCTTGTGCTGACGCAAGGCATCACGGAGCGCCGCGTCCCGCAAGACAGCGGGGTCCCTCAGAAAGTCCTCCTCAAGCTGCGCGATGCGCCGCAGGTCGGCGGAGCTTTGCACTTCCGTCAGCGACCCCGGCCGCGTGGCATAATGATAGAGAACTTCCGGCGTGACCCACCAGCATGCCCCGGCGCGCAGGCAGGCGATGTAAAGCATGAAATCCTCGCCGAACCGGTTCCGCTCGTCGTACCGGAGGCCGTGCTGCAGCAGGAAATCGCGCCGGATCATGGGCTGCATGAACCCATAGCTGAGCCGGGGGTTCTTCGGGTCGCCGATGTTGCGGTAAATGAACTCCGCCGCCGTCAAATGCTGGGGATGCCTCACGAGGTCCGGCGGGATCAGCAAGTAGGGCATCCCGCCGGCCGGCATCATCAGCAGGTTGTCCGACACCATGTCCGCGGCATTCGCGTCGGCCAGCGCCAAAAGCCGCGCCAGCCGCCTCGGGACGTAGGCGTCATCCGAATCGATCAGGGCGATCCAGCGTCCGCGCGCCGCGTCGAACCCGGCGTTGCGCGCGGCCGCAGGCCCGCTGTTGCGCGCCGTGTGCAGCAGCCTGATCCGGCCGTCGCCGCGGGCGAGCTTTGCCACGACCTCCGCCGTGTCGTCGGTGGAGCAGTCGTTGATGACGATCAGCTCGAAGCGGCGCTCCGTCTGGTTGAGCACTGATCGGATCGCAGTTCCGATCAGGTGCCTTGAGTTGTAGGCCGGCAGCAGAATGGAAGCCTGGCACTCCTGTCCCGCGTCGCTCATGCGTGTTTCCGTCGTCTTCCTTGGATGAGGGCGCGGGGCACGGCCCGAAGGCCCTCCCGGCCGATGTGCCTGAAATGCGCCGGGCTTTGGAACACCTGCGAGAACGCAGCCGCGGGATCGCGCCGCTTGATCGCCTGCGCGAAGCGGAACCACCCCAGCGCAAGCTCGACCGAGCGGATATGGCGTCTCATGGCATGATGCAAGGGGCCGCCTGGCTCGACGCCAGGGTTCGACAGCAAGCTCCGCTCCAGGCGGATCAGCCGCGCGAGGTCGTCGGCCGAGTGCCGGGTCGTCAGTCCCGCCGCGCCGACGGCATAGTCGTACATGGCCTCCGGCAGGATGACGTAGCGCGCCGCCGCAAGCAGGCAGCGCAGCGCGAAGACGTAATCCTCGGAGAAGCGGAGGTCGTCGTAGCGGATGCCTGTGCAGTCCAGGAAATCGCGCCGGATGATCGGCTTGAGGAAGCCGTAGGCGACGCCCCGGCAGCGGGCGGTCTGTATGTTGCCCTCCACGAACGCGGCGGGGCTGACCACGCTCGGTTTGCCCAGCCAATCCGGCGGGATCATCGGGCCGATGCGACGCATGCCCGGCGCGCGCACAAGCGAAAGGTTGTCCGCGACGAGCTGCGCACCGTGCGCCGCCCCCGCGTCAAGCAGGGTTCGCAGGCGCTGCGGATGGTAGCGGTCGTCTGCGTCCAGCAACGCGACCCACTCCCCGCCCGCGGCGTCCAACCCGGCGTTGCGTGCGGCGCCAGGGCCGCCGTTCCGCTCCATCCGCAGCAGCCGGACCCGGGCGTCCCGCGCGGCCAGGCCCTCGACGACCGACGCCGTGTCATCGGTCGAGGCATCGTCCACGACGATGATCTCGATGCGGGCCTCACTTTGCGTCTGCGCCGACCCAACCGCATTGCCGATCAGATGGGCGGAGTTGAAGGTGGGGATGATGATGGAAACAAGCGGCATCGTGTCTCTGGCAGAAGGGAATGGCGGCCGGAAGGCTTGCACCTGACCTCAGTTCAGCGAAGGAAGCGCCGTCACGGGCGCAGGCAGGGAACACGGCATCGCGGCGGCTTTAAGGCTTCTCTCATGGACTTGATCGTAATACCCTGCCGGCTGCTTAGTGGTTGCAGCCATAGGCCTTATGAACGGGTAAGGCCTAGGAATCCGGCAGTGAATGGTTGATGTTTCCGTCGTGATCTGCACGCGCAACCGGGCGCGCGCATTGCTTGCCAGCTTGGAGTCCGTCGCCGTTGCCGCCCGGGCCTGCAACGGCGTCGAGACCGAGCTTGTGATCGTCGACAACGCCTCGTCCGACGACACCCAGGCGGTCGTCAGCGCCTGGACGGAAGCTGTCGCGTTGAACGTGACGCTGCTGCGCGAGGGACGGAAGGGCCTCGCGGCGGCGCGCAACGCCGGCGTCCGCGCGGCCCACGGCACCGTCCTGGCCTTCACCGACGACGACTGCCGCCTCGCCCCCGACTACCTCCGCACGCTGCTGGCGCTGTCCGCAAGCGATCCCGGGATGGTGGTGCGCGGGGGCCGGGTGGACCTGGGCGACCCCGCAGACCTGCCCTTCACCATCAAGACCGACCCGATGCCCGCGACGTACGGCGGCGAGCGGCACCCGGGCGGGTTCATCCATGGCTGCAACATGGCGATGACGCGCGCCACCTTCGACCGCATCGGCATGTTCGACGAGCGGTTCGGCGCGGGCGCTCCCTGCGAGGCCGGGGAGGACACCGATTACCTGTACCGCGCCTACCTCGCTGGCATCCCTGTGGAGTACGCGCCGTCCCTCGTGGTCGCGCACCACCACGGGCGGCGCAGCCAGGCGGAGGTCGCGAAGCTGAACCGCATCTATGCCCGCGGCAACGGCGCCCTCTACCTGAAGCACGCGCGCCACTGGCACCTGCTCCGGAACTTCGTCTGGGATCTCAAAGGTAGCGCCCGAGAACTGTTCGGAGGCGCGCCGATGGACCCCGCCTTCGGCTTCACGTACCGCGCCAACGTCCTTGGCTGCCTGCTGGGCATGGGCCGGTTCGCGGCGCTGACGCTGCGCGACGCCCTGCGCAGGCGCGGCGGGCAGCGCCTTTGACCGGCGCTACTCCTGCTCCGTGTTGTCGCCTGGGGGAGCGTTGTACGCATCCAGGGCCGCTTGGCAGGTCTTCGAAAGGTTCAGGTAGAATTGCGCGAGGCAGGCCGCCGCGATGGGCGCGGCGGGGTCGCTTCCCACGCAGTGGGCACGGTAGTCAGTCCGGCACGCTGACTTCAGCGCCACCCCGGTGTTGACCTTCTCGTTCTCCTGCGCCCAGACCGCCGCCGGGCCGTATGCGACCAGCACCGTGATGCTGGCGCCCCAAAGACAGGGCACCCAACCGGCGCCGCCCCGCCTACGCAACGGCCGCCAGGGTGGCGGCCCGGCAGGGTGAGACGTCTCGGGCACGTTGATTTCCGGCAATGAAGAACTCCTTCGGCGTGATCATCGTTGCGAGTTGGGCGTCGGACAGCGTGAAGCCCAAGGAACCGTCAGCGATCAGCGGCGTGGTCTGCGACTGGTGCTTGAAGACAGCCGCGCGTTTGGCGGCGACATGCGCCCCGATGTCAAGCGAAAACCCCCTCCAACGCAAGTCCGGCATCAGCGTCCGGCGCGGCAGCATCCAGGCCCAGACAGGATAGGAGAACAGGGCGGCCTGCACCTCGCGCGCCGCCACCGCCGCGTAGCGGTGGGCCGCGACGTGGTCGGGATGGGTGTCGTAGTCCCAGCTCGTGAAGATCGTCCCGGCCAAGACCTCGCGGGCCAACGCCGCCAGCCTTCGCCCGGCGGCCTCCGCCGCGGCGCCATCCTGCGGCGCGTGGCCGTCCGGAAGGTCCAGGAAGCTGACGCGCCCGGGCGGCACGCCCAGCACCGCAGCCGCCCCAAGCGTCTCCGTCCGGCGAAGTTCCCGCAGCCGCTCGGGACGGTGCGTATGGGACCCGGAGTGCGACCCGGCGCCGTCCGTCACCACGGCGATGTGCACCGCCACTCCGAGCCGGGCCGCCTCGGCGAGCAGCCCGCCGCACCCCAGGCTTTCGTCATCAGGATGCGGCGCCACGACGAGCGCCGGCCGGCCATGCAGCACGTCGCCAAGGCCCGTGCCTGGCAGCGCCCGGACCCGCGCGAGGGCCGTCGAGGCCAGGCATGGCCCGTGCCGGACGCACCGGGCCAGGCGCTGCCACCGTCTCATGCCACCCCCCTCATGGATCGACGCGGTCCGTCTTCCCCTGCGACGCCGTCAGAAATGAAGCCCGAAAAATGCCAAAATGCGCTTACAAAGGCAATTGATCGCGACACTTTGAGATTGGATTCGGCATAAGAGACGATATGTCTCGCCAACGTTTGCGAAACGATATATTTGTGACGCCTGATGTGGCGGTGGAGGATCGGTTGAAGGTTTTGAGCTTGGGGATGCGCGGACTCCGCGGTTTGATGCTTGCGGCCTGCTTCGTGCCGCTCTGCGCCTTGGCGCAGGCTGCGCGTGCGGAGGTGGGGCGTGCCGGCGACCTCTGCCAATTGGCGATCGCCGGGAACGTGGCGGCCGCGCGCCTGCCCCCAAACCTGCTCACCGCGATCGGCCGGGTCGAGAGCGGCCGGATCGACCCGCGCGACGGCAACGTCAAGGCCTGGCCGTGGAGCATCAATGCCGAGGGGCGCGGCTACGTCTTCAACACGAAGGCCGAGGCGATCGCCGCGGTGATGGATTTCCGCGCCCGGAACGTCATGTCGGTCGATGTGGGCTGCATGCAGGTGAACCTGATGTACCACCCCGCAGCCTTCGCCTCGTTGGAGGAGGCGTTCGACCCGGTCGCCAACGTACGCTACGCGGCCAAGTTCCTCGGCCAGTTGTATGCCGAGAGCGGGGATTGGAACACCGCCGCCGCCCATTACCATTCCAAGACCCCCGATCTCGCCTTGGCCTACCAGCGCAAGGTGCTCGCCCAGCTTCCCGGCGCCGCCCGCGTCCAAGCCGTCTCGACCGAGCAGCTCGCGCTGACCAACGCCTGGTCCTCGACGCTCGGCCCGTCCCAAACGACGGCGTCGCGGCAAGGCGCCCGGGTGCTGGAGGCGCAATGGGGGATGCCGCAACCGGCGGCGCCGCACATGATCCTGCTCGCCAGCCGCCGCTGACCGCGGCGGTCCCATCGCGGCGATCCCTGGACGCCGATCAAGCGTGCTGGGGCGCCGCAAAGCCCAGCGCCTTCAAGGCGGCGTCACGGGCGTGGCCGCAAGGGTGCCGTAGTTCCAGCGAAGGTACTCGTTGAAAAGGCGTGACCGCTCGTTCTCGCTCAGCTTCTTCGATCCCCATTCCGTTTGGGACAGGAAGCGGTCGAACTCGCTGCGAAGCCGGGCCAACTGCTCGCTGCTCGGCAAGGCGCGGCGCTCCGGTAGTGAGGGCGGCGGTGCCGCCACGTCGGGTTCGCGGCTGGACGGCGAGGGCTGGGGCAGTGCCGGAGCGGCTGCCACGTCGGGTTCGCGGCTAGGTTGCTGAGGAGGGATTGGCGCCGCTGCGACGTCGGGTTCACGGCTAGGCGGCAGAAGCGGCGTCTGCGGCGCTGCCACGCCAGGTTCGCGGCTGGATGGCGCAGGCGCTGTCTCCGGTTCAGCGGCTTGTGGCGGCAAGGCCGGCACGGACGGCGGCTGCGTGTCCGGCGGCACGGACTGGACGACCGGCGGCGGCGGGTCGACTTGCGCGGGGCGGGCAGGGAAAGGCGCCTGGATGGGCGGTTGTGCCGTGCCGTACCAGCCCCTCCCGAAGGTTGCGGCTGCCGCGGCAAGCACCAGTGCCGGCACGGCGGCGAACCCCCATCGCCGGCGGTTGGGGCCGGCCACGGTGCGCCGCGTCGCGGCCGTGCCGCCAAGCGCCACGCGCCTCGGCATGGCTGAGCCGAGGTCCGGGCCAGCAAGCGGTGCCTGGACCCGGATCACGGGTCCGAGCCGGTCGCGAAGCGGGGCCAGCTCGTCACGGTCCACCAAGTGGATGAACTTCGGGTGCCCGGCGAACAGCAGTTGCAGCCGCGGCGTCCGGGTGCCGAACACCGTGAGCGCCACCTGCAGGAAAGCGAGTGTCGGCAACGGCAGCAATTCGGCCTGCTCCAGCAGGAGGACGACCTGGTTCTCCCCACGGTTGCGCGTCGCCAGCACCCGGACGATCAGCTCGTCATCGTCAACTGGCGGCCTGCCGTGATGGTTGGCGCCGATCTCCTCGACGATCCGCGACAAGGTCAGGGGCGTGCCGGGCAACCCGCGGACCCGCACGACGCGGATGGGATCACCGGACAGCAGGGCGAGGCAGCCATCGACGGCGGCCGACACGGCGCGCGCGTCCGTGCCGGACAGGACCGCGACCGGCTTCGCTTGCCGGACCGCGTCCGCAAGCTGGGCCACCGGATCACCTGGATGCTGACTCATGGCTGGGCCGAAGGGGTTTGCGCGCACGAACGAGATCGCCGTCTCCTGTCGCTGGCCTGCCAGTCCCGAGATGCCGTCGCACGCACGTGCATGCCGAAACCATGGACGCCTTGCTGGCGGGCAACCGCCTAATGAGCGGTATCTTGGGCGCCCTGCCATTCCACAAAACCCCGGAACAACCTCTCCTTGTCATCGGCATCCGTCACCGCGGCGACTGGCGGAGCGGCGCGCGCTGTGCGGGCAGCCGGGCGGCCATGTTGGGCGGTCCGTTGCGGCCGGGTCCTCTGGGCGGGCAAAGCCAGGCCATGCTCGGCCTGGGGCGAAGCGCCGGTGCAAGCGGGAAGTGCCAGTTGCAGCGAACACAGCACCAGCCAAGCCGTCGCACGGAAGCATGCCCATGGGTCCGCCAATGTCATAGGAATCCATCTCGCGCAATGCGAACCCGTACAATAAGAAGATTGCCGCCGGGCGGCGTCCGCGTCGCGGAACGGAGCCGGACACGCTGTCTGGGTTGGAAAAGTGGCTGGACGATGGCGGGCCGCGTAAAACCATGGGCGCGTTGGCCAGGCACGCAGCAAAATGTTTGCCTTTAAATTGATCTGTGAGCCACGCCGCGAGACTCACCATCCGTTCCTGGACGCATCGTGACAAGAGCCGACGTCGCGCACAGGCGGCAACTCATCCATTTGTGATAAGCGGTCAGAAGCGATCCTGCTCGCTATGGACCCGTCACCTTCCACACGGCGTTGCCTACATCGTCGGCGACCAGCAGCGCCCCGTTCCGGTCCATGGCGACGCCCACCGGGCGGCCCTGCGCCTCCCCTGATCCATTCAGGAAGCCGGTCAGGACCTCGACCGGCTTGCCCGACGGCTGGCCGCCGGCAAAGGGCACGAAGATCACCCGGTAGCCGCTGGGCGGGTTGCGGTTCCATGAGCCGTGCTGGCCGACGAACACCCCCTCCGTCAGCGCCGCCGGCAGGCTGCCCGCTTTCGAGAACGCGAGGCCCAGCGACGCCGTGTGCGCGCCCAGCGCATAGTCGGGCGCCACGGCGCGGGCCACCATCTCGGGATGGGCGGGGACCCGCTCGTCCACGTGCTGCCCGTAGTAGCTGAACGGCCAGCCGTAGAACGCGCCGTCTTGCACCGCGGTCATGTAGTCCGGCACCAAGTCGCTGCCGATCTCGTCACGCTCGTTCACCGCGACCCACAGGGACCCGGTCTGCGGCTGCCACGCCATGCCCACGGGGTTGCGCAGCCCGCTGGCAAACACCCGGTGCGCCCCGGTCGCCGCGTCGACCCGCCACACCGCGGCGCGCCCCTCCTCAGCCGGCAGGCCGTTCTCCGCCGCGTTGCTGTTGGAGCCGACGCTGACGTACAGCGTCCGGCCATCCGCGCTCGCCACCACGTTCTTGGTCCAATGGTGGTTGATGGGTCCGCCGGGCAGGTCGCAGAGCTTGGCGCCCGGCGCCGTGATCTCCGTCTGGCCGGGCCGGTACGGGAAGCGCAGCAGCGCGTCGGTGTCGGCCACGTAAAGCGCGTCGCCCACCAGCGCCATGCCGAACGGCGAGTGGAGGTCCTTGAGGAAGACGTGGCGCTCCACCCCGCCCTGCCCGTCGTCGCGCAGCAGGGTGATGCGGTTGGCGCTCGGCGCGTCCGCGCCGGCCTTGGAGAAGAGCACCCGCTGCACCAGGCCGCGCACGCCCTTCGCGTCGTCCGGGCGCGTCGGCGCGTTGGTCTCGGCCACCAGCACGTCGTTGTTCGGCAGCACCGCGAGCCAACGCGGGTGGTCCAGCCCGCGCGCCAGCGCGGCCACGCGCAGCCCAGGCGCCGCGGCGGGCGTCGCACCCGCCGCCCAGCCCTTCGCCGTGGCGACCTTGACGGTCGGCAACAGGGTCGGGCGCGGCGCCGGCAAGGCCGGGTTCGGCCCGATGCCCGCCTCCAGCGGCAGGGTCGCGCGCTCCCCGCACGCCGCCACGGCGCCCGCGACGGCGAGAACGACAAGCCCAGTGATGACGAACAACCGTGGACGCATGGCTCAACCGTTTCGTTTCTTGGCGTTTCGCTGCTCGGCCAGGATATGGCGCAAGATGCCCGATCGGCAACGCGGGCTGTCACCGCAGCATCCGGGCGCCGCCGGTTGCACGAGGGCGTGACCGAGGTCACAGCATCGTTCGCCGGACCGGCCCAAACCACCGTTGGCGCAACAGGACGCGGCGCCGGTTGGCGCCAGGGAGAAACACATGAGCGGTTCAGGGATGAAGAAGCTTTCACCGGGCGGGCACGGCGGCGGGGTGCGCGGGGACACCATGCGCCGCCGCTCGTCGATGTTCGAAGGCCGCTTCGGCCGCATGTTCCGCGACCTGCCGCCGGCATCCTGGCCCGAGGACGCGCTGAAAGCCCTGGGCGCTGCGATGCTGGCGCCGCCAGAGGCGACGAACACCACGCCCAAGCTTCCCACAGCCTCCCCGGAAACGGACGCCATCCTGCAGGACGACGAGGAGAACAGCGGCATCCCCGCCGGCTACACCTATTTCGGCCAGTTCATCGACCACGACATCACCTTCGACCCGGCCTCCAGCCTGCAGCAGCAGAACGACCCGGACGGGCTGGTGGACTTCCGCACGCCCCGGCTGGACCTGGACTCTGTCTATGGCCGGGGGCCTGACGACCAGCCCTATATGTATGACGGCAACCGGTTCCGGCTCGGACTGCCCTTGCTGGAACTGGACCAGCCCAGCCCTCGCCGCGACCTGCCGCGCTACGACGATCCCGAGGACCCGTCCCGCGCCAAGCGGGCGCTGATCGGCGATCCGCGGAACGACGAGAACGTCATCGTCTCGCAACTGCATTCCACGGTGCTGCAGTTCCACAACCGCCTGGCCGACCTCAACCCGTCGCTTGCCTTCACCGAGGTGCAGCAGCTCGTCCGCTGGCACTACCAATGGATCGTGGTCAACGACTTCCTGGTGCGCATCTGCGGCGAGGACGTGGTGGACGAGATCCTGCCCCATCGGCAGGAAATCCGGCCCGCCTGGGAGAAGGAGCCGAGGCTGCAGTTCTACAAGCCGCGGCAAACCGCGTTCATGCCGATCGAGTTCTCCGCCGCCGCCTACCGCTTCGGCCACTCGATGGTCCGTCCGATCTACCGCCTGAACACCCAGCTCCATGGCGGCGACAACCCGCTGATGGCCACGCCGGACGAGATCGACCGCGGGCTGCAAGGGCGGTTCTTCATCTTCGCAGGCGTCCAGTCGCGCGGCCTCAACGGCTTCGGCGCCTTTCCCAAGCCATGGGCCATCGACTGGAGCCTGTTCTTCGACATCGACGGCTCCGGCGAGAAGGGCGGCGCGCGGCGCGTGCAGCCGGCCTACAAGATCGACACCTCGCTGGTCAATCCGCTCGGCTTCCTGCCCGAGTTCTCAACCGTCACGCCCGCCTCGCCGCCGCTCACCGTGGAGCAGCTCCAGGCCAAGCCGGTCGACGCCGCGCACAACCCGGCCAACCTCGCGACCCGCAACCTGCTGCGCGGGATGTCCATGGAGCTGCCGAGCGGGCAGGCCGTGGCCGACGCGATGGGCGTCCCGCGCGTGCCGGACGAGCAGCTTTTCGTCGGCAAGGCCATCACGGATGAGCTGGCGAAAAGCCCGAAGCTCGTCGATATCGACCCGAGCTTCGCGGGCAACGCGCCGCTCTGGTACTACGTGCTGGCGGAAGCCCAGTACGAATGGCTCCTCCGGGCCACCGGACCCGGCGGCAAGGGCAACGCGGAGCCGGTCCGGCTCGGCGCGGTCGGCCGGCGGATCGTCGCCGAGACGCTGATCGGCATGCTGGCCGCGGACGGGCGCTCCTACCTGCGGCAGAACCCCAACTGGCAGCCGGCGGCGGGCGGGCAGCCGATCCGCACCATGGGAAGCCTGCTCAAGTTCGCCTCGGGCTGACAGCCACATCCCGGCCCGGCACTACTCGGCGCCGGTCCGGTTGGTGAAGCGGGCGTTGCCCAGCCCGGTGCCGATGGTCATCACGCCCCAGCGTTCCACGTCGCGCATGAACGGCACCTCGCTCAACCCCTGCACGACGGCGTCGTTGTGCATCAGCACCGTGACCTCATGCCCGCCGATGCTCGGGATCGCGTCCCGCAGCAGCCGGGGCAGGTTGAAGCTCTTGTGCTCCCAGTCGCCGGGCAGGTTCTGCCCGCCCTTCTTGATGGACCCGTCCTCCCGGATCAGGCCGGGGCAGCCGATGCCGATGAACGGCGCCGGCTGCAGCCCCTGCTTGCCGGCCCGCTTGATCAGGCCCTGCAGCATGCCGACCAGCCGCGCGACCGCCGCTTCCCGGTCCGGCTGGTCATCCGCATGGCGCCATAGCTCCGATACCGTGACGCCCGCCTTGGACAGGTCAGGGGCTTTCCGCATGTTCAGCTCGACGATGCCGACCCGGATGTTGGAGCCGCCGATATCGACCGCCAAGATGCTGTCATGGCCCGAGAAGATCCAGGACGGCGCCAGGTGGACGCAGCCGATCAGCCCGGCCTCGTCGGGATGGTGCCGGATCGGTTGCATGGCGACCTCATGCTCCGACCCTTTCAGCAGCACCGCGGTGCGCCCGATCGCCAGCTCGCCGATGCGGCTGTCGCGCAGGCCGCCGCCCACCACGATGCGCTGCGTGCCGCGCCACTCGTCGAGCCGCATGAACCGGCGGATCACCGTCGCGAACTCTTGGGCGAACTCCTCGATGGTGCCGAGCACCACGCCCGCCGCCTCCGGATCGCCCTCCAGGATCAGCCGGTCGAGCTTCTTCTTGCTGATGTCCTTGCTCGGCACGTCGCCGACCGGATCGCCGTCGTCGTCCCGCACGCGCTCCCGCCCATCCTCCAGGATGGCCCGGAACGCCCGCCCGCTCGCGCGGTCGCCGATGAAGCCGCCCTCGTCGCGCAGCTCGGCGTTGTAGGTGTCGATGTGCACGGCGGCGAGCTGCCCCGCCCCATGGCCGGCCAGGCCGGGCACGCTTGGTTTGCTTGGACTCGACATGAGAGGAAAGCCTATTGGGGAAGGGGGAAGGTAGCTCCATCGAACCCGGGCCGGACATTAAAGTTCGATGTGAGTTTCATCCCTTGCCGCAAGCGCGGACGGCCGGGCGGCGCCCCTGCCGGCCCGACGGTCCGCGACGGCCAGCGCCCGTGAGCGCTGGCGGCTAGGCCCGCGTCACTTGGCGCGCGTCACCTGCCCCCGGATCTCGCCCGCCGGGTTGGCGGCGGTGTGCACGTTGGCGTACCACTTGCCCGCCATCAGGTCGGACACCTGCGCATCCGTCAGCGTGGCGGTCCCCTTGATCGGGCTGGCCGGCGCCGAGAACGGCACGACCACGCCGGCGTTCGCCCCAGGCTCGGCTGGGCCGTGGAAATGCGCGGCGGTCGCCGGGCCGGACAGCCCGGAGTACTCCACGTCGTAGGTCAGCATCTTCGTCGTGGTGTCCAAGGAGGCGGTGGCCGTTCCGGTGCCGGCGGTCGTCTTGGGCGGCACCTCGCTGGCGCCCGCCAGCGTGGCGCTGAACGGCACCGTCTCGGCCCGGGCGACGCCCCCGAAGGCGTTGCTGAACAGGCAGGCGACGCCCAGCAGCAGAATCGAACGCGACATTTCGCTCTCCCTCATTGTTGGAGGATCAGCATGGACCGATTCCGCGGCCGTGTCAGGAGGGCGTCGCGGCCATGGCGGTGGACAACGGCCACGGCCGGGTGCTGGATGCGGCGGGGACGGCCGCCCTGCGCACCCACGCGGGCGGCCGTGCCGCGAGGCTGACATCCAGGGAGCGCACAGCGATGCCGCACGCCACCGCCGACGACCAGGTGACGCTGTATTACGAGGAGACCGGCTCCGGCGCCCCGGTCATCTTCGTGCACGAGTTCGCCGGCGACATGCGGAGCTGGGAGCCGCAGATGCGGCACTTCGGCCAGCGCCGCCGGGCCATCGCCTTTAACGCCCGCGGCTATCCACCCTCCGCCGTGCCGGAGGACCCGGCCCAGTACTCGCAAAACCGCGCCGCGGACGACATCGCCGCCGTGCTCGACCACCTCGGCATCGAGCGCGCCCATGTCGTCGGCCTGTCGATGGGCGGGTTCGCCACCCTGCACTTCGGCTTCCGCCATCCGCAGCGCGCCCTGTCGCTGGTGGTGGGCGGCTGCGGCTACGGGGCCGAGCCGGCGCAGGCCGGACGCTTCAAGGCCGAGGCCGCGACGATTGCCGAGACCTTGAAACGGGACGGCATGGCCGCCTTTGCCACGCGCTACGCCTACGGCCCGACCCGTGTGCAGTTCGAGAACAAGGACCCCCGCGGCTTCGCCGAGTTCGCCCAGCTTCTCTCCGAGCACAGCGCCCTCGGCTCCGCCAACACCCAGCTCGGCGTCCAGGGCGCGCGGCCGTCGCTGTATGACTTGCAGGAGCAGATGCGCACACTCACCGTCCCCACGCTGGTGCTGACGGGCGACGAGGACTGGCCCTGCCTGCAGCCGGCGCTGCTGATGAAGCAGGCGATCCCCGCCGCGGCGCTGTCGGTGATGCCGAACTGCGGCCACACCATCAACCTTGAGGACCCCGACCAGTTCAACCACCTGGTCGGGCAATTCCTGGCGCATGTGGAAAGCGGACGTTGGCCGGTGCGGGACCCGCGCACGCTGTCGCCGTCCATCACCGGAATGGGACCTTGAGCCGGTATGGAGGGAAGCATGCGGACGGATTGGGATGTGGTGGTCGTCGGCTCCGGCAACGCGGCGCTCTGTGCCGCGATCTCCGCGAAGGAGCGGGGCGCCGATGTGCTGGTGATCGAGAAGGCGGGGCCGGACCTCGCCGGCGGCAACTCCAAGTACACCGCCGGTGCCATGCGCTTCGTCTACAACGGCAACGCTGACCTGCTGCCATTGCTGGAAGACCCGGACGACCCGCGCCTGCCGGACACCGAGTTCGGCGCCTACACCGCGGAGCGGTTCGCGTCGGACCTGCTCGGCTTCAACGACGGACGGCCGCTGAGCCGCGAGCAGCAAACCCTGATCGCCGAAAGCTACCCGGCGCTGCGCTGGCTCGCCTCGCACGGCGTGCGGTTCGCGCCGATCTACTCGCGCCAGGCGTTCCAGCGCGACGGCAAGCATGTGTTCTGGGGCGGGCTGACGCTGGAGGCCAAGCACGAGGGCGTCGGCCTGGTGGAGGCGGAGCTGCGGGCGTTCCTCGGCATGGGTGGGGAGGTGCGCTACGATTGCGCCGCCGCCGACCTGCTGGTCGAGGACGGCCGGGTCGCGGGCGTGCGGACGAGGAGCGAGGCCGGAGAGGCCGGGCTGTTGCGGGCCGGGGGTTTGGTCCTCGCCTGCGGCGGGTTCGAGGCGAACCCGGCGCTGCGCACGCGCCATCTCGGCCCGGGCTGGGACCGCGCCAAGGTGCGCGGGACGCCGCACAACACCGGCGAGGGGCTGGAAATGGCGCTGCGGCTCGGCGCGCGTCCGCACGGGCTGTATGGCGGCTGCCACGCGACGCCGATGGACCTGCATATGCCGGACTACGGCAATCTCGGCATCCCGCACCTCGACCGGAAGAACTACCGCAAGATCTGTTATTTTTTGGGGATCATGCTGAACGCCCGGGGCGAGCGGTTCGTGGACGAGGGCCGGGACTTCCGCAACTACACCTACGCGCAGTTCGGCCGGGCGGTGCTGGAGCAGCCGGGCCAGCTCGCCTGGCAGGTGTTCGACAGCAAGGTGGACCCGCTGCTCTACGGCGAGTACCGCTTCCACGACGCGCATTTCGTGCAGGCGGACACGCTGGACGAGCTGGTCGGCAGGCTCGACGGGATCGAGGACAAGGCGGCGGCGCGGGCGACCCTCGATGCCTATAACTTGGCGGTGATGCAGGAGGTCGCTTTCGACCCGAGCGCCAAGGACGGCAAGGGGACGCGCGGCCTCGCGCTTCCGAAGTCCAACTGGGCGCAGGCCATCGACGCCCCGCCGTTCAAAGCCTACCCGGTGACGGGCGGCATCACCTTCACCTATGGCGGCTTGCAGGTCGGCGAGGCCGGCGGGGTGGTGCATGGCGACGGCCACGACATCCCGGGCCTGTTCGCCTGCGGCGAGCTGGTGGGTGGCGTGTTCTTCAACGGCTACCCCGGCGGCTCCGGCCTCACCTCCGGCGCCGTGTTCGGCCGTCGCGCCGGCGCCGGGGCGGCGAAGCGGGCCGCCCCGGGGGGCCCCCCCCCCCCCCCCCCGCGGGGGGCCCGGCGGAGAC
>CAXUJE010000039.1:21967-25419 GCA_964251035.1 uncultured Acetobacteraceae bacterium
GTGGGGGGGGGGTTGTTTTACCCGGTGTCGCCGGGGGGCCGCGCCCTCACCGCCGGGGGGTGTTGCGCCGCCGGCGCCGGCGCCGGGGCGGCGAAGCGCGCGGTCGGGCTGCGCACCCGCACGGCCGCGCGGATGGCGTCCTGACCTAGACGCCGCGGCTCATGGCCTGGATCGGCGGCTGCACGTCGGCGGCCAGCGGGGATTTATAGGGCGTGGCGGAGGTCCGTTCCGCCAGGTCCGCCTTGGCGCGCTCGATCAGCCCCGGGTCCTGCAAGGCATCGAGCGCGGTGCCGGCCATCACCTTGGCGACGTGCACCAGGCCCTTGTGCGCGGCGGGGCTCTTGCCCTGCGCGGTCAACTGCCAGGAGTGGAACGGCGTGCCGACGGCGCAGGTGGCGCCGCGCGCCTGCACCGTGGGCACGACCCAGGACACGTCGCCCACGTCCGTGCTGCCGTTGCCGCCGCGTCCGCGGGCGCCGAACGGGATCACGAAGTCGCACATGGAAAGGTCCCGCCGCACCGGCACCCCGGCGCGGTCGAACGCCGCCGCGATGTCGGCGTCGGACAGCGTGGCGCGGATGCGCTCGGCGTAGGCGCGGTCGGCGTCGTCGAACTCGGGCGGGCCGAGGCGCTGGAAGTTGTCGTGCATCGCCTGCTCCAGCGGCGTGTTGGCCATCAGGTTGCTGACGGCGCTGACCGTCTGGGCGCTGACCGTGGTTTCCGTCATCAGCGCCGCCCCTTCCGCGATCTTGCGCACCCGGGCCACAAGGGCGGTCAGGCCCGCAAGATCGCGCGCCCGGATCAGGTAGCGCACCTTGGCCCGCGCCTGCACCACGTTCGGCGCGATGCCGCCCGCGTCGAGGTAGGCGTAGTGCACCCGCGCGTCGTCCGGCATGTGCTCCCGCATGTAGTTCACGCCGACGTTCATCAGCTCCACGGCGTCCAGCGCGCTGCGGCCCAAATCGGGCGCCGCGGCGGCGTGGCTGGCCCGGCCGACGAAGGTGAAGTCGATCCGCGTGTTGGCGAGGCTCACCGCCTCGTTCACGCCGGAGAACGACGCCGGGTGCCAGGAGATCGCGACGTCCACGTCCGCGAAGGCGCCGTCCCGCACCATGAAGCCCTTGGCGGCGCCTCCTTCCTCCGCCGGGCAGCCGTAGTAGCGCACGCGGCCGGGGGTGCCGGACTGCGCCAGCCAGTCCTTGACCGCGGACGCCGCGAGCATCGCCGCCGATCCGAGCAGGTTGTGGCCGCAGCCATGGCCGACGCCGCCCTGCCCCTCCACTGGGCGCGGCTCGTCCAGCCCCGCCTCTTGGCTCAGCCCCGGCAGCGCGTCGTACTCGCCGAGGATCGCGATCACCGGACCGCCCTCCCCGGCCTCCGCCATCATCGCGGTCGGGATGCCGGCGACCTCGCAGGTGATGCGGAAGCCTTCGTGCTCCAGCATCGCCAGGTGCTCGGCGGCGGAGCGGTGCTCGCCGTATGCCAGTTCCGGCGTGTCCCACACCCGGTCGGCGAGCGCGGTGTAGTCGGCGCGCTTCTCGTCCACGATCTGCCAGATTTGCTCGGTGTTGCGCATGGTGCTGTCCTATTCCTTCACGGTCACGTAGCGCAGCGGGAAGTAGTTGTCCGCCATCTGCTGCAATTCGACGTTGCTGCGGTAGGCCCAGACGACGTTCTGCTGGTGCAGCGGGATGAACGCCGCCTCGTCATGGATGATCTTGGACGCGCGCTCGATCTGCCCCTGGCGCTTGGCCGGATCGGTTTCGACGGTGATCTGGTCGAGCAAGCCGTCGAACTCCGCGTTCGACCAGCCGCCGTCGTTGAACACCCCGCGCACGCCGTTGCGCGTGCCCGCGAGGTTGAACAGGCTGTTGAGCGCGTCGTACGTGGTGGGGGTCCAGCCCAGCATGTAGAAGCTCGTGTGGTAGTCCGGGTTGGAGATCTGCGCGAAGTACTGCAGCCGGGTCTGCGCATTCAGGGTGATCTTCATGCCGATGCGGGCCAGCATGTTGGTGACGGCCTGGCAGATCGCCTCGTCATTGATGTAGCGGTCGTTCGGGCAATCGAGGGTGACGCCGAAGCCGTTGGGATACCCGGCGTCAGCCAGCAGCTTCTTGGCGCCGTCGGGGTCGTAGGGGATGCGCTGATCGGACGCCTCGGTGTAGCCGTTGACGCCGGGGCCGTACATCAAGCCCGTGGGATGGCTCTGGTTGCGCATGACCCGGCTTTGGATCGCGCGGGCGTCCACCGCCATGTTGAACGCCCGGCGCACGCGCACGTCCTGGAACGGGTTCTTGCCCTTCACGTCGGATTTCAGCAGTTCCGGACGCGACTGGTCGAAACCGAAGAAGATCGTGCGCAGCTCCGGCCCGACCGCGAGCTTGAGGCCCGGGGTGCGCCCGATCCGGTCCATGTCCTGCGGCGGCACGGTGTAGATCATGTCCACGTCGCCCGAGAGCAGGGCGGCGACGCGGGTGTTGGAGGACGCGATGACGTTGAACGTCACCTCGGTCAGGTTATGCTCAGGCTTGTCCCACCAGGCCGGGTTGTTGCGCAGCGTGGTGCGCCGGTCCGGCTCGCGCAGGCCCAGGATGAAGGGGCCGGTGCCGTTGGCGTTGCGGGTGGCGTAGTTCTCTTCCTTGACCTTGGTGAGGTCCGCCGGCTGGGCCGCGTTGTGCGCCTCGCACCACGCTTTCGACATGATGCCCCACTGCGTGAGCTCTTGCAGCAGGATCGGGTTTGGGGCCTTGGTGACGAAATCGACGGTGAGGTCGTCGATCTTCTTCACCTCCTTCACGGTCGAGAAGATGGCGTTGATCTGGCTGCCTGGGCCGGACGCCCGCTGATGGCTGAACAGCACGTCGTCCGCGGTGAAGGCTTCGCCGCCGTGGAACTTGACGTTGGGCCGCAGGTGGAAGCGCCAGGTCAGCGGGTCCGGCTGCTCCCAGCTCGCTGCCAGCGCCGGCTCGACTTTCAGCTCGCGGTTGCGGCGCACCAGGGGGTCGTAGATATTTTGCGTGAACGACAGCAGGAAGGTTTCGTTGCGCGTATAGGGGTCCATGGAGTTGGCGTCGCCGTCATTGGCCCAGCGGAAGGTTGCAGCGGTTGCGGCGGCCGTGCTCAGGCCGAGGGCCAGCAAGGACGTCGCCAGCATGCGTTTCAGCATCGTTATCCCTTGTTCGTGGCAGCAAGCCTCATTAGACGCCACTTCGACGGTGATGCAAATTGGATTGCATCGCTGCCGCCTGCGTCTGCCCTGTCACGCGACGTGCGAATTATCCGCCTTGCGCATGCTGATTTGTATGTTCAGGATACTTGGCTCGATGGTTGAACCGCCGGGCCTAAAACGCCCGCAAGAGCGAACTGGTCCGGGCGCAGGCAGGAAATGGGGCCGATTCAAGCGCGAGGAGGAGAAACTCAACATTTCGCGCCTTGATTAACGTGCCCCGAAT
>CAXUJE010000040.1:0-7853 GCA_964251035.1 uncultured Acetobacteraceae bacterium
ACGCGGAATGACGCCGCGCGAGACGATCCAGGAAATCCGGGATGTTATGAGCCAGGTAATCCGAGCAGGATTGTCCAACGAGCAGAAGTATCCAGGTATGCGCAAGGTGGGCCAATCCCAGACTGAAATCTTCATTGAGGGCTCCCCTGACCTATCGGTGAGCTTGAGAAGCCTTCCCTATCCTGAAATTTACGCCAGTCTCGAAGCGAGCGGCGCATTCAATCTGCGGATGATCGATGGGTCGCTGATCCAAATGATGTACACGTTCAGGCGCAATAAGATTCAGACACACAGGTTGAGCCTCTTTCCCTCCCCAAGTCTGGACCCCTACGAAGAGGCACAATCGTCCTATGAGCAGGACGAGCTTTTTGCCGAATTCTCCGGAAGTCATATCGTCAAGTTCCCGGTTCGCTTTGACTTTAGCGAGACAGAGTATGTCGATGGAGATCATCCAAAGTCTCACCTGACGCTTGGGCAATATAAAAATTGCCGTCTGCCCGTCTCCTCTCCCCTCTCCCCAAAACGCTTTATGAGATTTATACCTCGGAGTTTTTACTGGCCAGCACTCGAGCGTGTGGGGCTACCTGCCCCCAGCTTGGATCGCCGCTTTCCTGAGAGTATTAGCGCGAATGAGAAGAAGCTTTCGTTTATATCGGCATAATTCAGTAGGTAACCACGATGTGGTTGCCGGTGGCAGCACGGCGGCACGCCCGACCGGTTGCATCACGCGCTCTACGTGTTCTGCCGCGAGCAAGCAGATCGGCATACCAGCCAGACAGTGGCCGTCCGCCATAGGTTAAAGCCGGTCAATTACTGAACGCTGAACGAACGGCAAGTTTTCGACTTGGCACGCTCCAGGCCTGCCAGTCCGTTTTCGGCCCACTCCCGCTACTCGTTGCGCAGATTGAACGTCGGCTTTAAGTCGAATCCAGACAACCTGATTGTGTCTGCCTGGGGTTCGTTTCCCGAACAGCCGTCCTGTGCGGCTTGAGGAGGGCGCTGTTCCCCAGCCCGCCAGCCGTGCTATTCCCGAGGGATCAACGCCGAATGGCGACGGCGCCACGCCGACCAAAGGGGAGCACGCGACCATGCTGAAAGGCCTGCATCCGCTGATCTCGCCGCCGCTGCTGGCCGTGCTGGCGGAGATGGGCCATGGCGACGAGCTGGCCGTCGTCGATGCCAACTTCCCCGCCGCCACCCACGCCCGGCGCCTGATCCAGGCGGCCGGCCTGCCGGCGCCGCAGGTGCTGGAAGCGGTGCTGACCCTGCTGCCGCTGGACGATTTCGTCACCTGCCCCGCCGCGACCATGACCCCGTCCCAGGGCCGCCCTCCGGTCGCCGCCGACTTCCAGCAGGCGCTCGACGCGGCGCAGGGCAGTGCCGTGGCCATCGAGGACGTCGAACGGTTTGCCTTCTATGAGCGCGCCGCCGGCGCCTACGCCATCGTCGCCACCGGGGAAACCCGGCTCTACGGCTGCATCCTGGTCCGCAAGGGGGTGATCCGGCCATGACCCTCCCTACCCGCACGCTCGGTCGCACCGGCATCGCGCTGACCACGCTCGGCTTCGGCAGTACGAGCCTCGGCAACATGTACCGGGCGCAGACCGAGGACGGCGCGATGGCCGCGGTCGAGGCCGCCCACCGCGCCGGCATCCGCTACTTCGACACCGCCCCGCTCTACGGCTTCGGCCTGGCCGAGCACCGCATGGGCGCCGCCCGGCGGCGGCTCCCGGACGACATCGTGCTCTCCACCAAGACGGGCTGGCGCCTGTTCCCGCGCGGCGCGTCCGCCGGACCCGGCAGCGCCGCCGACGCCCTGTTCGACCACCCGGCGCCGTTCACGCCGCGCATCGACTACAGCTACGACGGCGCCATGCGCTCCTTCGAGGACAGCCTGCAGCGCCTGGGCACCGACCGCGTGGACATCCTGCTGCTGCACGACTGCGACCGCCGCAACCACGGCGACGCCTACCCCGACCGCTTCCGGGAGGCGATGGCCGGCGCCTACCGCGCGCTGGTCGCCCTGCGCGAGCAGGGGGCGGTGCGCGCCATCGGCGCCGGGCTGAACGAGTGGGAAGCCTGCCAGGACTTCGCCGAGGCCGGGGACTTCGACTGCTTCCTGCTGGCCGGGCGCTACACGCTGCTGGACCAAACCTCGCAAGGCAGCTTCCTGCCGCTATGCGAGCGGCGCGGCATCGGCATCATCCTGGGCGGCCCCTACAACTCCGGCATCCTCGCCACCGGCGCCGCCTCTGGCGCGATGTACGACTACGCCCCGGCGTCGCCCGCCATCCTGGAGCGCACCCGGGCCATCGAGGGCATCTGCCGCCGCCACGCCGTGCCGCTGCGCGCGGCGGCGCTGCAGTTCCCGCTGTCGCACCCGGCCGTCGCGACCGTCATCCCCGGCGCCCGCGACGCGGCGGAGGTCGAGGAGAACCTTCGTCTGATGTCGCATCCCGTCCCCGACGCGCTTTGGCTGGAACTGCGGCAGGCCGGGCTGATCCGGTGATCGACGGCATCCTCCTGGTGCGGGCCGCCGTGGCCGAGGCGACGGGCCAAGCGGCATGATCGGCTTCGCCCTGCTCGGCTGCGGCCGCATCGGCCGGATGCACGCCCGCAACATCCACGCCCACCCCGGCGCGGAGCTGGCCGCCTGCTACGACGTGGCCGGCCCGGCGGCGGCGGCGGTCGCAGCGGAACTCGGCGCGTCCCAGGCGCACTCCGTCGATGAGGCGCTGGCCAACCCCCGCGTGCAGGCGGTGTTCATCGCGTCCAGCACGGACACCCACGTGGACCTGATCGCCCGCAGCGTGCAGGCGGGCAAGGCGGTGCTGTGCGAGAAGCCGGTCGATCTCGACATCGCCCGCGTCGATGCGTGCTGGCAGGCCATCGCCGGGCTGCGTCCGCTGGTGATGCTGGGGTTCAACCGCCGGTTCGACCCGTCGTTCCGGGCACTGCGCGACCGCCTGGCCGCGGGCGAGATCGGCCGGCTGGAGCAGGTCGTGATCACCAGCCGCGACCCGGCGCCGCCGCCGCCGGGCTACGTCGCCGGCTCCGGCGGGCTGTTCCGCGACATGACGATCCACGACTTCGACATGGCGCGCTTCCTCGCGGGCGACATCGTGGAGGTGCAGGCGATGGGGGCGAACCTGATCGACCCCGCGATCGGGGCCGCGGGCGACATCGACGCGGCCATGGTGGTGATGCGCGCGGCCTCCGGCGCGCTGGTCCACATCAACAACAGCCGGCGCTGCGCCTACGGCTACGACCAGCGGACCGAGGCGTTCGGCGAGGCCGGCATGCTGCAGGCGCACAACCAGCACCCCACGACGGTGGAGGCCTGGGGCCAGGCGGGCACGCGGGCGATGGACCCGGTGCAGGACTTCTTCATCGCCCGCTACGCCGACGCCTACCGGGCGGAGCTGGACCATTTCATCCAATGCGTGAACACCGGGGCCGCGCCGCTGGCCGGCTTCGCCGAGGGGCGGGAAGCCCTGCGCCTCGCGGACGCGGCGCTGGAAAGCATGGCGAGCGGGCGGGCGGTGCGCCTCGGCTGAAAGGGAGGGAGCAATGGCAACCATCCGGCTGACCGCGGCGCAGGCCGTCGTGCGGTTCCTGGCGGCGCAGCGGACGGTGCTCGACGGGCAGGACGCGCCACTGTTCGCCGGGTGCTGGGCGATCTTCGGCCACGGCAACGTCGCCGGCATGGGGGAGGCGCTGTCCGGCGCCCGCGAGACGCTGCCGACGCTGCGGGCCCACAACGAGCAGGCCATGGCGCTGGCCGCCATCGCCTTCGCCAAGGCGCGCAACCGGCGTCAGATGATGGCCTGCACCAGCTCCATCGGGCCGGGCGCCATGAACATGCTGACCGCCGCCGGCGTCGCCCACGTCAACCGCCTGCCGGTGCTGCTGCTGCCCGGCGACGTGTTCGCCAGCCGCCGCCCGGACCCGGTCTTGCAGCAGGTCGAGGACGGGGGCGACGGCACCGCCAGCGCCAACGACTGCTTCCGCCCGGTGTCGCGCTACTGGGACCGCATCGCCCGGCCGGAGCAGTTGCTCGCCGCCCTGCCCCGCGCCGTCGCCGTGCTGACCGACCCCGCGCAGTGCGGCCCGGTGACGCTCAGCCTATGCCAGGACGTGCAGGCGGAGGCCCACGACTTCCCCTTGGCGCTGTTCGAGGCCCGCACCCACCGCATCCGCCGCCCCGCCCCGGACGCGGAGGAGTTGGCGCACGCTGTCCAGGCGCTGCGCCGGGCCGAGCGGCCGTTGGTCGTCGCCGGCGGCGGCGTGCTGTATGCGGAGGCGGCGGGCACGCTGCAGGCCTTTGCGGCCCGGCACGCCATTCCGGTTGCGGAAACCCAGGCCGGCAAGGGCGCGCTGCCCTGGGACCACAAGCAGGCGGCCGGCGCCATCGGCGTCACCGGAAGTGCTGCGGCGAACACGCTGGCGCGGGAGGCCGACCTGGTGCTCGCGGTCGGCACGCGGCTGCAGGACTTCACCACCGGCTCGCGCGCCCTGCTGCCCGGCGGGCCGCGGCTGATCCAGCTCAACGTCCAGCCGTTCGACGCCGGGAAGCACGGCGCGGCACCCTTGGTCGGCGACGCCCGGGTGACGTTGGAGGCGCTGACGGCGGCGCTCGGCGGCCACGCGAGTCCCCCGGCCTGGCAGGCGCGGGCCGCGGCGCTGGTGGCGGAATGGACCGCCGCCGTGGACGCCGCGACGGCCCCGGGCAACGCCGTGCGTCCGAGCGACGCCCAGGTGCTCGGCGCGGTGAACCGGGCGGCGCGGCCCGGCGATACTGTGGTGTGCGCGGCCGGCGGCCTGCCGGGCGAGCTGCACAAGCTCTGGCGCACCGCGGGACCCGGCGGCTACCACCTCGAATACGGCTTCTCCTGCATGGGCTACGAGATCGCCGGCGGCCTCGGCGTGAAGCTGGCGCAGCCGGGGCGGGAGGTGTTCGTCATGGTCGGCGACGGCGGCTACCTGATGATGAACTCCGAGCTGCAGACCTCGGTGATGCTGGGCCGCAAGCTGATCGTGACCGTGCTCGACAACGGCGGCTACGGCTGCATCGACCGGCTGCAGCGCGCCTGCGGCGGCCAGTCCTTCAACAACCTGCTCGCGGACGTGGACGCCCGGACGGAGGACGCCCGGGTGGACTTCGCGGCCCATGCCCAAAGCCTCGGCGCGCGGGCGGAGCGCGTGGCGGGCGTCCCGGACCTGGAAGCGGCGCTGGCCCGCGCCCGGGAGGCTGACCGCACCTATGTCATCGTCATCGAGCCCGACCCGGCCGCCACCAGGGAGGCGGGGGGCGCAGGGTGGGACGTGGCGGTGCCGGAAGTCTCGGCGCGCCCGGAGGTGCAGGCGGCGCGCGCCGCCTACGCCGCGGCCCGCAAGGCGCAGGACGGCGCCGCATGACCGTCCGCCTCGGCACCAACCCGATCGCCTGGAGCAACGACGACCTGCCCGAACTCGGCGGCGACACCCCGCTCGAAACCTGCCTGGCGGAAGCGCGGCAGGCCGGGTTCACCGGCATCGAGAAGGGCCGTAAGTTCCCCGCCGACCCGGCGGCGCTGCGGGCCGTGCTGGGGCGGCATGGCCTGACCCTTGTGTCCGGCTGGTACGGCGCGGCGCTGCGGCATCGCGACGTGGAAGCGGAGATCGCGGCGATGCGCCCGCACCTTGAATTGCTGCAAGCCTGCGGCTGCGACGTGATGGTGTTCGCCGAAACCTCCGGCACGGTGCAGGGCCAGCGCGGCGTGCCGGTCGCCGACCGCCCGGTGATGCAGGACGGCGAGTGGCCGACCTTCCTCGACCGGCTGGGCCGGCTCGGCGACTGGATGGCCGGGGAGGGCGTGCGGATCGCGTTCCACCACCACATGGGCACGGCCATCGAGACGGCGGCGGAGATCGACCGCCTGCTGTCCGGCACCCCCGACAGCGTCGGGCTGCTGCTGGACACCGGGCACCTGGCCTTTGCCGGCGCCGACCCCGCCGCCGTGGCCCGCCGCTGGGCGCGCCGCGTCAACCACGTCCACGCCAAGGACGTGCGCCCGGACGTGCTGGCCCGGGCGCTGCGGGAGCGGTGGAGCTTCCTCGATGCCGTCGTGGCGGGCGTCTACACGGTGCCGGGCGACGGCCAGGTGGACTTCGCCGCAGCACTGCGCCCGCTGGCCGAAGCCGGCTACGCCGGGTGGCTGATCGTCGAGGCCGAGCAGGACCCGGCCCGCGCGCACCCGCTGACCTACGCCCGGGCCGGCTACGCGCACCTCCGCGCGGCGGCCGGCGTGGCCGGGTTTCCTGTGGGCTAAGTTTCATCCTGCGGAGACTTGTCTAGCGACAAGTCAAATCCTCCGTCTTCCCAGCACTTGGCCCTCTTCAGGCTTTTCCTGGGGCATCGGGCAACGGCAAGCCGCGCGGCGGCACCGGCGTGCTTTGCACGATGCTGGTCGTGGTCTGGCCAAAAGCTAGGAACTGGTCCAGCACCTCGTCGAGCTGGTCCAACCCCGGCAAGTAAACCTTTAGCACGAAGCAATCCTCCCCCGTGATCCGGTGGCACTCCACCACCTGCGGCAGCCGCTGTGCCAGCTCGGCGACCTTGGGCAGTTGCCCCGGCGCCGGCCGCACCCGCACGAAGGCGCACACCGCATAGCCGAGGGCAGCCGGGTCCAGGTCCAGCCGGTAGCCTGCGATCACCCCGGCGTCCTCAAGCCGCAGCACACGCTCGCGGACGGCCGGTGCGGACATGCCAACGCACCGGGCCAGTTCGGACGTGCCCATGCGTGGATTGTCATGCAGAAGCTGCAGCAGATCCACGTTGCGGCGGTCGCGCAGCAATTCCTGGATTTGAAGGCGCAAATGCTGGTCCTCTTGCTGATCCGAATATGATTTCAGCATGCTGCCTTCAGGTCGGCGTTCACCACCTCGGTGTCGGCATGCCACTTTTCCGGCATGAGCACCAGCACTCGTTCCTCGGCCAACAGCTCCACCCCCTCTCTCGCCGACCGGGTGCCTCCGCACGCCTTTTTCCTGGTCAGTGCCGTGTTCCACTACCTCGGCCCGTCCTTCGCCGTGCTTCTGTTCGCGCGCATCGTGCCGTCCGGGGTCGCCTGGCTGCGCATCGCGAGTGCCGGGCTGGTGTTCGCGCTATGGCGCCGGCCTTGGCGGTTCCTCGCCGCCCTGCCGCGGCGGGACCAGGCCGTCGTGGCAGGGCTCGGCATCGTGCTGGCCGTCATGAATGTGGCGTTCTACGAGGCAATCGCCCGGCTGCCGCTCGCCACCGTGGGCGCCATCGAGTTCCTCGGCCCGATTCTGGTGGCCGCCGCGGGCGCGCGCACCTGGCGCAACGCCGCCGCGCTTTTCTTGGCGGTCGCGGGCGTATACGTGCTGACCGACGTGCGGATCGTCAGCGAGACGCTGGGCTACGTGTTCGCCTTCGCCAACTGCGTGCTGTTCGTGCTCTACATCCTGCTCGGCCACCGCATCGCGTCGAGCGGCGGAGTGGCGTCCGGCATCGACCGGCTCGGCGCCGCCATGCTGGTCGCGTCCGTGGCCGCGCTGCCGGTCGGCCTCCGCAGTGCGCTGCCTGCCTTCACCGACCCGCTGCTCCTGGCCGCGGCGGTCGGCGTGGGCGTGTCCTCCTCGGTAATCCCCTACGTGTGCGACCAGCTCGCCATGAGCCGCCTGCCGCGCGCGACCTTTGCCCTGCTGCTCTCGCTGCTGCCGGCGACAGCCACCGCGATCGGCTTCCTCGTGCTCGGCCAAGTGCCGACGACGGTAGAACTGGTGGGCATCGCGCTGGTCATTGGCGGCGTCGCGCTGCACCGGGCCGCGTCGGAGTGAGCCATGGTGCG
>CAXUJE010000040.1:7953-19910 GCA_964251035.1 uncultured Acetobacteraceae bacterium
CCATGGTGCGAGGTGCCTGGAGGTGGCGGCGCAAGCTCGATATGGTCGGCTGCATACAACGCAAGGACCAAGACGATGCAGAAGCTGGCGATGGCGGCAGCCGTTCTGATGGCGTTGACCGCGACAGCCCGGGCGGACGACCTCATCGTTTATGGCGCAGGCAGCCTGCGCGAGGCCATTGGGCAGATCGCCGCCGAGTTCGGGCAGGCGCATGGCCTTGCTGTGACGACGCAGTTCGGTCCGTCCGGCCGCATGCGCGAGCGTATCGAAAAGGGCGAGCGCGTGGACCTGTTCACTTCGGCCGATGTCGGCCACGCGCGCAAGCTCGTGCAGGACGGTCGCGCAAGCGTCATGGCGGTGTTCGTGCGCAACGCCGTCTGCCTGCTTTCGCCGGCCAAGTTCGGTGCGACCACCGAGACCGCGCTCGACAAGCTGCTGGCGCCCGGCGTGCGGGTGGGCGTGTCCCCACCCAAGGTCGATCCGCTTGGGGACTACACTGTGCGCTTGTTCGGGCTGATCGATCATTTCCGGCCGGGCAGCGCCGCCGCGCTGCAATCGCGCGCCGTGGTGCTGGACACGCCGTCCGGCACGCCGCCGCCGAAATCCGGCGACACCGACGCGGACGCGATCCTCGATGGGCGCGTGGATGCGAGCATCGTTTATTGCTCCGGGCGTGACCGCTATGCCCGGCTGCTCCCCGACGCGACGCTCGTGCAGTTCCCACCCGACCTCCAGATCGGCCCGGAGTATGGGCTGGCGGTCCTGAAGGACGCGCATCCCGCGGCATCGCTGCTGGCGCTGGCCATCTTGTCGCCCGAAGGCCAAAGGATCATGGCCCAGCGCGGCTTCAGGCCGGTGACGCTGCCGAGCGAGTAGGTCCCTGGCACCTGTTGCCGGGCAAGGCGGCGTTCTCGCTCGGCGAGATCGACCCGGCGTTCGGCAACCAGCCGGACCTCGTGGCCTATGCGGACACGGGCGGGCAGCTCGGCCCCGGCGGCAGCGCCGGGGCGATGCGCCTGGTCGTGCCAGGCGACCGCGCGGGCGGCCGGTACGTGTCCAACCTGGTGGACCTCCGGGTCATCGACCTGACCGCGCCGATGCCGGGCTGATCTCAGGCCCCGGCGGCGATCACGAGGTCCAGCGCCCGGCGCAGCATCGTCATCGTCGCTTCCGGCGTCATGAACCCGGCATGTGCCGAGAGCGTCACGTTGGGCAGGCTCAGCAACGGGTCGTCCGGCAACGGCGGCTCCGGCGAGAACACGTCGACGGCGGCGTGGCGGACGTGCCCGGACGCCAGCAGGCGCGCCAGGGCCGCGTTGTCCACCAGGTCGGCGCGGGCCGTGTTGACGACGATGACGCCGGGCTTGGTGCGCGCCAGCTTGCCCTCGTCCAGGAAGCCGCGCGTGGCCTCGTTCAGCGCCAGCGTCAGGCACAGGATGTCCGAGCGCGCCAGCACGTCATCCAGCGCGGCGCCGGCGCCGGGCACGACGGGGTCAGGGACCGGGCTGCGGTTCCAGGCCAGCACCTGCATGCCAAGCCCGTGGGCCATGCGCGCCACCTCCCGCCCGATGCCGCCCAGGCCGATGACGCCGAGCGTCTTGCCGAACAGCTGCACGCCCGCGACCTGCCGCCACTGCCCGGCCCGGACCTCGCGGTCCATGCGCGCCACGTTGCGGGCGGCGGCCATGGCCAGGGCGACCGTATGCTCGGCCACCGTGGTGTCGCCGTAGCCCTTGATGGTGTCCACCACGATGCCGCACCGCTCGGCCGCCGCCATGTCGATGAAGGAGGACGCGCCGGTGCCGAGGAACACGATCCGCCTCAGCCCGGCGCAGCGGGACAGGGTGGCGGCGTCGAAGTAGCTGTGGTCGTTGATGCACACGTCGTAGCTGGCCAGCAGGGCAGGGACATCAGTGGGCTGCCCCGGCGACATGTTGACCGCGACCGCCGGGTCGCCCGGCCGCCGCACGCCCTCCCAGAGCGGGGCCATGTCGTCGGTGCAGTCGAGGAAGATCGCGGCCATGCGGCGGCTCCTGGCGTTCGGGTGGATGTTTGGCCTCTGAGCGAAGCACGTTCCGTGCCCGGACGCCGGCACCGATCTTGCTACCCTGGCGATGGCGACATCGCGACAGGGAACAGCATGGACATGCAGGGTCGGCGGCAGATGCACCTCATCGCGTTCCTGATGACCGGACCGACCTGCCACCACCACGGCGCCTGGCGGCACCCGGAGTCCGCGGTGGACGACCTGCTCAGCCCCGGCCGCTACGAGCACATCGCCCGCGTGCTGGAAGCGGGCCGGTTCGACGGGCTGTTCTTCGCCGACATCCTGGGCATCTATGACCTGTACGGCGGCACGTTCGACACCATGGCGGGACGCGGCGGCCAGGTGTGCCTGCTGGACCCGGCGGTCGTGCTGCCGATGATGGCGCGGGTGACGGAGCATATCGGGCTGGGCCTGACCTACTCCTCGACCTTCAACCACCCGTACCAGATCGCCCGCATGCTGGGCAGCCTCGACCACCTGAGCGGCGGCCGGGCGGCCTGGAACGTGGTGGCGTCCACCAGCACGCTGGAGGCGCGCAACTTCGGCATGGACGAGATGCCGGGCCGCTCCCAACGGTACGACCGGGCCGACGAGGTGCTGGAAGCCTGCGGCGCGTTGTGGGACAGTTGGGAAGACGGCGCGCTGCTGTTCGACAAGGCCAGCGGCGCCTTCGCCGACCCGGCCAAGATCCATTACGCCGACTACAAGGGCAAGTGGGTCCGCACCCGCGGCCCGCTCACCACGCCGCGCAGCCCGCAGGGCCGGCCGGTGATCATGCAGGCCGGAAGCTCCGACCGCGGCCGGGACTTCGGCGCGCGCTGGGGCGAGGTGATCTTCACGCTGCAGCACCAGAAGGCCGACATGCAGGCGTTCTACGACGACTTCAAGGGCCGCATGGCCAAGCGCGGGCGCGCGCCGGAGGAGTGCGTGGTCCTGCCGTCCATCGACGTGGTGATCGGCGAGACCGAGTCCATCGCCCGCGAGCGCGCCGAGCACGTCAACAGCCTGGTGGACACGCAGCTCGGCCTCGCCACCATGTCCGGCCACATCGGCATCGACCTGGCGCACTTCGACCCCGACCAGAAGCTGACCGATATCTTGGTCGAGGAAGGCTCGCGCGGATCGTTCGACATCATCCTGCAAGGGACGGAGGCCGAGGGCCTCACGCTGGGGCAGGCCGCGCGCCGCTTCGGCATCAGCGAGCTTTGCCCGCAACTGGTGGGCACGCCGGAGATGATCGCCGACCAGTTGACGGACCTGTTCGAGGACCACGCCTGCGACGGCTTCGTGCTCACGCCCACCACCTTCCCCGGCATGTTCGAGCAGTTCGCCCGCGCCGTGGTGCCGCTGCTGCAGAAGCGCGGCGTGTTCCGGACGGAGTACGCAGGCCGGACGCTGCGGGAGAACCTGCGGGCATGAAGCCGCGCATGCACCTCGGCTTCGACTTCTCCTACACCCACATGGGCGGGCGGTGGCGCATGCCGGGCGCCTGGCCGGGCCGCACGTTCCCGGATGTCGCGATGTACGAGGACGTGGCCCGCATCGCCGAGCGCGGCTGCCTCGACATGATCTTCTCCGGCGACGGCACCGGCGTGCCGGAGACCTGGCGCGGCTCGCGCGACGCCGCCGTCGAGTGGGGCATGAACTGGCCGCGCCAGGACCTCAACCCGATCATGGTCGCCATGTCGCGGGTGACGCGGCATGTCGGCTATGGGCTGACCTACTCCTCCACCTTCATGCACCCCTACTACACCGCCCGGCTGATGAACTCGCTGGACCACGTGACCGGCGGGCGGATCGCGATGAACCTCGTCACCTCCACCCGGCCGGCGGACGCCGCGAACTTCGGCTTCGACGAGCTGATGGAGCACGCCAGCCGCTACGACCGGATGGAGGAGTTCGTCGACGTGTGCCGCAAGCTGTGGGACAGCGCGGAGCCGGACACGATGCTCTGGGACCATGCCACCGGGCGCGTCGGCGATCCCTCGAAGGTGCGCGGCGTGTCGCACGCCGGCCGCTTCTTCAAGGTGCAGGGACCGCTCAACACCCCGCCCTCGCCCCAAGGCCGCCCGGTGCTGATCCAGGCCGGCGGCTCGCCCCGCGGGGTGCGCGCCTCCGCCTACGTCGCGGACCACGTGTTCGGCGCGGACATGCCGCTCGCCTTGCAGGTGAGACAGCGCGCCGCCTTGGACGAGGCCTTGACCGCATTGGGCCGCGACCCCTCCGCGGTCGGCATCCTGTGGCAGACGCCCATCGTGGTGGCGGAAACGGAGCGGGAGGCGCAGGCCCAGCGCGACCGCCTGCTCACCGCCGTGCCGGCGGAGGCGGTCGGAGCCTATCTTTCGTACAACGCCGCCTACGACTTCTCGACCTTGCCAGCCCGCTTCACCCTGCGGCAACTGCATGCGGAGATCGTGGCCGCCAACGCCTCCCCGGTCGGCTTCGTGCACGAGCTGTCGCTGCGGCTCGGCGCCGACACGGAGATCACCCGGGACGAGTTCTTCCACCACGGCCTGCGCAACGCCACCGCCTGGGACACGACGATTGCCGGCACCCCCGCCCAGCTTGCCGACCGGTTGGAGGAAGTCTTCGAAGCGACCGGCAGCCGCGGCGGGTTCATGCTGGGGCATATCGTTTCGCTGCCGGGCGACCTGATCGCCATTGTGGACCTGCTGGTGCCGGAGCTGCAGCGCCGCGGCCGGTTCCGCACGGAGTACAAGGGCCGCACGCTACGGGAGAACCTGGCGGAGGATTAGGGCGGTTTGGCATGGGCCTTGCAAAGTTCCGTGAACCGAACCCGCTCCGGGTTCCCACCGGGAGTTGCCGCAAGATGACGACTGATCTTCGATGCACCGTCCTGCGCGGGTTCGCCGCGGGCTGCCTGGCCGCCACGATCCTGTCCGGGGCCGTGCAAGCGGAAACGCTGGGGCCGGTGACGGACGACGTGGGCGTGGTCAAGGTTGCCAAGGGCCAGCCCATCCTGATCGGCGCGCTGCTGGTGCTGTCCGGGCCGGACCTCTCGCTCGGCGTCGATGCGTCCCGCGGGGCGGAGATCGCGTTCGACGACCACAGCAACACGCTGGTCGGCCACCCCATCAAGTACCTTCCGGAAGACGGGCAGTGCAGCGTGGAGGGTGGCCAGACCGGCGCCACCCGGCTCGCGTCCAACAAGCAGATCGTGGGCGTGCTCGGCACGGCCTGCTCCTCCGAGTCGCGCGGCGGCGCCCCCATCCTGTGGAACGCCGGGATGCCGCAGGCGGTGACGAGCGCCACCGCGCCCGCGTTGACCGCGCCCGACCGGCCAGTCGGCCTCCAGGGCATCGTGCGGTTCGTCTACAACGACATCAACGGCGCCGCCGCCGCGGTCAAGTACGCGCAAAGCGTCCACGCGGCCAAGGTCGCGACGATGCACGACGGCAGCCTGTACGCCGAGGAGCTGGTCAACGCCTTCGCCAAGCAGTTCAAGGCCGCCGGCGGCACGGTCGTCGCCGCGGAGGCGATCGCCCCCTCCGACACCGACCTGCGCCCCGTGCTGACCCGGATCGGCACCGCCAAGCCCGAGCTGCTGTTCGCGCCCATCTTCACCGGCGCGTCCGCCTACCTGGTGCGGCAGGTCAAGGAGGTGCCGACGCTCGCCAGCACCCCGGTGCTCGGCACGGACGCCGTGCTGGCGCCCGCGTTCCTCGACGCGGCCGGGGATGCCGCGGTCGGCTACCGCCTGACCGGCGTGGACAACGACCCGAAGCTGATGGGTGCCCGCTACGGCGACTTCCTGGCGAAGTACAAGGAGAAGTTTGGCGAGGACCCCATCGGCGGCTTCCACGGCAACGGCTACGACGCGGCGCTGGCGATGATGGGCGCGATCGGGAAGGTGGCCAAGACCGACGCCGGCGGCGACACGTATATCGGCCGCAAGGCGCTGCGCGACGCGCTGATGCAGACGGTGGACCTGGACGGCATCACCGGCAAGCTGACCTGCGACAAGAACGGCGACTGCGGCTCTTCCCACTTCGCCGTGTTCGAGTATGTCAGCGGCGACCCCAGCACCTTCAAGCTGGGCACGAATCCCAAGAAGGTGTTCCCGTAGCGCGCGGCGGCAGCATGGTCCAGGACTGGCTGCGGCGCGCGACCCTTGTTGACTGGTTCCTGCTCGCGCTGCGGATGGCGGTCGTGGCGGTGGTGGGGACGGGCTTCGTCGCCGGGCTGCTGCACCCGCGCTACAGCCGGGCGGAGTGGTTCTCCTTCCTCGCCTTCGGGCTGACCATCGGGGCGATCTATGCCCTGATCGCGCTCGGCTACACCATGGTGTACGGCATCCTGCGCATGGTGAACTTCGCCCATGGCGACGTGTTCATGTTCGGGGCCTACGCGGCGTGCTTCTCGCTGCTGGCCTGCAACCGCGCCGGCATCCTGGGGCCTGACCCGGCGCTCAGCTTCCTCATCGCGACGGCCGTGTGCATCGCCGTCTCTGCCGGCGTCGCCGTGCTGGCGGAGCGCGTCGCCTACCGCCCGTTCCGCCGTGGCCGCTCGCTGGCACCCTTGATCAGCACCTTGGGTTTGTCGTTCGTGCTGGAGTACTCGGCGCGCGGCATGTTCGGCGCGCAGAACAAGGCGTTTCCCTCCATGCCGGCGGTGGACGGGATCGTTGCGTTCGCCGGGTTCTCCGTGCCGCGGGTGCAGGTCGTGGTCGTCGCCGCCGCGCTGCTGACGATGGTGGTGCTGACCCTGATCGTCATGCGGACCCGCATCGGCACCGCCATGCGCGCCGTGGCGGAGGACCGGGATGCCGCGACGCTGATGGGCATCAACGTGGACCGGGTGATCGTGTTCACCTTCGCGCTCGGCGGCGCGCTCGCGGGCATTGCCGGGCTGCTTTACGGCCTGGTGTTCAAGCAGATCTCGTTCTTCATGGGCTTCTTCCTGGGCGTGAAGGGGTTTGGTGCTGCGGTGCTCGGCGGCATCGGCAACATCCCGGGCGCCATGCTCGGCGGCTACGCGCTGGGCCTGGTGGAAAGCCTGGGGCCGGCGGCGTTCCTGGAGGGCCTCGGCGTCAGCTCGCCCTACCAGCTCCGCGACGCGATTGCCTACACCATGCTGGTCATGGTGCTGATCTTCCGCCCGCGCGGCCTGCTAGGCGAGCGTCTGTCGGCGGCGAGGGCCTGACCGGATGGCGAGCGAACTGGCCGGCGTGCAGCAAGTCGGCCGCGTCGCTCCCGGTGCGATCCCTGGGTTGGCTGGGCTGCGCGCCGCGGGCAGCGTCGCGCTGTCGGTCGCCGCGTGCTGCGCCTTCACCGTGCTGGTCGGGCTGTTCGGCCAGTTCAGCAACAAGGCGCTGGTGGTGGGCGTGCTGGACATCGGGCACGCCTTGATGCTGGCCATTGCCCTCGGCGGCGGCGCGGCGCTCGCCCGGCGCGTCCCCACGGGGGCGACGGTTGCGGCGGCGGCCGTTGCGGGCGCGGTTGCCGGCGCGTTGCTGATCGGCTTGGCCCTTGCCGCCAGCGCCGCCAACCTGCGCTGGATGCTAGTCTCGCTTACCCCAGTGACGTTGAACCGGATCGGCTTCGGCCTACCCGGCCCGCAGGCGGCGCTGCTGCTGGCGGCGGCGGGGGCGGCTGCCGCCGGGCTGGGCACGGCGCTCGTGCTGTGCGACCGGCTGACCCGGCGGATCATGGCGGGCGCGCTCGGCGGCGTGGTGGTGGCCGGGCTGCTGCGCGAGCTGATCCGCAGCGTCCTGGGCGGCATCGGCGGCGTCGAGGATTGGGCGTTCAGCTATGACGGCGTGCTGCCCGCGGGCGCCGCGGCGGCGGTGGCCATCGGCGCCCTGCTGGCGGCCCGGCCGGGCGCCGGGGCGTTCAACAGGCTGCCGGCCCAGGCCAAGCTGGCGCTGCGGTTGCTGCTCCTGCTGGCGGTGCTGGCCTTGCCGGCGCTGACCAACGACTTCGTCGCCCAGGTGATGATGCTGGTCTGCCTGTACACGCTGATGGGGCTGGGCCTGAACATCGAATTGGGGCTGGCCGGGCTGGTCGATCTCGGCTTCGTCGCGTTCTTCGCCGTGGGCGCCTACACGGTGGCGCTGCTGACGGCGGACCCGGGGGGCGCGGGCGGGCACCTGCCGTTCTTCGCGGCGCTGCCGTTCGCGATCCTGGCCGCGTCCGCCGCCGGGTTCCTGTTCGGATTGCCGGTGCTGAAGGTGCGGGGGGACTACCTCGCCATCGCGACGCTCGGCCTGGGCGAGATCATCCGCGTGCTGGTGCTGTCCGACATGCTCAAGCCGCTGCTGGGCGGCGCGCAGGGCATCGTCAACATCCCCAAGCCGTCCTTGTTCGGCACCGTGCTCAGCTCGCCCACGCAACTGTTCTACATGACCGCGGGCCTGACGGCGCTGGCCGGCTACGTCGCCTGGCGGGTGCAGCATTCCGGGCTGGGCCGGCGCTGGCTTGCGGTGCGGGAGGACGAGGACGTGGCGCAGGCCTTGGGTATCGCGCTGGTCCGGGTCAAGCTGTCGGCGTACACCATGGGCGCGGCGTTCGCCGGGCTGGCCGGCGGCATTTTCGCCGGCATGGTCGGCTCCGCCTTTCCGCAGAGCTTCCAGCTTCTGGTCTCGGTCAACGTGCTGGCGATTTTGGTCGTGGGCGGCATCGGCAGCCTGCCCGGCGTGCTGGTCGGCGCCGCCGCGCTGGTCGGCGCGCCCGAGGTGCTGCGCGACTTGGGGGAATACCGCTACCTGATCTACGGCCTCGTCATCATCGCGGTGGTCCGGCTGAAGCCGGAGGGGCTGAGTCCCAAGGCCATCGCGCACCGGGAAGCCGTATGACCGGACTGCTGCTGTCCGCGCGGGGCGTCAGCAAGCGGTTCGGTGGCCTGCTGGCGATCAGCCAGGTGGACCTGGAGGTGCCCCGGGGCGCCATCCACAGCGTGATCGGCCCGAACGGCGCCGGCAAGACCACGCTGTTCAACTGCCTGACCTCCTTCGTGCAGCCCAGCGCGGGGGAGGTCCATCTGGACGGCGTGCGCATCGACGGCCTGCGTCCGGACGTGGTCGCGAAGCACGGCATAGCGCGCACCTACCAGAACATCCGGCTGTTCCCGGATCTCACGGCCATCGAGAACATCATGGTCGGCGTGGACGCCAAGCGGCCGGAGGCGCTCTTGGGCGCGCTGCTCGCCACGCCCTCGCACCGCCGCCAGGTCCGCGACACCGTCGCCCGGGCGCGAACGCTGCTGGGGGCGGTCGGCCTCGCCGGGCGCGGCGACCGCCTGGCCCGGCACCTGCCCTACGGCGACCAGCGCCGGCTGGAGATCGCCCGCGCCATGGCCATCGAGCCGGTGCTGCTGCTGCTGGACGAGCCGGCCGCCGGGATGAACCCGGTCGAGAGCCACGCCATGCTGGAGCTGATCCGCACGCTCCGCGACCGGCACGGGCTGACGATCCTGCTGATCGAGCACCAGATGCGCGTCGTCATGGGCATCTCCGAGCGCATCAGCGTCTTGGACCACGGCGCCTGCATCGCCGAGGGCACGCCGGCCGAAATCCGCGCGGACCCCACGGTGATCGCCGCCTACCTGGGCGCCCGCGCGGCCCGGCACGGCATGGACGCGCTGGAGAGCCATCCGTGAGCGCGCTGGCCGCCCTCGACCTGCACGTGAGCTACGGCAACATCCGGGCGCTGCGGGGCGTGTCGCTGGCGGTGGCGGAGGGCACGATCTGCGCCGTGGTGGGGGCGAACGGCGCGGGCAAGACCACGGCGCTCAACGCCATCTGCGGCCTCCGCACCTTGAGCGCCGGGCGCGTGGTGCTGGCCGGGCGGGACGTGACGGAGGTGCCGCCGCACGACCTGGTGCCGCTCGGCCTGGTGCAGGTGCCGGAAGGGCGGCGCGTGTTCGCGCGCCTCACGGTGCGGGAGAACCTGAGCATGGGCGCGTTCCGCCGGCGCAGCCCGCGCGCCGAGCTGGCGGCGGAGCTGGACCGGGTGCTGGGCCTGTTCCCCCGGCTGCGGGAGCGGCTCGCGCAACTGGCCGGCACGCTGTCGGGCGGGGAGCAGCAGATGCTCGCCATGGGCCGCGCCCTGATGTCCCGCCCGCGCACGCTGCTGATGGACGAGCCGAGCATGGGCCTGGCGCCGCAGGTGGTGGACCAGGTGTTCGAGACCATCCTGGCGATCAACAAGCTCGGCGTGACGGTGCTGCTGGTGGAGCAGAACGCCTTTATGGCGCTGGAGATCGCGCAGATGGCCTACGTGCTGCAATCCGGCGAGGTGGTGCTTTCGGGGCCGGGACCCGAGCTTTTGCACAGCGACGCGGTGCGCGAAGCCTACCTGGGGTGACGGCGCCGGCTCTCGTTCCGTTGTTCTTGCGCGTCCCCGTCAAGCGAGCGGAACAGGGGGGCGTGCGCCAAAGCCTCGGCAGCTTGAGGTCTGCTGCCGTGCCCCGTTGCCGTTGTGCTGGCGACGGGCCCGGGCGATAAGCGGGCGCCCATCAGGATACCACGCCCGCCCCGCGCAGGCGTGTTTGGGGTCAGCGAGGTGAAAATTGTGGCAGACCATGGAACGGAATGTCCGGCTCGGGACCGGACTCGCCCTTTTCGCCTATGCAGCCTGCCATTTCGCCAGCCATGCCACCGGGCTGTTCCGTCTTGATGTCATGGACGCCGTGGGCCGCAACGTCCTGCTCGCGCCGTGGCAGGGCTGGACCGGGCGCATCGTCCTGTTCGGGTCGCTCCTGGTGCACGGCGGCCTTGGGCTGCGCGCGCTCCACCGCCGCCGCCACCTGCGCATCCCGGCCGCCGAGGCATGGCAGCTCGGCCTCGGCCTGCTGATCCCGCTCCTGCTGATCCCGCACGCGGCCAACGTGCGGCTCGGCGCCACGCTCTACGGCCTCGACGACAGCTACTACCGCATCCTGTACCAATACTGGATCTCGGGACCGGCCACCGGCCTGGCCCGGCAGTTCACGCTGCTGTTCGCCGTATGGGTGCACGGCTGCGTCGGCATCCATTTCTGGCTGCGGCGGCACGTGTGGTACGGCCGTTGGCGGCTTGTCCTCTTTTCGGCGGCGATGCTGCTGCCGTTCCTCGCCGTGCTCGGCTTGGTCAATGCGGGCTGGGACACGGCCATGCGCGCCGCGCTGCAGCCCGGCTTCGCCGACGCGCACGGCCCGCCGCAGCCCGGCACGGCCAAGGCCGCAATGCTCGCCTCTCTCTCGAGCCTGTGGGAATGGCTGCAGCTCGCCTACATCGCGCTGATCGCGCTGATCCTGTCGCTGCGCTTTGCGCGCAACCGCCGGGCACGGCGGGACGTGTTCAGGATCACCTACCCGGACGGGCGCGTGATCCGCGTGCCCCTCGGCTTCACCGTGCTTGAGGCCAGCCGGTGGAGGCATGTGCCGCACGCCTCGATCTGCGGCGGACGCGGACGCTGCTCCACCTGCCGCGTGCGCGTGGCGCGCGGCCTGGACGGCTTGCCGCCCCCCTCGCCGGGTGAGCAGGAGACGCTTCGGCGCGTCAGGGCGCCGGCCTGTGTCCGCCTCGCCTGCCAATTGCGGCCCCGCCACGACGTGGCCGTCGTGCCCCTCCTGTCCGCGAGCGCCACCTTGCACGGCATGGGCACCGCCCTGAACGAGGGACGCGAGCTTCAGGTCACGGCTTTGTTCACCGACCTGCGCGACTCAACGCGCCTGGCCGCCGGCCGCCTGCCGTTCGACGCCCTGTTCATCATCGACCGCTACGTCCAGCGCGTCACCGCGGCCGTGCAGGCGCATGGCGGCCATGTCACGAGCGTCGCCGGGGACGGCATCATGAGCGTGTTCGGGGCGGGGACCACGGGCGCCGCCCCCGGGGCGGGGGGGGCGCGGGGCGGGGGGCGGGCCCGCGGGGGGAGGCGGGGCCGGGGTTGGGGGGCGGGGGGGGGGGGGG
>CAXUJE010000040.1:19920-24684 GCA_964251035.1 uncultured Acetobacteraceae bacterium
TCGCCATCTGGGAAAGCCTCGACCGGCTTTCGGGCGAGCTGCGGGACGAGATCGGGCGGCCGCTCACCTTCGGGATGGGGCTGCACAGCGGCGTGTCCGCGGTCGGGTCCATCATGCTGCTTGGCCGTCCCTCGCTCCAGTTCCTGGGCGATACCGGCAACGTTGCCGCGCGCCTCGACACCATGACCAAGGAGATGGGCTGCACGCTCATCGTTTCGGCAAGGGTTTTCGATGTCGCCGGGCGTGAGGCGCCATGGGGAGCGCGGCACGCCGAGGTCAAGGTCCGCGGACGGGACGAACCGCTGGCCGTGGTCCTGCTGGGGAGCCTTGACGAGGCGAAGCTGCTTGCGGGGGCGGACGCCTTGGACCTGTTGGACTGATGCCAGCCGCCGAATGCTCCGGTCTGTCCGGGGCGCCCGGCGACAGGTCAAGGCGTTCGGCTGCGCGTAGTCCTGCCGCCCGGTCGGCTCGGCGCCAAGGCTCTGAACCTCTTCCAGCAGACTGATCTTGAGGTCCCGGAAGGCGCGGCGGAAGCGCGAGCGGCCTCGATCCGGCCGATGGCCGCGTCACTGGTCTTGCCCATGCGTTCGTGCCCTGAAATCCTCCCGTGACGTGGGGTGCGCCGGCCGCTTCACGATCCTTGAGGGAGGTACGGACCATGATCGGCAGGCGCCAATGGATGGGCGGCGTGGCGGCGGCGCTGGGCGGCTGGGAGCCAAGTGCGGCATGCGCCGGGGCGGAGGACGGCTTCGCCGGGCTGCCGAGCGCCTTCGCCGGGATCGAGGCGGCGCGCGGCGGACGGTTGGGCGTCGCGGCGCTCGACACGGGCAGCGGGCGCCGGGCGGGCTACCGCCAGGACGAGCGCTTCCCGTTGTGCAGCACCGTCAAGCTGCTGGCGGCGGGCGCCGTGCTGGCCCGCGTCGATGCCGGCCAAGACAGCCTGGAGCGGCGCGTCCGCTTCTCGAAAGAAGACCTGGTGGCCTATTCGCCCGCCACTGGGACACAGGCGGGTGGCGACGGCATGACGCTGGCCGCCCTCTGCGACGCCGCGATGACCCTCAGCGACAACACCGCCGGCAACCTGCTGCTGGACACCCTTGGCGGCCCGGCGGGGTTGAATGCCTGGCTGCGCACCCTGGGCGACGGCACGACCCGGCTGGACCGGGTCGAGCCTGCCCTGAACGAGGCGCGCCCCGGCGATCCGCGCGACACCACCAGCCCTGCCGCCATGCTGGCCGACCTGCACGCCTTGACGCTGGGCCACGCCCTGTCCGCGTCCGCCAGGACGAAGTTGCAGGGATGGCTGCAGGGCAACAAGACCGGCGATGCGCGGCTCCGGGGAAAACTGCCGCAGGGCTGGCGGGCGGGAGAGAAGACCGGCACCGGGGCGAACGGCACGAGCAACGATGTCGGGCTGCTCTGGCCGCCGGGCGGCGCCGCTCCGGTGCTGGTCGCCGCCTATCTCACGGAAGGCCAGGCCGATGGCGCCACGCGGGAGGCCGCCCTGGCGGATGTCGGCGCCGCCGTGGCCGAGGCCGCATCGAAATAGGCCGTGGCTCCACCGGTCCCGGTCATGGCGCCGCGGCGGGCCGCTTCAGCATCAGCGCCTGGCGGCGGCAGACCGCGACGACCTCGCCGCGCTGGTTCGTGGCGGTATGCTCGAACTCGACGATCCCCGCGTTGGGGCGGGACTTGCTGTCCCGGGCCGCCAGCACGACGGTTCGCACGCCCAGGGTGTCGCCGTGGAACACCGGCTTCGGAAACCGCACATCGCTCATGCCGAGGTTGGCGACCGTGGTGCCCAGCGTGGTGTCGTTCACCGACATGCCGACCGTCAGGCCGAGGGTGAACAGGCTGTTGACGATGACCTGGCCGAACTCGGTCCCGGCGGCGTAGTGGGCGTCGAGGTGCAGCCGGGCCGGGTTCATGGTCATGGAGGAGAACAGGACGTTGTCGGTTTCGGTGACGGTGCGGCGCCAGGGGTGGTCGAAGGCGGCGCCGACCGGCAGCTCCTCGAAGAACAAGCCTGCCATTCATGCAACTCCGTCCGGTTCGATCTCGATCAGCAGGTCGCCGTTCTTCACCGTTTCCGCCGCGGCGCACGCCACGCGGAGGACCCGCCCGGCCATGGGTGCCAGCAGGCGCATGACGACCTTCATCGCTTCCATGGTCACGGCGAGCTGCCCGGCCTCGACGCGGTCGCCCACGGCCACGGCGACGGCGACGACCAGGCCCGGCATCGGGGCGGTCAGGCGCGGGCCTCCGGCGGCGGCCCTGGGACCGGTCACGGCCTCGACGACGGGGGCGACACGGCGCGCGTGGGTCTGGCCGCCAGCCGACAGCAGGATGGCGCCGCCGTGCTGCGCCACCGCGAACCGGGCCGTGCGGGCGTGGGAGCGCAGGGTCACGATGCCGTCGCGTGCCGTCGCCTCGGCTGCTTCGCCGCCATCGACCACGAAGCGCGCGGCGCTTCCGGTGACGGTCACGGCCTGGGCTTGGATGCCGTCGTGGACCTCAAGGAACAGCCGAGCGGGCTGGCCAGCCGGTTCCATAATGCGGAAGCCGCCCAGCGTCGCCCACGGACCCGGCGCGCTGCGCTCGACGGAGAGGAGCCAGGCCGCGACCGCCGCATCGCGCACGAGCTTGGGGTCGGCCGCTTGCGGCTGCCAGCCGCCCGGGAACGCCTCATCGAGGAAGCGGGTGGTGAAGTGGCCGGCGCGGAATTCGGGGTGGGCGATGATGTCGCGCAGGAATGCCTGGTTGCACGGGACGCCCAGCACCACGAGCCGCCCGAGCGCCGCGGTCAGGCGCTGCGCCGCCTCGGCCCGGTCCGGCGCCGTGGCGATGACCTTCGCCAGCAGGCTGTCATAGTGCGGCGTGACGACGGAGCCGGCCTCGACGCCGGTCTCGATGCGGATGCCATCGATAGGGGCGGCTTCGAAGCGGAGCAGGGTGCCGGTGCCGGGCCAGTAGCCCTGGGCCGGGTCCTCGGCGTTCAGCCGGGCCTCGATCGCGGCGCCGCGCAAGGCGATCTCCGGCTGCCGCAGCGGCAGGCGCTCGCCCCGCGCGATGCGGATCTGCCATTCCACGAGGTCGAGGCCCGTCACCTGCTCGGTGACGGGGTGCTCGACCTGGAGGCGGGTGTTCATCTCCAGGAACCAGGGCCGGTCGTCGCCGTCTTCCAGGATGAACTCGGCGGTGCCCAGGCTGTCGTAGCCGATGGCCCGGCCGAGACGCACCGCCGCCTCGAACAGCTCTTGCCGCACGGGTTCGGCGAGGTTGGGGGCGGGGGCCTCCTCGATGACCTTCTGGTAGTTGCGCTGGATCGAGCACTCGCGCTCGAACAGGTGCACGAGGTTGCCGTGGCGGTCGCCGGCGAGCTGGACCTCCAGGTGGCGCGGGCGTCCGATCAGCTTCTCCAGCAGCAGGACGGGGCTGCCGAACGCCGCCTGCGCCTCGGCGCGGGCGGCGGCGAGGGCGTCCGCCAACCCACCCGCTGCGTCTACCCGGCGCATGCCGCGCCCGCCGCCGCCGGCGCTGGCCTTCACCAGCACCGGGTAGCCGATGGACGCGGCTTCGCGGGCCAGGCGCCCGTCGGACTGGTCATCCCCGTCATAGCCCGGCACGCAGGCGATGCCGGCGTCGCGCGCAATGCGCTTGGCCTCGATCTTCGACCCCATGCGCTCGACGCACGTCGCCGACGGGCCAATCCAGACCAAGTCATGCGCCTCGCACAACCGCGGCAGCACCACCCGCTCGGACAAAAAGCCGTAACCAGGGTGGATCGCATCGGCGCCGCTCGACAGGGCGGCGGCGATCACCGCCTCGGCGTCCCCGTAGCTGCGGGCGGCCTCGGCCGGGCCGATGCGGACGGCGTCGTCCGCCAGGCGGGTGTGGAGCGCGCCCTCGTCCGCGTCCGAATAGACGGCGACGCTTTCCAGGCCCATGCGGCGGCAGGTCGCGATGACCCGGCAGGCGATCTCGCCGCGGTTGGCGATCAGGACGCGGGACACCCTCACATCCGGTACACCGGGGTGCGGCGCTCCTGCCGCGGGTCGCTGGCTGCCAGCGCGAGGCACAGGCCCAGCACGTCGCGGGTCTGCGCCGGCTCGATGATGCCGTCGTCCCACAGGCGGGCGGTGGCGTAGTAGGGGTCGCTCTGCTCGGTGAACTGGGCGCGGGTCTGGCGCTCCAGCTCCGCCATCTCGGCGGCGTCCGCCTCCCCGCGCTTCAGGCTGCTGCGGCGCAGCTCCAGCAGGACGTTGCTGGCGACATCGGGACTCATGGTGGCGATGCGGGCGTTCGGCCAGGCGAACAGGAAGCGCGGGCCGAAGCCGCGCCCGCACATCCCGTAGTTGCCGGCGCCGTAGCTGCCGCCGATGATCACGGTGAAGCGCGGCACCCGGGCGCAGCTCACGGCATAAACGAGCTTCGCGCTGTGCTTGGCGATGCCGCCGCGCTCGGCGTCCGTGCCGACCATGAAGCCGGTGATGTTCTGCAGGAACAGCAGGGGGATGTGGCGCTGGTCGCACAGCTCGATGAAGTGCGCGCCCTTCAGCGCGCTTTCGGAGAACAGCGGGCCGTTGTTGGCCAGGATGCCGACGGGGTAGCCGTGCAGGTGCGCCGTGCCGCACACGAGCGAGCTGCCCCAGTCCGGCTTGAACGCTGCGAACTCGCTGCCATCGACCAGCCGCGCCAGCACGTCGCGCACGTCGTAGGGCGTTTTCGGATCGGCCTCGATGATGCCGCCGATCTCCGCTGGGT
>CAXUJE010000041.1:0-24544 GCA_964251035.1 uncultured Acetobacteraceae bacterium
TCTAGCCGCTGTCCAAGGAGTTCGGCTGGAGCCGCACGCAGGTCGCCGCCTCACTGGCCGTCTCGCAGTATGCCTTCGCGTTCTGTTCGCCGTTTTGGGGCGTGGCGATCAACCGGTTCGGGCCGCGTCCGGTCCTGGTGACGTCGGTCCTCTGCTTGTCCGCCCTGGTTGCGTCCCTGGCCCTGCTCACGCCGAGCATCCGGCAATACCACCTGGTGTTCGCTGCCATCTCCTTTGTGGCGGGCGCCGCGTCGCCGCTCGGCTACTCCGCCGTCCTCGTCCAGAAGCTCGACCGCCACCTTGGGCTGGCGCTTGGGCTGTCGTTCATGGGCGTTGGGTTGGGGCCGCCCTTCTTCCGCCGTTGGCGCAGGCCCTTGTCGGGGCCCTGGGATGGCGCGAGGCCTATGCCACCCTGGGCGCCCTGACGCTCGCTGTCACCTTGCCCGCTGCCTTGGCGGCCACGCGCGGCACGCGGGCCGTAGGGGCGGACAAGCTGCCGGTGCTGCCGTTCATCCGGACGCGGGCATTCATCCTGATGTGCGCGATCTTCCTGCTGCTCGGCATGCTCAGCATCGGGGTGCTCGCGAGCCTGGTGCCGATCATGGTCGGCCGCGGCTTCACCCCGCAAGGCGCTGCGCAGGTCGCGGCCGTGACCGGCCTTGCCGCCATCGCCGGGCGCGGCGGGATCGGCTGGGTGCTCGACCGGTTCCATGCCCCTTATGTCGTCTGCGCCATCGCGCTGATCGCATCGGCTGCGTTCCTGCTGATCGCCTACGGCAGCGGGCTGGCATCGGCCTACCTGATCGCCGCCTGCTGGGCGCGGAAGTTGACTTCACCGCCTTCTTCGTGCGCCGCCACTTCGGCAGGGCGGCGTTCGGCCGGCTGTTCGGGCTGTTCATCGTCGGCACCGGCACGGGGCCGGTTCTGATGAGCGCCATCTACGACCGGTCCGGCACCACAAGTATCAACTGTCCCCCGACGAGGCTGTTGCTTCTTCCAGCCGGGGCGTTTGCCGCCGCGCTGCCGCCGCGTTCGCCGCCGCCATGGCAGGGATCTTGTTCGCCGCGCCCTCCCAGGCCCAAAGCCCTCCGGCGCCCGACGACTCCCGGGGCAGCGGCCGGAAGTGGGCGGCATCCTGGACCACCGCCATCCAGTCCGCCTACGTGGCGCCGACCGAGCCGCAAGGGCCTGCCGCTCCCGCTTACAACCCGCAACCCGATCTCAGCTTCGCGCTGCCCAACGCAACAGTCGACGGGGTGAGCGACCAAACGATGCGCATGATCATCAAGCCCGATCTCTGGGGCGAGGTGGTCCGCATCCGCTTTTCCAACGTGTTCGGCACGAAGCCTGTCACGTTCGGCGCCGCCTCGGTTGCCTTGCAGGCCTACCAAGCCGACCTCGTGCACGACTTAGGGTCTGTGACCGAAGTTTCCGAGCGTCCGGATTTCTTCTGATCTGGTCGCTGGCCGTGCAATCCTGGGAGGCGTCGAAGCTTCCGGAGTTGCAAGGCCATGACCAGGACCAGCCTGGACGACGCCCTGTGGGCGTCGCTGATGCTGACGGTGCAGCACATCCCAAGCCGTGGCGGCCTTTGCTCCAAGCTTCATGTCTGCGCAGACGGCGCGGGCCGCATCCTGCGGCTCTTGCCAAGCCCCGGCCAGCACTCCGACCTGCGCCGTGCCCCGGCCCTCGTGTCCTCGCGCAAATCGCCCTGCGGTTTCGCTGGCGTCCCTGCGCGCGACGCCGCCCTCGACCGCGGCTATGTCTCGGCCCGGCCGCGCGCTGCGTTCGCGGCGGACGGCTGCGCCGTCCACACCCCGCCCAAGCTCGGCATGGTCGATCCCCCGCCGTGGGACCGGGCGATCTACGCCGCAAACGCTTCGCGTTTCGGCGAGCCCGGCGCCACCACGTCGAGAACCTGTTCCCCAAGCTGGAAGACTGGAGCCGCATCGCGCTCCGGCGCGACAAAACGCGCCGAAGCTGGATGGGCTTCGCCCACCTTGTCGCCACCGTTATCAACCTCCGCATCGCAGAGTTCAGTCACAGACCCTAGTCGGACCATCGGCGCCACCTCCGTTCCACGGAAGCCCTATCGCGGCGGGCCAGGCATAAACCTCAGCTTGGGGAGTTCTCACCCGGTATGTCCGGGGAGTATTCAATCAGCGGCTACACGCAATGGTACCAGGCGAAGTCAGGCGCGCGATCCCGCCCAACAGCGCGCAGCACGGCGAAACGCTCCAGGGTGAACCAGACAAGCCCACCATGTCGCGATCAGCCCTGCTCAAGCCAACTCAAGCTCAAGCCGCATCGGATAGACCCAGCTCGGCCATCACTTCGCCCAGCCGTCCGAGGTCGGAGCAGGCCAGCAACAGGCCGGAAAAGCCGTCCTGCCCCCCGGTCAGCATCAGGGTCCGCGGCACGAGGCCTTCCGGCGCGTCCCCCGAGCCGATCTCGGCCACGTCAGGCCGCTGCCGGAGGGCGTTCAGCACGGGGGCCAGATCGCCCGGCGTGCCGAACAGGAGACGGTGGGCCGGCCACTCGGTGCCGTCTCGGCGCTGCCCCGACGCCGCAGGGAGCGATAGGGTCACCAATTCCTCTCGGCTGGTCAGGTCGTGGAACAGCGCCAGCGCCGCCGCGCGTGCCGGGGCGGACAAGGCGAGGCTGTCGGCGGACGCCTCGATCTCAACAGGGGACGCGGCGGACAGGATGGGCATGGCTTGATCTCCGAAATGCTGCGGTCTTAGCGGTCGGCGGCGATGGCGGTTCCGGGCGGTTGTCGTGCGATGCTTGGCAAGCGGCGAACGGCCCGCCTTTCCATCCCTGGACTCCATGCCTACACTCTCTGCGCATACGACGCGGAAACGCGGGACAGCCGCGGCCCAAGGCGATGGCCGCCGGGCTTTTCGGGGAGAACGGGGATGCCGGACCACGGGACCGCAGGAATGCGGCGGCGGCACATGCTGAAACAGGTGGGCTGGACTCTGGCCGGCACGGCGGCGGCGTCGGGCGTCAGCGCGGCGGCGGCGGAAACGGATCCCGTGGCGCCGCCCTGGATGACCGAGCAGGGTACAGCCGCGGACGATGCGCCCTATGGCAGCCCTTCGCCGTTCGAGCGCTCGGTGGTGCGCCACGTGCGGGACCGGTCGCCCTTTATGACCACCGCGTCCGCGCACGCGCCGCTGCAAGACCTCCATGGCATCATCACGCCGAACGGCCTGCACCACGTCCGCAGCCACGCCGGCACCCCGGCGATTGATCCTGGCCAGCACAGGCTGCTGGTGCACGGGCTGGTTGAGCGTGCGCTCAGCTTCGGCATGGATGACCTGGCCCGCTTCCCCTCCGTATCCCGGCTGCATTTCCTGGAGTGCTCGGGCAACACCCCGTTCTACAAGACCGAGAAGATCGACGCGCGCTGGACCGTGCAGGACACCCACGGGCAGGTGAGCTGCGCGGAGTGGACCGGGGTCAAGCTCGCGGACGTGCTGGCCGAGGCCGGGGTGAAGCCCGGCGCCGCGTGGGTGCTGGCGGAGGGAGCCGACGCCGCGGCGATGACCCGCTCGGTGCCGATCGAGAAGGCGTGGGACGACGCCATCCTGGCCTATGCGCAGAACGGGGAGCGCCTGCGGCCGGAGAACGGCTACCCGCTGCGCCTGCTCCTGCCGGGCTACGAGGGCAACATGAACGTGAAATGGCTGCGCCGCCTGAAGCTCGGCGACCAGCCGTTCCAGACACGCGAGGAAACGTCCAAGTACACCGGGCTGCTCCCCGACGGGACGGCCAAGCAGTTCAACTTCGTCATGGAGGTCAAGTCCGTGATCACCCGGCCCTCCCCGGGACGCGGCCCGGGCCAGCCGGGCTTCCACGAGATCACCGGCCTGGCCTGGTCCGGCCGCGGCCGCATCGCACGGGTCGAGGTTTCGACGGACGAGGGCGCCACCTGGCGGGATGCGGCGCTGCAGGAGCCGGTGCTGCCGAAATGCCTGACCCGGTTCCGCCTGCCCTGGAACTGGGACGGCGGCCCGGCCACCCTGCAAAGCCGTGCCGTGGACGAAACCGGCGCCGTGCAGCCCACGCGCGCCGGCCTGCTGGCGGAGCGCGGCCCAAACTTCTTCTACCATTACAACGCCATCAACACCTGGCGCATCGCGCCAAGCGGGGAGACGGCCCTTGCGGTATAGCGCCGTCTCCCTGGCCGCCTCCGTCATGGTCGTGGGCGCCGCCGCAGCGGCGGAGCCTCCGCGCCTCGGTTTCGGCCGCCCGGCGACGCCGCAGGAGCTTGGCGCCGAGGACATCGACGTGCGCGCGGACGGGGCCGGGCTGCCGCCGGGCCAGGGCAGCGTGGAGCACGGGGCGGAGTTGTTCGCCAGCGCCTGCGCGGCCTGCCACGGCGAGCGCGGAGAGAAGCCGGTCATCCCGGCGCTGCGCCTGGTCGGCGGGCGCGGGACCCTTGCAACTCCCGGCGCCGTGCAGACGGTGGGCAGCTACTGGCCCTACGCGACGACGCTGTTCGACTATATCCGGCGCGCCATGCCCTTCAACGCGCCGCAATCGCTGACGGCCGACCAGGTCTACGCCGTGACCGCCTACGTCCTGCACCTGAACGGCATCGTGCCGGACGGCACCGTGCTGGACGCCGGCACCCTGCCGAAGGTGCAGATGCCCAACCGGGGCGGCTTTCACACCGTCTATGCCCCGACCCGCTGAGGCGGGCGGCTACACCCCGATCGCGTCCTTGACCCTGGCCTGCGACAGCGGCAGGTCGCGCAGGCGTATGCCGGCGGCATCGCAAAGGGCATTGGCGACCGCGGCGGCCGTCGGCCCTTGCCCCGCTTCGCCGGTTCCTAGGAAGGGCAGGCCCGGCCGGTCGGCGATATGGACCTCGATGCTGTCCGGCACGGCCGGGAAGCGCAGGACCGGGTAGCCGCTCCAGTCCCGGCTGGTGACGTGGCGCCGGTCGAACCGGACCTGCTCGTACAGGGTCCAGCTCGCGGACTGGACGATGGCGCCCTCGATCTGGTTGCGGATGCCGTCGGGGTTGATGGGCTGCCCGCTATCGACCGCCGCCACGACGCGGCCGATGCGGATGCGCCCGGTCTCATGCTCAACCGTGAGGTCGAGCGCCACGGCGCAATAGGCGCCCAGGTTCTTGTAGCGCGCGAAGGCGAAGCCCCGGCCGGCGCCGTTCCGTGCGCCGCCGGGCCGCGGGGCCGGCCAGCCAAACCGGTCGGCGGCGGTTTGGATCACCGCGCGGGCGCGCTCGTCCTCCATGTGGCGCAGGCGGAACGCCACCGGGTCGGCGCCCGCCGCCGTGGCCAGCTCGTCCATGAAGCTCTCGATGGCGAAGACGTTGAGGTAGGCGCCGAGCGACCGCATGGCCGACACCCGCAGCGGCATCTCCGGCAGGAAGTGGGAGACCACGTGGGCGTTAGGGAAGCTGTACAGAGGGTTGCTGTTCCGCTCGCCGCCGCCTTCCGGCATCGGGATGGGCGCGGGCGGCGGCACCGGCAGGGGGTCAGGCAGTGCGGCGTTCTGGATGAACAGGCCGCCCTTGCTGGGCCGCTGGTTGTGGGTGTTGCTCCACACGCCGTAGTCCCAATCGACGATCCGGCCCTCGGCGTCCAGCGCCGCGGAGGCCTCGGCGACCATGGCGGGGCCGAACGGCTCGGCCGTGTTCTCCTGCTCGCGCATCCACTGCACGCGGACCGGGCGGCCCGGCAGGGCGCGGGCGATCAGCGCCGCGTCCGCCGCCGCGTCGTCGGCGCCGTTATGGCCGTAGCAGCCGGACCCCTCGACGTGGATGCAGCGCACCTGCTCGGGCGGCAGGCGCAGCAGCTCGGCCAACGCGGCGCGTTGCGGGTAAACGCCCTGGGTATGCGTCCAAACTGTCACGCCCTCCTTGTCAGCCTGGGCAAGCGCGCAGGACGGGCCGATCGAGCCGTGCATCCCGTAGGGCTTGGTGTAGCGGGCTTGCAGCCGCCGGGCGGGCGTGCCGGCGGCGCCGGTCCAGCGCAGCACCTCGATGTCCCGGCCCGGCAGACCGCGGATCACCGTGGCGATGTCGTGCTCGTCGGGCAGGATTGCCGTTTCCTCCCATTCCGCGGCGGCGGACAGCGCGCGCCAGGCCTGCACGGCCTGCCATTCGCGCCCGGCCACGACGGCGAGGAAGCTGCCCTGCCGCACGACGGCGACCACGCCGGGCATGCGCTCGATGAGCGCGGCATCGAACGCGCGCAGCACCGCGCCCGGGCTGGGCTGGCGCACCGCCCGGGCGTGCAGCATGCCCGGCAGCCGCAGATCCTGAATGTAGGCGGAGCCACCCGTGACCTTGGCTGGGATGTCCACGCGCGGCAGGGCGGCGCCGATCACCTGGTAGGCGCCCGGGTCCTTCAATGGTCCGCCAGGCTGGGCCGGCACATGCAGCGAAAGGCTGGCCGCAAGCTCGCCATAAGACGCCCTGCGCCCATCCGGCGCGTGGACCGCGCCATCCCGGGTTTGCAGCACCTCCGACGGCAGGCCGAACCGACTGGCGGCGGCCTCGACCAGCAGGCCGCGCACCTGCCTGGCCGCGTGCAGGATCGCCGTCCCGCTGTCCTGCATGGAATGGCTGCCGGCGGTGAAGCCCTCGTTGGGCGTACGTCCGGTGTCGGCGGTGATCAGGCGCAGGCTGGACGGCGCCACGTCGAGCTGCTCGGCAGCGACTTGGAGCAGCGCGGTCTTCAGGCCCTGTCCCAGCTCCGCCTTGCCGGTGAACACCTCCATGCCGCCATCCGCCGCGACCCTGATCCACGCATCGAGTTCGGGCGTCTCCTTCAGGCTGCCCGGCAGCGGTGCGGGGCTTTTGGCCGGCGGGGAACCGCCCTGCTCGTCGGCGTGGGCGGGGCGCCCAAGGCCGAAGGACACGACGAGGGCGCCGCCAGCGCCGAGCAGGTCGCGACGGGGCAGGAACCCGGCGCTCATCGCTCAGCCCGTCCCATGGCGGCGGCGGCCCGGCGCACGGCGCGCAGGATGCGGACGTGGGTGCCGCAGCGGCAAAGGTTGGGCGCCATGTGCGCGCGGATCTCGGCCTCGCCCGGCGCCGGGTTCGCGTCCAGCAGCGCCTGCGCCCGCACCACCATGCCGGCGATGCAGTAGCCGCACTGCGCCGCCTGCTCCTCGATGAAGGCGCGCTGCACGGGACCGGGCGCGTCCGCGGTGCCCAGGCCCTCGACCGTGCGGATCTGCCGGCCCGGCAGCGCCGCGATGGGCAGCAGGCAGGAGAACACGGCCTTGCCGTCCAGCAGCACGGTGCAGCTTCCGCATTGCCCCAGGCCGCAGCCGAACTTGGCCCCGTTCAGCCCAAGGTCCTCGCGCAGCACGTAAAGCAGCGGCGTTCCCGGGTCGGCATCCACCGCATGGTTGGCCCCGTTGACGGTGAGCGTGATCATGGGTTCGTCTCCTCTGCCCTCGCCGCTCGGACTTCGGCCTCGATGTCGGTCCAGGGAGGGCGGCTGCTGTAGCGGGCACGCACGAAGCGCACCAAGTCGGCGACCTGCCCGTCCGACAAGGCATCGCCGAAGCCGGGCATGGCGGGCGCGGGCGCGTCCTCCCGTGGCGCGATGCCGTACAGGACCACGCGGACCGCGTTGCGCGGGCTTGCGGCGTTGACCGTCGTGCTCAGCGCCAGTGACGGCGCGCCGGCCCGCGTCATCGGCGCGGCAGCGGCGTGGCAGGCGGCGCAGGCGCCCGCGAACAAGGGGTCCTCGGCCACCGCCCCGCCCGGCGCGGCTTGCGGCACGGAACGCGGCATCTGGGAGGCGACATAAACGGCAAGGGCGCGCACGTCGGAGGCGGGGACGCGGGACAGCTCCCGTGTGACGGCCAGCATCGGACCGGCCGCAGCGCCATGCTGCGCCGACAGCCCGGTCGCCAAGTACTCCGCCAACTCGTCCACGGTCCAGGGCTGGGCAGCGGGCGAGCCGGCCTGCAGCGGGTGACCTGACCACCCCTCGGCCACGCCGCCGCCCAGCGCCTCCTTCTCCCGCTCGGCCCCGAGGGCGTTGTGCGGCGTGTGGCAGGCGCCGCAGTGCCCGACCGCCTCGGCCAGGTAGGCGCCGCGGTTCCATTCCGCCGAGTGGGTGGGATCGGGCGCCCAAGCGCCCGGACGCAGGAACAGCAGGTTCCACCCGGCCAGGGTCGCCCGCACGTCGAGGGGGAACGGCAGCCGGTTCGCCGGCGCGGTGGCCCGGACAGGCTCGCGCGTCATCAGGAACGCATACAGCGCGCCGATGTCGTCGTCCGTCGCCCGGGTGAAGTGCGGGTAGGGCAGCGCGGGGTAGAGATGCCGGCCCTCGCGGTCGATCCCATCCCGCATCGCCCGGCGGAAAGCAGTCTCCGGCCAGCGGCCGATGCCGGTGTCCGGGTCCGGCGTGATGTTGGTGACATAGATGATGCCGAACGGGGTGGGCAGGCCGCGGCCGCCGGCATAGGGGCGGCCCCCGTCCACAGTGTGGCAGACGGAGCAATCCCCGATAGCTGCCAGCGTCGCCCCACGCGCGACCGCGTCGGGCCGGAACGCCGCGCGGATGGGCGGCGCGATGCCGGCGATGGCCGGGTGCCACGCCACCGCGGCAGCGGCGGCAGCGAGGCAAACGGTCCCAATCACGCCAGCGGCAAGGACAACTCGGCGGTTCATGGCGGGATCATAGGGCCGGGCTGGCGCCGGCTCCATAGCCTGATGCCCCCGCGCCTAGGGGATTGATGGCGGCGTTTACGCTCCCTCCCGCGCTGCGGCGCCAGCAAGACGCACCGGCTTGCAGGCCGCGGGTCCGCTGCTGGCACGCTGTCACATCGCTACCGCCCATGACTTGCAGGCATGCTCCAGCAAATGGCGCCACTGCCCGGGCCGGGGCGCTTGTCCAGCGGCCCGCCCTGCCCTACCTGAGACGGCATGAGCACCGAACCGACCATGCCTCCCGAGGAGGACCCCGCTTTGCAGGATGACGCCCGGGCCCACGCCGCGCCGCCCGATGCCGATCCCAACGAACCGCCGAGCCACGAGGCTGAGATCGCCAGGCTGACGGCCGAGCGCGACGACATGCGCGACCGCTGGCTCCGCGCGGAGGCCGAGATGGCCAACGTGCGCTCCCGCGCCAAGCGCGACGTGGATGACACGCGCCAGTACGCCGTGCAGAAGTTCGCCGCCGACGTGGTGGAAGCGGCCGAGAACCTCCGCCGCGGCCTGTCCAACCTGCCGGCGCAGACGGCGGAGGAGCCTGAGATCGTCACCAAGCTGCGCGACGGGTTCGAAGGGGTGGAGCGCAGCTTCGTCGGCCTTCTGGAACGCAACGGCATCCAGCGCGTCGACCCCACCGGCCAGCCGTTCGACGCCAACCTGCACCAGGCCATGGCCGAGCAGCCGTCGGCGGAGCATCCGCCGGGCACGGTGATCCAGGCATGGACCACGGGCTGGACCCTGAACGGGCGCCTGCTCCGCCCGGCGATGGTCGTGGTCGCCAAGGCCGCGCCCGCCGGGTCCGCGTCGGGCACTGAGGCCGCTTAGACTGGGGCCGCTTAGGCGGCACGCCAGTTGTGCGCCGCCGGGCCTTGTCCGATGGGCCTCCGCTGAATACATCCGCACCGTTACAACCATAGGGTGGCGCCTGGTGCTTCGGGCCATACGCCGCTGCTGAGAAAGGAACACCAATGAGCAAGGTCATCGGCATCGACCTCGGGACCACGAACTCCTGCGTCGCCATCATGGAAGGCAGCACGGGCGCGGACGTCCGCGTCATCGAGAACAGCGAAGGCGCGCGCACCACGCCGAGCATGGTCGCCTTCAGCGACAGCGGCGAGCGGCTGGTGGGCCAGAGCGCCAAGCGCCAGGCCGTCACCAATCCGTCCAACACCCTGTACGCCGTGAAGCGCCTGATCGGCCGCCGGTTCGAGGACCCGTTGGTGGAAAAGGACAAGGGCATGGTCCCCTACGCCATCGTCCGCGGCGACAACGGCGACGCCTGGGTGCAGGCGCGGGGCGAGAAGTATTCGCCAAGCCAGGTCAGCGCCTTCGTGCTCGGCAAGATGAAGGAGACCGCCGAGTCCTACCTCGGCGAGAAGGTGACGCAAGCCGTCATCACAGTGCCCGCATATTTCAACGACGCGCAGCGCCAGGCCACCAAGGACGCCGGCCGCATCGCCGGGCTGGAGGTGCTGCGGATCATCAACGAGCCGACGGCGGCGGCGCTTGCCTATGGCATGGACAAGAAGCAGGGCGGCACGATCGCGGTCTACGACCTGGGCGGCGGCACGTTCGACGTGTCGGTGCTGGAGATCGGCGACGGCGTGTTCGAGGTGAAGTCTACCAACGGCGACACGTTCCTGGGCGGCGAGGACTTCGACAACCGGGTGATCGGCTACCTGGCCGACGAGTTCAAGCGCGAGCAGGGCATTGACCTGCGCAACGACAAGCTGGCGCTGCAGCGGTTGAAGGAAGCCGCCGAGAAGGCGAAGATCGAGCTGTCCTCCTCCAAGGAGACCGAGATCAACCTGCCGTTCATCACCGCAGACGCCAGCGGGCCGAAGCACCTGGTGATGAAGCTGTCGCGCGCCAAGCTGGAGAGCCTGGTCGATGACCTGATCGAGCGGACGCTGGCGCCTTGCCGGGCCGCCCTGAAGGACGCCGGCGTGACCGCGGGCGAGATCCAGGAGGTTATCCTGGTCGGCGGCATGACCCGCATGCCCAAGGTCATCGAGGTCGTGAAGCAGTTCTTCGGCCGTGAGCCGGCCCGCAACGTCAACCCGGACGAGGTCGTGGCCATCGGCGCCGCGGTGCAGGGCGCGGTGCTCAAGGGCGACGTGAAGGACGTGCTGCTGCTGGACGTGACGCCGCTGTCGCTCGGCATCGAGACGCTGGGCGGCGTGTTCACCCGGCTGATCGACCGCAACACCACGATCCCCACCAAGAAGAGCCAGGTGTTCTCCACGGCTGACGACAACCAAGGTGCCGTGACCATCAAGTGCTACCAGGGCGAGCGGGAGATGGCGGCGGACAACAAGCTGCTGGGCCAGTTCGACCTGATGGGTATCCCGCCAGCCCCGCGCGGCGTGCCGCAGATCGAGGTGACGTTCGACATCGACGCCAACGGCATCGTCTCCGTGCAGGCGAAGGACAAGGCCACCGGCAAGGAGCAGCAGATCCGCATCCAAGCCAGCGGCGGGCTGTCCGACGCCGACATTCAGAAGATGGTCAAGGAGGCCGAGGCCAACGCCGACGCCGACAAGAAGCGGCGCGAGCAGGTCGAGGCGCGCAACCAGACCGAAGCCATGGTCCATCAGGTCGAGAAGACCTTGAAGGAGAACGGCGACAAGGTCCCGGCCGACGCCAAGTCCGAAGCGGAAGCGGCAATGGCCGCGGCCAGGAGTGCGCTGGAAGGCGACGATGCAGAGGCGCTGAAGCAGGCGAACGACCGGCTGACGCAGGTCGCGATGAAGATGGGCGAGGCGATGTACAAGGCCCAGTCGGAGGCGGCCACGGCCGACGCCGCGGGCGCCACGGCGACGGCGCAGGGCGAGAAGGTCGTCGATGCCGAGTTCGAGGAAGTGGACGAGAAAAAGAAGGCCTCGTAATCGCATCGAGGCTTAGGTATCGGGAAAGGCGTCCGCGCTCGATTGAGGCGGGCGCCTTTTCCATATTTGCGGGGCGCCGGGTCGACACAGGGCCGGCGCAAGCAACGACCGGCGCTGAGGACCGTGCGTGGGGGCCGCGAGCGCTGGCCCAGCGCCAAGGATGAGGGCTGAAGTGGCAGCGAAGCAGGATTACTACACGACGCTGGGGGTGGGCCGGGAGGCCGGAGCGGAGGAACTGAAGAAGGCGTATCGCAAGCTCGCGATGCAGTACCATCCCGACCGCAACCCGAACGACAGGCAAGCCGAAGCCAAGTTCAAGGAGCTGAACGAGGCCTATGACGTGCTCAAGGACGACCAGAAGCGCGGCGCCTACGACCGGTTCGGCCATGCGGCCTTCGAGGGCGGCGGCGGCCCCGGCGCGGGCGGCTTCGGCGGCGGGTTCAACTTCCAGGACGCCGGGGGCTTAGGCGACATCTTCGACCAGATGTTCGGGGAGATGACCGGCCGCCGGGGCAGCACGCGGGCACGCGCCGGCGCGGACCTGCGTGCCCAGGTGGAGATTGACCTGGCTGAGGCTTTCGCCGGGACCAAGGCCCAACTCCGCGTGCCCACCCGCGTGCAATGCGACAATTGCCGGGGCACGGGATCAGAGAGCAAGGAGCGTCAGGCCGACACGTGCTCAACCTGCGGCGGCGCCGGCAAGGTGCGGGCGCAGCAAGGCTTTTTCCTGATCGAGCGCACCTGTCCGACCTGCGGGGGCGCCGGCCGGGTGATCAAGAACCCCTGCAAGGTGTGCGGCGGCGTCGGCACGGTGCAGCGGGAGCGCAGCCTGCAGGTGTCGGTCCCCGCGGGCGTGGAAGACGGCACGCGCATCCGCTTGACCGGGGAAGGAGAGGCTGGCGCCAGCGGCGCGCAGCCGGGCGACCTGTACGTCCACGTCGCGATCCGGCCGCACGAGATCTTCCAGCGTGACGGCGCCAACATCTACTGCCGGGTTCCGCTGCCGATGACGCAGGCGGCGCTGGGCGGCGACGTGGAGGTGCCGGCGATCGACGGCAGCCGGGCGAAGGTGAAGATCCCGCCGGGCACGCAGACCGGGGATCAGTTCCGGTTGCGCAGCAAGGGCTTCTCAGTGCTGCGCAGCGCGGCCCGCGGCGACATGTATGTCCAGGTCGCGGTCGAGACCCCGCAGCACCTGACGAAGCGGCAGCGCGAATTGCTGGAGGAGTTCGAGGCCGAAGCGAGGGAGCACGCCAAGGGCAGCCCCGAAAGCGAGGGCTTCATGGCCAAGATCGCGAAGTTCTTCGAGGGGCGGGCCTGACCGTTCAGCGCCTGAACGGTCAGCCTGGGCGCCGCGTGGCAGGAGGCGGCGGCAAGTCCTCCTCCAGGATCGTGATGTGGAGCGAGAACGAGACCTCGCCGTCCTCCTCGTCGCGGTGGAGGGTGCCGAGGAACTCCTTGTCCACCGTGACCTCGACCGAGGCGCCCTTCCGCTTCGGCGCCTCGACATGGATGCGGTCGGACCCGAGCGTGCGGCGGAGGTAGGTTTCAACCCGGGCGTAATCGGTCGGCTTCATGCGGCAGGTCCTTGCAGATGGTCCGTCCGGGGCTTAGCAGCCCGGCGATGCCAAAGGAACCGTTGCGGGCGGCATAGGCCGGCCCATCAATGCGGCAGCGGGCGGGGCACGCCGGGGAAGATTCCACCCGGGATCGGAGCCGTCTGGCCTGGCGGAGGCGGCGGCTCGCGCGGTCGTTCCGGCGGGCGGGAGCGCTCGAAATTCCGGTTGCCCTCGAAACGTCCTCGGTTGATCGGCCCTTGGTCATCGCGGAACCGGCGCTCGCGCTCCCCACGGTCCTGGAACTCGCGGCGGAACTCGCGATCCCGGAAGCCCGGGTCCCGATACTCACGCCCGCGGTCGTAGCCATAACCGTAGCCGTACCCAGGCGCCACCGGGACCGGGTAAGCATAAGGCGGCACATAGCCAGGACCGACGCCCGGCGCGACGTAGCCCGGCGCGGCATAGGCTGGCGGCGCGTAGCCGGGCTGGACATAGCCTGGCTGGGCATACCCGTCATAGGCCGGCTGCACGCTGCCATAGTAGTTGCCCGGGTCGGGCGCGCAGGCCGCCGACGCCGTGCAGGCCGCAAGCCCGATCCACCATCCCCCTCGCATCGCACGTTTCTCCCCGCCCGTCGTGACATGTCCCACGGCATGAGCTTATCGTAGCGAAACGTGGCGGGACCGCGGCGGTTTGAGGGAGGATCGAGGATGCCGGTAAGCGGCCAGGGACCCTATGACGACCAGAACATCTTCGCCCGCATCCTGCGCGGCGAGATCCCGTCGCGCCGGGTGTATGAGGACGAGTGGGCGGTGGCGTTCCACGACATCGCCCCGCAGGCGCCGGTGCATGTCCTGGTCATCCCCCGCGGGCCGTACGTCGCGCTGGCCGACTTCGTGGCGACGGCCTCCGACGCGGAGGTCGCCGGCTTCTTCCGCGCCGTGGGCCGTGTCGCGCGGGAGCTGGGACTGGAGCAGCCAGGCTACCGCATGCTGTCCAACATGGGCGTGCATTCCGGGCAGGAGGTGCCGCATCTACACGTTCACTTGTTTGGCGGCACAGCGCTCGGCCCCATGCTGGCCAAGGCTTGACACGCGCGGCGGCACGGCAGACGTTCGTTCCATCCGAGGGGAGCCCTGGTAAGGGGCTGAGAGTCCGAAGGCCCTGTGGGGCGACGCGGAGACCCTGTTCAACCTGATCCGGGTCATGCCGGCGTAGGGACGGGAAAACCATGTCATTCCCGGCTCGACCGCATGTCCTTTCTGGGAGGCGACCATGACCTATCAGCAGAAGCCGAGTTCTGTCACCACGGGGCCGATTACCGGCTCCCGCAAGGTGTACTCCAGCCCGGCAGACCGCCCGGACATCCTGGTACCATTCCGGGAGATCGTGCTGGACCCCTCCGCCAAAGAGGAGCCGGTCCGGCTTTACGACTGCTCCGGCCCCTACACCGAGGGCAACGCCAGCATCGACCTCGCGGCCGGCCTGCCGCCCATCCGCGCGCCCTGGCTCGCCAAGCGCGGCTTCGTGCCCGCCGCCGCCCGCGCGGTCAAGCCCGAGGACAACGGCTTCGTCCCCGTGGACCGCCTGGTGCCCGCCTGCCCGGCGCCGCAGACCTTGCTGGAAGGCCGCGACGGCCAGCCCGTCACCCAGTACGAGTTCGCCCGCGCCGGCGTCATCACCGAGGAGATGATCTACGTCGCCCACCGCGAGAACCTGGGCCGCGCCGCCGCCCATGCGGAGGCCGAGGCCCGCGTCGCCGACGGCGAAAGCTTCGGCGCGGAGATCCCGGCCTTCGTGACGCCCGAGTTCGTGCGCAGCGAGATCGCGCGCGGCCGGGCGATCATCCCCGCCAACATCAACCACCCGGAACTGGAGCCGGTCGTCATCGGCCGCAACTTCCTGGTCAAGATCAACGCCAACATCGGCAACTCCGCCGTGACCTCAGGCGCCGCGGAGGAGGTCGAGAAGCTTGTCTGGGCCATCCGCTGGGGCGGCGACACGGTGATGGACCTGTCCACCGGGCGCAACATCCACAACATCCGCGGCTGGATCCTGCGCAACTCGCCGGTCCCCATCGGCACGGTGCCGATCTACCAGGCGCTGGAGAAGGTGGGCGGCGACGCCGACAAGCTGGACTGGGAGGTGTTCAAGGACACCCTGATCGAGCAGGCCGAGCAGGGCGTGGACTACTTCACCATCCACGCCGGCATCCGCCTGGCGCACGTGCCGCTCACGGCCAAGCGCACCACGGGCATCGTGTCCCGCGGCGGCAGCATCATGGCCCGCTGGTGTCTGGCGCACCACAAGGAAAGCTTCCTCTACGAGCGCTTCGGCGAGATTTGCGACATCATGCGCAAGTACGACGTGAGCTTCTCGCTCGGCGACGGCCTGCGCCCCGGCTCCAACGCCGACGCCAACGACGCGGCGCAGTTCGCCGAGCTGGAAACCTTGGGCGAGCTGACCCAGGTGGCCTGGGCCAAAGGCTGCCAGGTGATGATCGAAGGCCCCGGCCACGTGCCGATGCACAAGATCAAGGTCAACATGGAGAAGCAACTCCGCGAGTGCGGGGAGGCGCCGTTCTACACGCTGGGACCGCTCACCACGGACATCGCGCCAGGCTACGACCATATCACCTCGGCGATCGGTGCCGCGATGATCGGCTGGTTCGGCACGGCGATGCTCTGCTACGTGACGCCCAAGGAGCATCTGGGCCTGCCCAACCGGGACGACGTGAAGACCGGCGTGATCACCTACCGCATCGCCGCCCATGCGGCCGACCTGGCGAAAGGCCACCCGTCGGCCAAGCTGCGCGACGACGCGATCAGCCGCGCCCGCTTCGATTTCCGCTGGGAGGACCAGTTCAACCTCGGCCTCGATCCCGACACCGCGCGGGCCTATCACGACGAGACCTTGCCGAAGGACGCGCACAAGGTCGCGCACTTCTGCTCGATGTGCGGCCCGAAGTTCTGCTCGATGAAGATCAGCCAGGATATCCGGGCGGATGCCGAGCGGATGGCCGGCATGGAGGCCAAGAGCGCCGAGTTCATGGAAGGCGGCGCTGCCCTCTATGTGCCGGCGGCTGAGTAGGATCGCTGCGACCGGTTGCAGCGTGCCGGGTCCCATCCCATTTTCGATGGCTTGGTGGGATGGGACCCGAGCATGAGTGATCCGCGGGACGCGCTGGATGCGATCGGACAGTTGCCAGACGTGGAGATCGACCTTGGCGGCGCTGCCATCCAACTCGCCCGCATCGATGCGCCGGGATTGGACTGGCAGGCCGCCATGGCCCATCTCAGCGACCTCGCCCGGCACGCGGTCAGCCTTGCTGACGATCTCCCCAGCACGGATCTGGCTGCCCGCGCCGGGGCGTTGGCCCAACTGATCACGGGGCGCCATGGGTACGCCGGCGACACCGAAACCTATGACGACGCCGCCAACGCCAATCTTATCCAGGTGATCGAGCGCCGGCGCGGCTTGCCGGTGGCGCTGGGTATCTTGTGGCTGCATTGCGCCCGCGCGGTTGGCTGGGGTGCCCATGGGGTGGACTTCCCCGGCCATTTCCTGGTGGCGCTGGAGGGCCAGAACCCGACCCGGCGGGGCCGCGCGGCCGAGCATCGGCAGATGATCGTGGACGTTTTTGCCGGGGGCGTGCCGCTGGCCGCTTCGGATATGCGCCGCCTGCTGAAGCGGGTGGATGGCCCGGATGCCGAACTGCGGCCCGGCGTGCTGCAGCCGATGTCGAGCCGCAGCGTCTTGCTCCGCCTGCAGAACAACATCAAGAGCAGGCGGTTGGCGAGCAACGACTTGTCCGGCGCCCTGTCCGCCATTCAGGACATGCTGCGCGTTGCCCCGGATCTCTCCGCCCTATGGCGGGAAGCCGCCTTGATCAACCAGCAGTTGGAGCGCGTGGGCGCCGCGGTGCGCTGCTATGAGCGGTTCCTCGATCTGGTGCCGCAGGGGGACGCGGCCTTGCGCACCCGTGCGGCCATCGATGAGTTGCGCTCCCGGCTGAATTAATCCTTCTTCGCCGGCTTGTTCTCCTCGACATACTCGGCTGGGGCACCCAGGGTGTGGCTCGCGTCCTTGCTGTGGCCGCCCAGCCCGCGTGCCGCGTCGCTGCTGCCGGTCTTGGGATTGGGAGCGCCGGTGGTGCCGGTCACTTTGGGGTCCTGTGGCTCGCTCATGGTATCACCTCGGGTTGCTCCCTTCCGAACGCAGCGGCACGCGGGCGGTTCAACTCGCTCCGGTGCTTGCGTCGGATGACAGCAGGGCCCCTGCCCTTCCCTCTGCCTGACGCAAGTGCCACATCCCCGGCATGGATCGTCGCACCTTGCTGCTTGCCCCGTTCTTGGCACTGCTTCCCGCGCCGGCTGCCCGCGCGCAGGCGCCCACGGTCTTGACCCCCCAGGACCGTGCCGACATTGCCCGGGTCGAGAACTACCTGAACGGCATCCACACGCTGCATTCCCGTTTCCGCCAGATCGCGCCGAATGGCGGCACAAGCGAGGGCCAGGCCTGGCTGGAACGGCCAGGCCGTTTGCGGTTCGAATACGATCCGCCCAGCCCGTTCCTGCTGGTCGGCGGGCACGGCTTGCTGGTGTTCCATGACAGCCGGTTGCAGCAGACCAGCAACATTCCTTTAGGCTCGACGCCGCTGGGCCTCCTGCTGCAGGACAACATACGGCTTTCCGGCGACATCACGGTGGCCGGGCTCACCCGGGCACCGGGCCAGTTGCAGCTTCGGCTGCTGCGCACCAAATCCCCGGCTGACGGCACGCTGACCCTGGTGTTTGCCGACGCGCCGCTGGCTCTCCGGCAATGGTCCGTGGTGGACGCCCAGCGGCAGGAAACCCGGATCACGCTCTACGACATCGAGTTGGGCGGCATCTTCAACCAGAAGCTTTTTGAGTTCATCGATCCCAGGTTCTTCCAGGACAATGGCGGCAACAGGTAGTTTGCCCTTCATTTGCCCCGGCCAACGCGGCATGATCGCGCGATGAAGCCACTCGTTGGAATCTCCTGCTGCACCAAGTCGTTTGGCCTGTACGGCACGCCGAACCATGCGGCGTCCGACACTTACGTCCGCGCGGTTGATCAGGTCATGGGCGCCGTGTCGGTGCTGGTGCCCGCAAACGGCGACGCCGCCGATGTTGGCACGCTTCTGGCCCGGCTCGACGGCATCATCCTGACAGGCAGCCGGTCCAACGTGCATCCTACGCTGTACGGCGGTCCGCCCCATATGGAGGGCACGCCTGAGGACGCCAAACGGGACGCCGTCACCATGCGCCTGATCCGCGCCGCCGTCGCGGCCGGCGTGCCGGTGCTGGCAATCTGCCGCGGCTTGCAGGAATTGAACGTCGCCTTGGGCGGCAGCCTGCACCAGCGCTTGCAGGACTTGCCGGGCCGCCTCGACCATTCCACCCCGCTGCATCCAGACCCGCGGATACGCATCGGCAAGGCACACAGCCTTGCGGTCGCCCCCGGCAGTTGGCTGCACCAGGTAGCACAGGCCGAGCGGATCGCCGTGAACTCCCTGCACAACCAAGGCATCGACCGGCTTGCCCCCAGCCTGGCAGTCGAGGCGACGGCGCCGGACGGCACGATCGAGGCGGTCCGGCTGCCGGGCTCCCAGGCGTTGACGGTTGGCGTGCAGTGGCACCCGGAATACGACTTCGCCAGCGATGCCGTGTCGCACGACATCTTCGCCACGTTCGGCGCCGAGGTGCGCGGCCGGTTGGGCAACGCGCTTCTGGCGGCCGATTGACGCCCGCCTAAGCGACAAGCTCCACGATGCGCCGCAGGTCTGCAACGAAGGCCGCATACTCCCGCGCCTTCGCCTCCTCGTCCGGCACGCGCAGCAGGTAGGACGGATGCACCGTGATGAAGCCCGTCGTGTTGCCGCCCTTGCCGTCCGGCAACGGCATCGGCTGGCCGCGCTCCCGCGTGATGGCGACGGCCCGGCCCAGCACCGCCCGCGCCGCCGTCGCCCCCATCATCACGGTCAGCGCCGGCTGGATCGTAGCCCGCTCCAGGTCAAGCCAGAAACGGCAGGCGTTGATCTCGCCGATGCCGGGCTTCTCGTGGATGCGCCGCTTGCCGCGCGGCACGAACTTGAAATGCTTGACCGAATTGGTGACGTAGACCGTCTGCCGGTCCAGCCCGGCCTCCGCCATCGCGCGGTCCAGCAACTGCCCGGCCGGGCCGACGAACGGGCGTCCGGCCAGATCCTCCTGATCGCCCGGCTGCTCGCCGATCATCATGACGCGGGCGTTGGGCGAGCCTTCGCCGAACACCACCTGGGTTGCCGGCTCCCACAGCGGGCAGCGCCGGCAATCCGCCGCCTCCCGCGCGGCTTCGTGCAGCGGACTGCCGTGCTCGGCCGCGGGCGGCGGGACGATTCGGGACGGACGCGGGGCTGAGAACACGGGCTGCTCCACCATGGCGTCCACGCGGCCTGACGCCGTGCGGATCAACTCAGGGATCGCGGCAGCCTCCGGAAGGTTGCGCCAGTATTTCTGCGGCATCTCCGCCCGCATCGCGCCGACCTTGAGCCGGGCGGGATTGAAGATGCTGCTGTAATACGCGCGCCAGTATGCTTCCAGCCGGTCGTCGTCCGGCACGTCGGAGGGCTGCGCGCCCACGTCGAAGCGCAGGGCCTCCCCGTCCCAATGCGCGCTGCGGTAGGGCGTCAGGATGGACCAGGTCATCGTGGCGAAACGCCGGGCGAAGAACGGCGCGTTGGCCTCGACGACGTAGTGCTCCGGCTCGAACCAGCTCACGTAGCGCGTGCCCTCGGGTTCCACGACCTCGCGGAACCGCACGAAGGCGCGCATCTTGTGGGTGTCCCGCCGCACCGCCTGGGCCAGGCGCTGCACGCGCTGCACCTCGGAGTCGGTGGTCAGCTCCAGGATGTGCTTCTCGCCGTGGTGGGCACGCCAGACCAGGCGGTAGAGCAGGGCGAACCGCTCGGGATCACGCGCCTGGATCACCGTTTCCGCCAGCGTCACCAGGGCGCGCGGCACGGTGAAGCTGCCGCCCGGCGTGGGAAGCGCCTCCTCCTCGGGCTCGGCGAACAGGTCGGTGGCGTTGCGCACGGACCAGACGACATCCTTCGGCGCGACAGCCGCGAGCGCCAGCGCACGCGCCGCCCCACGCCACGCGCCCCAATCGACCTCGTGCGCCAGGACGACAGACTTCATGCGAACATGTCCAACTGCGTCGCCTTGGGCGCCAGGCGTTGCGCCAGCCGCGCGCTGTCCAGCAGGCCGCCGGGTTGGTAGTCCAGCGCGATGACGAACGGCGCGACCTTGTCCATCGGCATGCGCAGCCGGGCCAGGTCGTCCATGCGCAGCCGCCGGTGCCGCCGCGCCTGCAGCAGCCTGTCCACCGACTTCACCCCCATGCCCGGCACCCGCAGCAATTGCTCCCGCGTTGCCGTGTTCACGTCCATGGGAAACTGCTCCCGGTGCTGCAGCGCCCAGGCGAGTTTCGGGTCCATCGACAGGTCCATGTTGCCGGCGGCATCCAGCGCCAGCTCGTCCGCCTTGAACTCGTAGAACCGCATCAGCCAGTCGGCCTGGTATAGCCGGTGCTCCCGCAACAGCGGCGCCCTGCGCGGCGGCAGGATGGAACTCGCATCGGGAATGGGGCTGAACGCCGAGAAGTACACCCGGCGCAGCCCGTAGTTGCTGTACAGATTGGTGCTCAGCGCCAGGATCTTGCGGTCTGGGCTGTCATCAGCGCCGACGATCATCTGCGTGCTCTGCCCGGCCGGCGCGAAGCGCGCCGCCTTCTTCTCGGCCTTCGCCTCGTCGATGCGCAGCCGCATGCGGCCCATGCTGCGCCGGATGCTCGGCATGTCCTTCTCCGGCGCCAGCCGCGCCAGCCCGTCCTCCGTCGGCATCTCCACGTTGATGCTCAGCCGGTCGGCATAGCGCCCGGCCTCCAGCAGCAGTTCCGGGGAGGCGTCGGGGATGGTCTTCAGATGGATGTAGCCGCGGAAGCCATGCTCCTCGCGCAGCGTCTTCGCCACCCGCACCACCTGCTCCATCGTGTAGTCGGGGCTGCGGATGATGCCCGAGCTGAGGAACAATCCTTCGATGCAGTTGCGGCGGTAGAAGCCGAGCGTCAGCGTCACGACCTCCTCGACGGTGAAGCGCGCCCGCTGCACGTTGGAGGACCGCCGGTTGATGCAGTAGAGGCAGTCATAGACGCAACTGTTGGTCAGCAGGATCTTCAGCAGCGAGATGCAGCGCCCGTCCGGCGCATAGGCGTGGCAGATGCCCATGCCCTCGGTCGAGCCGACGCCGGTCTTCTCGCCCAACGAGCTGCGGGTCTCGGTGCCGCTGGACGCGCAAGACGCATCGTACTTCGCCGCGTCGGCCAAGATCTTGAGCTTTGCCAGCAGGTCCATAGAACGTTTGTTCTCCATCAACCGGAATTAAGCGACTATGGCGAATGTTCAACCCGTTCGGGCCATCCTATGCTGCGGCATGACTGCTGATCCTCTCGACTACACGGCCATCGGCGCTGCAAGTTCCCCGGTTTTCTCATGCGACGGGCGCACCCTGTTCCATCTGCGTGGCGCCGGGCTGGCGCAGGTTTGGGCGCTGCGGATCGGGGACGGCCAGTCCTGGCCGCTTACGGCCCACGACGAGAAGGTGGCTTTGCTGCGCCGCGCGCCCGGCGATGACCGACTGATCTACGGCATCGACGCCGGCGGCGACGAGCGCCAGCAGCTTTGGCTGCTTGAGGACGGGCAACAGCACCCGCTCACCGATGCGCCCGAGGTGATCCACGGCTTCGGCGCATGGTCCCCGGACGGCAGCCGCATCAGCCTGACCGCCAACGACCGGGACGCGGCGCATTTCGACGTGCTCGTGATGGACCCGGCCACCGGGGAGCGCACGCGGCTGTTCCAGGGCACGCATGAGGCCGCCGCGGCGGCCTGGCATCCCGATGGCGACCGCCTGATCACGATCCTGGACAAGAACAGCGGCGAGCAACGGCCGATCATTCTTCACCTGGACGGCACCGTGCAGCCCGTGCCGCGGACGGCGCCCGCGCGCTACGCCAGCCTGCGCTGGACGGCGGACGGCAGAGCGCTGATGGGCCTGACCGACGCCGGGCGGGACGAGGTGGCGCTGTGCCGCATCGACCCGGCCACCGGCGTGGCCACCCCGGTGTTCGCCCCACCCGGCCTAGACCTGGAGGCTTGGACGCTCTCGCCCGGCGGCGCCCTGCTCGCCACGGTCGAGAACGACCGCGGCTATGCCCTGCTGCGCGTCGGGCCGGCAGACGGCGAGCGGCCCGTGGTGGCCGGCCTGCCGCGCGGCGTCGTGTCCGATCCCGCGTGGTCGCCGGACGGCGCCACCCTGGCCGTCACCGCCGCGTCGCCCACCGAGCCGCCGGGCCTCTGGCTCTGGCAGGATGGCGCGGTGCGCCCGCTGTGGCGCCCGGACTGCGCCCTGCCCGTGCAGGACTTCGGCCTGGTCGAGTGGGACAGCCTCGACGGCCGGGTGATCCCCGGCTGGCTCGCCATGCCGCCCGGCCCGGTTCCGCCCGGCGGCCACCCTGCGGTCGTCTGGGTGCATGGCGGCCCGGCGTCGCAAGCCCGCGCCACCTTCCGCCCCGACATGCAGGCCCTGCTGGCCCAGGGCTACGCCGTGCTGATGCCCAACGTGCGCGGCAGCACCGGCTATGGCCGCGCCGCCATGGAGAGCGACGACCGGGAGCATCGCCTGCTGTCCGTGCACGACCTCGCCGCCGGCGGCCGCTGGCTCGCCGCCCGTCCCGACATCGACCCGGCGCGCATCGCCGTCATGGGCCAGTCCTACGGCGGCTACATGGTGCTCGCCGCCATCACCGAGCATCCGGAGCTTTGGCGCACCGCCATCGACTTCTACGGCATCGCGGACTTCGGGACGCTGCTGGCCAGCACGGGACCTTGGCGCCGGGCGCACCGGGCGGACGAGTACGGCGACCCGGTCCGCCACCGCGCCTTGTTCGACCGCATCTCGCCGATCCGTCATGCGGACCGCATCGAGGCGCCGCTGCTGGTGCTGCATGGAAGGCGCGACCCCCGGGTGGCCTTCTCCGAAAGCGAGCAGATCGTCGCGGCGCTGCGATCCCGCGGCAAGCCCGTGCAGTTCGAGGCGTTCGGCTACGCCGGGCACGGCTTCGTGCGCCCAGACGACTGCCGCCGGGTTTACGCGGCGGTCGCGGCGCACCTCGCCCGCACTCTGTAGGTTATCCGCCCATCGCCTGGCGCATGAACAGCCGCTTCAGTCGCGGCATGCGATGCACCCCGGCGATGCCCACGTCCCGGGCGGCCCGCAGCAGCGGGTTGTCGGTGCTGAACAGCCGGTCCAGCACGTCCGTCGCGGCCAGCATCAGCAGGTTGTCCGGGCGCCGCCGCCGCTGGTACTGCGCGAGCAGCGCAGCCGCGCCCGGGTCCGCCCCGGCCCGCACCGCCGCGATCACCAGGTCGGACAACGCCATCACGTCGCGGAACCCGAGGTTCAGCCCCTGCCCCGCAATCGGGTGGATGCCGTGCGCCGCGTCCCCCACCAGCGCCAGCCGCGTGTCCACGTACCGCTGCGCGTGCATGGCCGACAAGGGGTAGATCCACCGCCGCCCGATCGGCCGGACCGCTCCCAGATGGCCGCCCAGCCGCCGCACCACTTCGCGCCCGAAAGCGGCGTCGTCCAACGCGATCACCCGGTCCGCCGCCGCCGTCCGCTCGGTCCACACGACGGCGGAGACGTGCGGCGCGCCTTCGGTCGGACCCATTGGCAGTTGCGCGAACGGGCCGCCGGGCAGGAAGTGCTCCAGCGCCGTGTTGTGGTGCGGGCGCTCATGCGCCACGGCGGAGACGATGCCGCGCTGCTTGTAAGGCACCCGCGTCACCGGGATGCCCGCCTGCTCGCGGAGCGGCGAGCCGCGGCCCTCGGCTGCAACGACCAGGCGGCACGCGATGGCGGGGCCGCCGGACACCCGCACCACGGCGCCGTCGGCACGGCGCTCCGCCACCGCCTCCGCCGGGGCATGCACGAGGAGGCCCGGCGCCCGGTGCATGTGGGCATTCAGCGCGACGCGCAGGGCGCGCGCCTCCACCATCCAGCCGAACGGCTCATCGCCGACATCCTGATGGTCGAAGTGCAGGAACAGGCTGGATGCCCGCTGCCCGACCCGGCCATCCCACACCCGGATATCGAGGATCGGCGACGGCCCCAGCGCCAGCCCCGCCCCCCCCCCCGCACACCCCCCCCGCCTACGCCCCGCCCCACAACCGCGCCCGCACCAGCGTCAAAAGCGTCGCCCGCAAGAACGCGCCGTTCGCAGATGCGCCGACGCTTGCGGGCGGGGTCGTGTATCAGGAT
>CAXUJE010000042.1:0-24333 GCA_964251035.1 uncultured Acetobacteraceae bacterium
TGCGGGCACCCGTCCTGTGACGAGCTTCGACCTCGCGAGGTCGGCTTAACGCTGGCTTTATAGCAGGACCCAACTCCAACCTGGCCTCATTGGATGAGGACGCGGCCGGTGCGATACGAGATCCACACCCGGTGTCGGCCGAGATAATCCAGCCCGAGCAGCATGTCGCCTCGGCCCAGTTGCAGCGGCGACACGCTGATCGGCGCATCGGCGGTCACCTCTGTGCCGACCTGTAGCCTGCGCACCCGCAAGTGCCGGACCGGCAGGGTTGACCCGTCCACCCCTCGGGCGAGATTGGCGGAGCCGGGGCCGCTAAGCCCCAGCCGCTCGGCCGCCTGCTCCGTGATGATCGACGCGCGGGACCCCGTGTCAACCAGCGCCAGCAGGCTCTCGCCGTTGAGTTGAACCGTGACGAACACGTCGCCCTCTGGCGAGACGTTCAGCGGCAGGATACCATAGGGCAGGGGGAACGGCGGCGCGGCGCAGCCCAGGGCGTCGTAGAGCGCCATGCGTCCATGCGGCACGTCGAGGTCCAGGTCATAGATTTCGAGGAACTGGCCGCCCAGCAGCCCGGCGAGCAGCGGCTTGGTCTGTGGCACGCCGGGCAACGCCGCAACCGGCACGCTGCCGTCCGCCATAAGGAGATCGCCGATCCTCAAGCCGCGAAGCAGCACGTTCGGCGCGTCCCGGACGCCGCCAGTCCCAAGCAGGCGCGTGCCGGCATGAGGATCAACTGGCAAATGGAGCGCCTCGACGATGCCGGGCGTCAGCAGCATTCCCTGTGCGCCGGTGTCCAGCAGCAGCGTGACAGGCACGTCGCCGATGCTGGCCGGCACGAAGGCAAACCCGTCGCGCAGCTGCACGGACAGCTCGGCCTGCTTCCGCGGCACACAACCTCCTTGGACCGGCCCAGCGGCTGCAAGGCCAACCTGGAGCAGAGAAGCAATCGCGAGGACGAGGAGACGTATGCCCCAGACCAGTCCCGCCATCCCTAAAGCATGCGTTGCAGGATGATTTTCTGCACGTCCGACGTGCCTTCGTAGATTTGGCACACCCGGACGTCACGATAGATACGCTCGACCGGGTAATCCGCCAGGTAGCCGTAGCCGCCAAGGGTCTGGATCGCAGCGGAGCAAATGCTTTCCGCAGCCTCCGAGGCGAACAGCTTGGCCATCGCGGCCGCTTCCAGCGCCGGCTGCCCTGCATCCTTCAGCCGGGCGGCGCGCAAGGTCAGTTCCCGTGCGGCTGCAAGCTTGGTTTTCGCTTCGACAAGACGGAAGCCCACGCCTTGATGCTCGATGATCGGGCGGCCGAATTGCTTGCGCTCCTTGGCGTAGTTGATCGCGTAATCCAGCGCCGCCCGCGCCATGCCGACGCTCTGCGCCGCGATGCCGATGCGCCCACTCTCCAAGGTGCTGAGCGCGATCTTAAGGCCTTGACCTTCCTCGCCGATGCGCTGGTCGTCACCTACCTGCATATCGTCGAACGACAGCGCGCAGCTATCTGAGGCCTTCTGGCCCAGCTTGTGCTCCACCCGCGCCACCGAGAAGCCCGGTGTGTCGTTGGCGACCACGAAGGCCGAGATGCCCTTCTTGCCGGCGGTCGGATCGGTCACGGCGAACAGGATCGTCGTCTTGCCATAGGATGCGTTGGAGATGAACTGCTTTGACCCGTTGACCACGTAGCCGCTGTTGGTTCGCACCGCCCGCGTGCGGATGGCCGAAGCGTCCGACCCAGCGGCCGACTCCGTCAGCGCGAAGCTGCCAACCGCCTGGCCGCTGGCCATCGGACGCAGCCAGCGTTCCTTCTGCGCCGGGGTGGCGAACTTCTCCAGGATTTCGCAGGTCGGCGCGTTGTGCACGCTGACCAACGTGGAGACTGAGCCGTCTCCGGCCGCGATCTCCTCGACGGCCTGGGCGTAGGCCGCATAGCCGATCTCGCTGCCGCCCCACTCGGCGCTGTTGGTGGCACCCAGGAAACCCATTTCGCCCAGTTCGCGGATGACCTCGGGCTCGATCCGGCCAGCCTGCTCGCGGGCGGCGGCATATGGGGCCAGGCGCTCCTGCGCAAAGCGGCGTGCGGCATCGACGATCAGCGCGTTGGGATCGGTGTGGTCAAGCATGGGACGTTTCCCTTCGTTGTTTGGCGCAAGATGACCGCAGGCGCTACTCGGCGGCTACGCCCTGCGCAGGCACCTTGGACATAGGCGTACCCAAGCGGCGCATCAACGCTTCCCGCTTCGGGCGCGCGGCCTCCATGCTGGCTGCCTTCACCGGTCCGAAGCCACGGATGTCCTGCGGCAGCGCCGCGAGCGAGACGGCATCCGCCAGCGTGTCCGGACGCATGCACTTGAGCGCGTGGCGCACGTCGAGTTCATACTCCTCGGCCAGCGCGCGCTCCAGACGGCGGTCGCGCTGCCAGCCGAATGGGTCGAACACGCTGCCGCGCAGCGCCTTGCCGTGGCGCAGCAGGCGGAACAGCGGCAGGGCGACGCGGCCGGGAATTTTGACTTTGCGCCGACGTCCGGTCGCGGGGTCGAGACGGCTGAGCAGTGGAGGCGCCATGTGGAACACCGGTTCTGCTCCGTATGCGGCAGCGGCGTGCAGCCGGGCCACCTCGTATTCGTCCTTGTAGGCGAGGACGCGGAAGAACCCTTCGACCACGGCACGGGCCATCGCACCCTCCTGGCCGCCCAACGCCGTCTCGCGCGCCCGGGCCGCGTCCACCAGGGCACGATACCGCGCCGCGAGGGCCGGGCCTTGATAGTCCACGAGCTCCTTTTCCCGTCGCGTGACCAACGTTTCCAGCGTGTCCGGCGCGGGTGCTGCGTCTGTCAGGATTTCATTGGCCAGGGCCGGCCGGGCCGCGAGGATGCGCCCCCACAGGAACGCCCGGCGGTTCAGCGCGACGGCGGTGCCGTTGAGTTCCATGGCGCGCAGCAACGCGCCGCTGCCGACCGGCAGCAGCCCCTGCTGCCACGCGATGCCTAGCAGCAGCGTGTTCATCGCCTGCGCATTGCCGAACAGCCGCTCCGACAGCGCGCTGCCGCGCAGGAAGCGCGACCGCTCGACAGACGTGGCCCAGCCGATGGCCCGGCGGTGCAGCCCCGCATCCACGCGCACGTCGCGGTCGCCCATGAAGGCCGTGCCTGCCTGCAGGTCGAGGTTGCCGATCACCGCCGCGTCCTTGGCGCACCGTCCCAGCACGTCAGGCCCGGCGCTCACCGCCAGGTCCGCGGCAAGCAGCAGGTCCGCCGTCCCGCGCGGGATGCGTACGACGTCCAGCCCGGCCTCGGCGATCTGCACGTGCGACACGACCGCGCCGTTCTTTTGCGCCAGCCCGGTGAAGTCCAACGTGCTGACCTGGCGTCCCTCAAGATGCGCCGCCATCGCGACGATGGCGCCGCAGGTCACGATCCCGCCGCCGCCGATGCCGGCGAACAGGCCGCGCCAAGGCGAGGCGGCATCGGCCAGCGTCGGCTCGGGCAGGCCCGCGGCCAGCCCGGCCTCGCGTGCGGCCCACATGGCGGCCGGATCGCTGCCCGCGGCCTGCGGCGCATCGGACTTCGTGGTGACGAAGCTCGGGCAAAAGCCCTTGAGGCAGGACAGGTCGGTGTTGCAGCTTGTCGGGCTGATGCGCCGCTTGCGGCCATGCTCGGTTTCGACCGGCTCGATCGCAATGCAGTGCGATTGCGCCGTGCAGTCGCCGCAGTTCTCGCAGACCCGCTCGTTGATCACGACGCGGGTCTCGGCCGCCGCCAGCTTGCCGCGCTTGCGGCGCCGGCGCTTCTCCGTGGCGCAGACCTGGTCGTAGATGATCGCGCTGACGCCCAGGTGCTCGCGCATCCGCCGCTGCACCGCATCAAGGTCATCGCGCCCGTGGCGCAGCGTGCCCGGCGGCAAGGCGGCAGCGGCCGGGAGCCGGGCCGGGTCGTCGGCCACCACGGCGATCAGGCCCACGCCCTCCGCCGCCAGTTGCTGGGCGATCTTGAGCACCGTCGGCCCACCCTCCGCCGGCTGGCCGCCGGTCATCGCCACGGCGTCGTTGAACAGGATCTTGTAGGTGATCGGCGCGCCGGCGGCGACGGCCTGGCGGATCGCCAGCAGGCCGGAGTGCTGGTAGGTGCCGTCCCCCATGTTGGCGAACATGTGCGGCACGTCGGTGAACGGCGCGAGGCCTACCCAGGGCGCGCCCTCGCCGCCCATCTGGCTGAACGTCTTGGTTCCCTCGGATGTGGTCAGCGCCATGGTGTGGCAGCCGATCCCTGCCATGCCGAAGCTGCCGCCGGGCAGGCGCGTGCTGGTGGCGTGCGGGCAACCGGCGCAGAATGTCGGCGCACGCGCCAGCAGACCCGGCATGCGGGCAGGGGCCGTGACCGCCGCCGGCTCGTCAACGTCCATGCCGCAGCGGCGGAGCACGCGGGCGAGGGCGGCCATCGCAAGCTCCGGCGACAGTTCCATTGTCGCCGGCAGCAGCGGCGCGCCGTCCCGGTCGAACTTGCCTTCGACGCTGGGCCGCTCCGCCAAGTCATACAGCGCCGACCGGAGCTGCTCCTCGACGTTCGACCGCTTCTCCTCGACGACCAGGATGGCGCGCTTGCCTTGGGCAAACTCCCGCACCCCTTCGGTCTCCAGCGGCCAGGACAGCGCCACCTTGTAAACCGCGATGTCGGGATGCTGGTCGAGCCCCAAGCGGCGCAGCGCGTGCATTGCGTCGTGGTGCGCCTTGCCAACCGTCACGATGCCGATCGCCGCCTCGGGCCGCCCGTGCATCAGCCGATCCAGCCGGTTCGCCCGCGCCCACGCCCGCGCCGCCGGCAGCCGCTCCTCCACCATGCGCCGCTCCAACTCGGCGCGCTCGGCTGGCCAGGGAAGCTGCGCGTCGAGGTTGAGGCCGTGCGGCGGCAGCGGCCGGTCCGGCGTGACGAACTGCCGCCCGCTCGGGACGGTGACGACCGCGGACTGCTCCGCCGTCTCCGCAATCGTCTTCAGCGCGACCCACAGCCCGGCGTAGCGCGACATGGCGATGCCGGCGAGGCCATAGTCCAGAATTTCACTGACATCGACGGGTTGCAGCACCGGGATTTGCACGCTTTCGAAGATGCCGTCTGTCTGGTGCGGGAACACCGAGGAATGTGCCGCATGGTCGTCGCCCGATACGGCCAGCACGCCGCCCAGCCGCGCCGTGCCGATCATGTTGGCGCAGCGGAGCGCGTCGGCGCTGCGGTCCACGCCCGGCCCCTTGCCGTACCACATGCCGAACACGCCATCGACGCGCTTGCCCGGGAAGGTGTCGATCTGCTGGCTGCCCCACAGCATCGTCGCCGCCAAGTCTTCGTTCAGCCCGGGCTGAAACCGGACGCCCTGCTCCGTCAGCAGCTTTTCCTTGTGCCATAGCTCGCGGTCCAGGCCGCCCAACGGCGACCCGCGATAGCCTGAGACCAAGCCGCCCGTGCGCAATCCCGCCGCACGATCCAAGCGCGCCTGCTCCAGCAGCACGCGTACCAGCGCCTGCGTGCCGGTCAGCAGCGTCGGCCGGTCCAGATCGGCGTAGCGGCTGTCGAGCGTCGTCGTGGCAGCGAAACCGATGTCCATGGAAGGCGCCTCCCGGAAAAGCCGAACACGCCCGAGCGTCGGCGGCACGGTGCAGCATAAACCTGAAATAGGTAGCGAGTGCTGCCGTAGTTGGGCTATCACAGGCTTGCAATTGGCAGGATTTGCCAATGCTGCGCTGCAATACAGCAGGATCGCCCACTGTCATGCGCCTCGACCGGATCGACCTCGCCATCCTGGACCACCTGCAGCGGGACGGCCGTGCGACCAGCAACGAGATCGCCGATGCCGCCGGGCTGTCGCCAAGCCCGGCGCATCGGCGGCAGAAGCTGCTGGAAGAGGGCGGGATCATCCATCGCTACGTGGCGCTGCTGGATCAGGACCGGGTCGGGCTGCCGGTGAACGTCTTCGTCTCCGTCAGGCTCTCCGCCCAAACCGAGGAGCATCTGGCGTCCTTCGAGAAGGCCATCGCCGACCTGCCGGAAATCATGGAGTGCTACGTGATGTCGGGCGCCAGCGACTACCTGCTGCGGGTCGTCGCTCCGGACCTCGGCGCCTACGAGGAATTCCTGCGCACCCGGCTGACCCGCATCCCCGGCGTGCGCGGGGTGGAAAGCGCGTTCGCGCTGAAGCGCGTGGCCTACCGCACCAACCTGCCGATCCGCCGCAAGCCACGGGCGTAGCGACATGCTCGCAGCACTCCTGCTCGCGTTTCCCACGCTGTTCAGCATCGTGAACCCCATTGCCGGCGCCTTCATTTTCCGGGAGGCCACCGCCGATCGCACCCATGAGGAGCGCATCAAGCTGGCCCGCCGGGTCGGGCTATACTCGCTGCTGGTGATGCTGGTGGCATTGTGGGCCGGGTCCTACGTGCTGGCGATGTTCGGCGTCACCCTCGCCGCACTGCGCATTGCCGGCGGCATCGTGCTGGCGCTGTTCGCATGGGAGCTGCTGGGCGCTCCCGAGAAGCGCGAAGGCCGCAAGCAGGAGCAGGCGGCCGACGCCGGCCCGGCGGTTGCGGACGACGTGGCGTTCTTCCCATTGACGCTGCCGTTCACCACCGGACCCGGCACGATCGCGGTGGCCGTGGCGCTGGGCGCCGGGCACCCCGGGATAGGTCAGGCTTGGGCCGGGTTCTATGCCGGCACCGGCCTTGCGGCGGCGGCGATGGCGGGGGCGATCTGGCTGACCTACGCCTATGCGGACCGTCTATCCGACTTCTTGGGCCGTACTGGCAGCAAGACCGTGACCCGGCTCTCGGCATTCATGCTGTTCTGTATCGGCGTACAAATGCTGATCACCGGCGCAGAGGACGTGTTGGGGCCGCTGCTGGGCGCAAGGTAGCCGGGCAACTCCGGAGGCGAGACGGCGTTGCCTGGCCAATGAACGAAATCAGCCCGAACGGCGTGGATGCCAAACTGCTGCATATGGCTCAGGCCGTGCGATCCACGGGTTACACATTCACTACTCCCACCCCGGCCACCCATGCCCGCGTCAACACCCGGCCCAGTTCGGCGTGGGCGCAAGATCTGGCCGGCGTTTTCGGGTGGAGCCGCCCCTTTCGAGAAGACGTCGTTCCTCCAGAAATCCTGGCGCTGATGCGGGAGGCGGGCGTGCTCGTTCCCGGCAAGGCTGGCCTCCGCAGCGCCATACGGCTTTCCAGCCTGGACGGCTTGCTGTTCGTGCACTCTGCCTATCCGACCACGGCAGCCGACTCGGTGTTTTTCGGACCCGACACGCACCGGTTTGCCCGCGCCATCCTGGCGCACCTCGAAAAGGGAGCGCCGGTAGGCCGTGCCGTGGATATCGGCTGCGGCGCCGGACCTGGCGCCATTTTGGTGGCCCGGGCACACCCGGATGCCGAGGTGTTCGCGGTTGACATCAATCCGTCGGCTTTGCGCATGACCCGGGTCAATGCGGCGCTGGCCGGGGTGCAGGTTGCGGCGGTGGACAGCGATCTGCTGTCCGCCGTGCGCGGGTCATTCGACTTGATCGTCTCAAACCCGCCCTACCTTGTCGATCCCGACGCCCGGGCTTACCGCCATGGCGGGGGGCCATTCGGCGCCGGGCTGTCGCTCGCGATCCTGGGCGCCGCGCTGGACCGGCTGGCGCCGGGCGGCACGCTGCTGCTGTATACCGGTGCCGCCATCGTGAACGGAACCGACCCCTTTAAGATGGCCGCAATGGCCCAAATAGGCGGGTCCGGAGCGAGTTGGACCTATGAGGAACTCGATCCCGACGTGTTCGGCGAGGAGCTGGACGGCGGCGCGTATACGGCTGCCGACCGCATCGCCGCCGTAGTTTTGACCGTAAAAAAATGGGAATGAAACGACATGCCTGATGGCAGCCTGCACCCTACCCTTGCAGCCAATGACCATTGGCACCGCCGGTTGGCGGCCTTCAACAATCGCCGGTTCGCTCCGGCGCTGCCCAGCACCGACTGGCAGGGCGACATCGAAGCGCAATCGAAGCTGCTGATCGAGGAAGGAACTTGGCTCGAAGAAGCGCGCGCTGCAGTTGCCGAGCGAGCCGCTCAGGCGCCGCGCGATGCCGGTGGCTTCGTGGCCTGGTTTGAGGAACTGGATCGTAACGGGCCAGGGCAGAACGATCCTTTGTTCCCGTGGCTGGCCGAGACCGCCACGCGGGAGGAGATGTGCTGGTTCCTGACCCAGGAAGTGGCAGGTGAGGCTGGTTTCGAGGATTTGGCGGCGCTGACCCAGGTGCGCATGCCGCAACGTCCCAAGCTGGAAATGGCGCGGAACTATTGGGATGAGATGGGGCGAGGCAACCCCAAGGGCATGCACGGCCCGTTGCTTGAGACGCTGGCGCACCGCCTCGGCTTGACCCCGGAGGTCGAAACGACGGTATGGGAAAGCCTGGCGCTGGCCAACACGATGGCCGGGCTTGCGGCCAATCGACGGTACGCCTTCCACTCCATGGGGGCGCTGGGGGTCATCGAGCAGACGGCGCCGGGCCGCGCGGCGCTGGTGGCGCAAGGCCTGAAGCGGTTGGGAGTGCCGGCCAGCGATCGGCACTATTTCGACCTGCATTCCGTGCTGGATGTGAAGCATTCGGCGGCGTGGAATGCCGAAGCGTTGCATCCGTTGGTGGCAGAGACGCCTGGTCTTGCGTCAGCCATTGCTGAAGGCGCGCTGATGCGGTTGGAGTGTGGCGCAGCCTGCTTCGAGCGGTATCGTCAGGAACTTGGCCTAAACTGACCGTCTCGCAACTGGGTTTCCCAGCGTCCGCAGACGGATAAGGCCCAACAAGCGGCAGGGCGGCAGACGCTTAGCTTTTTGCCAAGTCGTTGGATGGAACCGATGAGACTGGAGCTTTGACCGAGCCTTGTGATCTTGACGCTGTCGAAGCCCGCCGCCTGATCGGCTGCAAGCGGCTGTCTGCCGCCGAGCTGACCGAAAGCTGCATTGGCCGCATTATTGCTGTTGATCATGCGGTGAACGCTGTGGTGGCCCGCGATTTCGACCGCGCCCGCACCGTTGCGGCGTCCTGCGACTCTGCAACGGTGCGCGGCGACGCGATGGGTCCCCTGCATGGCCTGCCTTTGGGGGTCAAGGACCTGGAGGACGTCGCGGGCCTGCGCACCACCTATGGCAGCCCGCTGTTCCGCGATCATGTGCCGACCCGAGACGAGCTGACCGTGCAGGCCGCCCGGCGGGCGGGCGCGATCGTGCTGGGCAAGACCAACACGCCGGAATGGGGTGCCGGGGCCAACACGCGGAACGCCGTGTATGGCGCGACGGGCAACCCATTCGATCCGCGGCGGTCAGCGGCCGGATCGTCTGGCGGGTCGGCGGCGGCGCTCGCGACCGGGATGGTGTCGCTCGCCACCGGGTCCGACATGGGCGGCTCGCTGCGCAACCCGGCCGCGTTCTGCGGCATCGTCGGCTTCCGGCCCACGCCAGGATTGGTGCCGAGCGAAAAGCGGCCTTTGGGCTGGACTCCGCTTTCGGTGCTGGGGCCGATGGCGCGCACCGTGCCTGACCTCTGCCTGCTGCTGTCCTGCATGGCGTCTGATGACGCGCGGGACCCGTTGGCCTGCACGGTGGCGGACCGAGTGGTGCGTCACCCCAAGGAGTTCACCGCGCTTCCCTCTGTGGACTTGGCCGGGTTGCGAGTGGCCCTCACGCCCGACTTCGGCATTGCGCCGACCGAGGGGCACATTGCCGAGGTGTTCGCCGAGAGGACCATGCTGTTCCGCCACGTCTTCGGCCAGTGCGAGGAAGCGTCGCCTGACTGCACCGGCACGAACGAGGCGTTCGAAGTTTTGCGTGCTGTCGGGGCGCTTGCAAGCCACCATGACCGGGTGCGGGACACGCCGGACGCGGTCGGCCCGAACGTGCAAGCGGACGTCGCAGCCGGGCTGCGGTTGGACGCGCTCGACGTGGCGCGGGCGTTGCAGCATCAGACAGTGCTGTATCGCCGGTGGGTCCAATTCTTCGACAGCTTCGACGTCATCCTGTCGCCTGCCATCACCATCAGCCCGCGACCCTGGTCGGAACTGTTTCCCGCCAGCATCGATGGCGCGCCGACCCGCACGTATTTCCATTGGCTGGCCTTGGCTTACGCCGCGTCGACCGTCGGCCACCCCGCGGTGTCGCTGCCGGTCGGACTGGACCGCAACGGCATGCCGTTCGGCTTGCAGATCGTGGGCCGGCGTGGCGGAGATGCCCAAGTCTTGGCGGTCGCCGCGGCGTTGGAGCGCCTGCTGGCCGGAGATGTCCGCACAGCCCGTCCGATCCCTGACATCGCGGCGCTCACCGCCGCGGCGCCGTTGCGCGACGCCCCGGGTTTCCTCGGCTTCGGCTGACCCGAAATTCTTGCCGTTGAAGGGTCGGATCAACTCTCGCAAAACTTGGCCGTGGCGCCTACACGCCGTCCTCCAGACTTGGCATAGTCACGGCAAGCAGTTGGGAGGCGCACACGTGACCCTGATCCGATCTGGCCGAAGCCGTTCCTTGTCGGCTTTGGCAGTGCTGCTGCCGTCAACGTGTCGAGTGGCCCACTACGGCGGCTGTGGTCCGGTGCAGACATGACCGGCCCCGGCCCGGAGGCCGAGTACCGCGCCCACTTGCGGGAGGGGCGCTTCATGATCCAGCGAAGCCGCTCCACCGGCGTCCACATCTTCTACCCGCGCGTCGCCGTTCCCGGCACCGGGGAGCAGGATCTGGAGTGGGTTGCGGCGAGCGGCCTCGCCACCGTCTATGCCATCACGGTGAACCGCACGCGGGAGGGGGCCTACAACGTGGCGCTTGTGGATCTCGACGAGGGGCCGCGCATGATGACCCGCATCGACGGGATCGAGACCGTGCCGATCGGCACCCGGGTCCGCGCCCGCATCATCGAGCAGGACGGCGCGCCGCTGGTCGTCTTCGTCCCGGAGCAGCCGGCATGACGCACCCGCTCCGCGGCCGGGCGGCGGTGGTCGGCATCGGCTCGGCCGGTTGCGGCGAGGCGCCGGGCCGCACCCCGAACGAACTGATGGCGGGGGCGGCGCTGGCCGCCATCGCCGATGCCGGGCTTGCCCTGCAGGACATCGACGGAATCTTCGCTGCGACCAGCACGCACGCCTTCCCGACGCTGTCCGTCGCCGAGTACCTGGGCATCCGGCCCCGCTACTTCGACGGCACCAACGTCGGCGGGTCGAGCTTCGAGGCGCATCTGCTCAGTGCCGCGCTGGCGCTGGACGCCGGGCTGTGCGACGCGGCGCTGATCTGCTACGGCAGCAACCAGCGCACCGCCGGGGGCCGCCTGGTCTCCATGAGCGAGCCGCAGCCGCATGAGGCGCCTTACAAGCCGCGCCACCCCATCACCGCCTACGCCCTGGCGGCCAGCCGGCACATGCACCAGTTCGGCACCACCCGCGCCATGCTGGCGGAGGTTGCGGTTGCCGCCCGTGCCTGGGCCAACCTGAACCCGGCCGCTTTCGCTCGCGGACCGCTCCCGATTGACGACGTGCTGGGCGCCCGCATGGTCAGCGACCCGCTGACCACCGCCGATTGCTGCCTGGTGACGGACGGCGGCGGCGCCTGCGTGCTGGTTCGCGCCGACCGTGCCCGCGACCTCAAGCACCCGCCGGCCTACCTGCTGGGCGCGGCCGGGGCGGGCTGGCACCGGGCTGTGATGTGCATGCCGGACCTCACGATCACGGCGGCCACCGACAGCGGACCGCGCGCCTATGCCATGGCGGGCGTGCTGCCGTCCGAGGTGCGGTTGGCCATGCTGTATGACGCCTTCACCATCAACACGCTGCTGTTCCTGGAAGACCTCGGCTTTTGCGCCAAGGGGGAAGGGGGGCCGTTCGTCCAGGGTGGCGCCATCGCGCCCGGCGGACGGCTTGCGGTCAACACCAACGGCGGTGGGCTGTCCTGCGTGCATCCCGGCATGTACGGCATGTTCCTGATCCTGGAGGCCGTGACCCAGTTGCGCGGCGACGCCGGGGAGCGGCAGGTGGCGGACCTCGACGTCGCCCTCGTGCACGGCAACGGCGGCACGCTGTCCAGCCAGTGCACGGCGCTGCTCGGCACGGCGGCAGCGCTTTGAGCAGCCGGTTCTCCAGCCTGGACAGCATGCTGCGGCCCCGCAGCATCGCCGTGCTGGGGGCAAGCAACGATCCCACCCGGATCGGCGGCCGGCCGATCTCCTATATGCTGACGCAGAAGTTCGCGGGCGCCATCCTGCCGGTGAACCCGAACCGTGCGGAGGTGCAGGGCCTCCCGGCCTACGCCAGCGTCGCGGACCTGCCGAGCGTGCCCGACGCCGCCATCGTCGCCGTGCCCGCGGAGCTTGCGATCCAAGCGGTGGATGACCTCGGCGCGCGCGGCGTGCGCTCGGCCATCGTGTTCACCGCCGGGTTCGCCGAGATGGACGACGCCGGCCGCCTGGCGCAGGACCGCATGCTGGCGGCGGCAGAGCGGCACGGCATGCGCCTTTTGGGCCCCAACTGCCTCGGCCTGTTCAACGCGCATATCGGCTTCTACCCGATCTTCTCCAGCTCGTTCGAGAACGGCTGGCCGCGGCCCGGCCGCATCGGCATCGCCAGCCAAAGCGGCGCCTACGGCACCCACATGTTCGCCACCGCCCGCAACCGCAACATCGGCACGCCGATCTGCGTCACCACGGGCAACGAGGGCGACGTCACCATCGGCGACGTGATCGGCTGGTTGGCCGAGGACCCCGACACCGACGTGATCGCCGCCTATGCCGAGGGCATTCACAAGGCAGACAGCTTCCTCACTGCCCTCGCCGCCGCCCGGGCCGCCCGTAAGCCGGTCGTGATGATGAAGGTCGGCACCAGCACGCTCGGCGCGCACGCCGCGCAATCGCACACCGCGTCCATTGCCGGCAACGACGCCGTGACTGACGCTGTGCTGGCGGAGTTCGGCGTCGTCCGCGCCCGCACCACCGAGGAGATGCTGGACATCGCGACGACGGCGACCCGGCGCATCTACCCGTCCCGCAACACGCTGGGCGTCATCACTATCAGCGGCGGCGCCGGCGTGCTGATCTCGGACGCGGCCGCGGCACTCGGTTTGCCGATGCCGGAGATGCCGCCGGACGCACAGGCGCGGCTCAAGGCCCTGGTGCCGTTCGCCGCGCCCCGCAACCCCGTGGACTGCACCGCGCAGGCGTTCAACGACATGAGCCTGATCGGCCGCTTCACCGACTCGATGGTCGAGGACGGCGGCTACACGTCGGTGCTCGGCTTCTTTACCCAGGTCGGCGGGGCCGACAGCATCGCGCCGAAGCTCCGGGAGCAGATGAACGCCTCCAAGGCCCGGCACCCGGACCGGCTGTTCGTGCTGTCGGTCGTGGCGCCGCCGGAGCGCATCCGCGAGTACGAGGCAGACGGCTTCACGGTGTTCGAGGACCCGACCCGCGCCACGGTCGCCATCCACGCCATGGGCCGGTTCGGGGAGGCGTTCGCGAACACCCCCGGCCTGCCGCCGCCGGTGGTCCCCATCGTGGACTTGCCGCCAACCAACCCGTCCGAAGCCGCCGCCAAACGCATTCTCGCGCAGGCCGGCATCCCCGCCACGCCCGAGGCCGCCTGCGCCACCCCCGACGCCGCGGTTGAAGCGGCCGAGCGCTTCGGCTACCCCGTCGTGCTCAAGGTCCTTTCGCCCGACATCATCCACAAGTCGGAGATCGGCGGCGTGATCCTGGGCGTCCGCGGCGTGGACGCCGTGCGGGCCGGCTTCGCAACCCTGCTCGGCCGGGCGACGGCCGTTGTGCCGGCAGCTCAGATTGAGGGCGTCCTGGTCGCCAAGCAGCTCCGCGGCGGCGTCGAGTGCATCCTGGGCGTCCAGCGCGATCCTGTGTTCGGGCCCGTCGCCATGTTTGGCCTGGGCGGCATCTTCGTCGAGGTGCTGCGCGACGTAGCCCTGCATCGTTGCCCGTTCGGCCCCGATGTGGCGGAGCGCATGATCCGCTCGCTCCGTGCCGCTCCGGTCCTGCTGGGCGCACGCGGTCGGCCGCCGGCTGATATTGCAGCCCTCGCGGCGATGCTGTCCCGCCTGTCGGTGTTCGCGCATCAGGCCGGGTCGCGGCTCCGATCCATTGACCTCAACCCGGTGTTCGCCATGCCGGACGGGGAGGGGGCCTATGCCGCCGACGCCGTGGTCGAACTCGGCGACGCCGCTTGATCGACAAGCGCGTGCAGTCTATGGCCGACGCGTTGGCCGGCATTGCCGACGGTGCCACGGTTCTGATCGGCGGCTTCGGCGCGGTTGGGCAGCCGGACGCGCTGATCGAGGGCTTGATCGAGCAGGGCGCCCGCAACCTGGTCTGCGTCGCCAACAACGCCGGCGCTGGGCACACCGGGCTGGCGCGCTTGATGGAGTTGGGCCGGGTGCGCCGCATAGTTTGCAGCTTCCCGCGCAGTGTCGGCTCGGTCGTGTTCGAGGCTCTTTACCGCGCTGGCAAGCTCGAGCTGGAGATCGTGCCGCAAGGCACGCTTGCCGAACGCATGCGCGCTGCAGGGGCGGGCATCCCAGCCTTCTACACGGCGACCGCGGCCGGAACGCAGCTCGCCCGCGGCAAGGAGCAGCGCGAGATCGGCGGCCGAACCTATGTGCTGGAGCACGCCTTGCCGGGCGATGTCGCGCTGATCGAGGCGTGGCGGGCCGACCGTTGGGGCAACCTCACGTTCCGCAGCAGCGGACGCAATTTCAACCCGGTGATGGCCATGGCGGGCCAGCTCACAATCGTGCAAAGCCAGCACATGGCCGAGCTGGGCGACCTCGATCCCGAGGCCATCGGCACGCCGGGCATCTACGTGGACCGCGTGCTGCATGTGCCTTACGGCGATCCGGTCATCTAAGGGGCAGGGGACAATGCAGCCGCTCAGCCGCGCCGCAATGGCTGCCCGCGTGGCCCAGGACATTCCCGAGGGCTGGTATGTGAACCTCGGCATCGGCATCCCGACGATGGTCGCGGACCATGTGCCGGCAGGACGCCAGGTGATCTTCCATAGCGAGAACGGCGTGCTCGGCATGGGGCCGGCGCCAGCGCCCGGCCGGACCGATCCTTGGCTGATCAATGCCGGCAAGCAGCACGTGACCCTGCTGCGGGGCGGCGCCTACGTGCATCACGCCGACAGCTTCGCGATGATCCGGGGCGGCCATCTGGACCTTTGCGTGCTCGGCGCCTTCGAGGTGGCGGAGAACGGCGACATCGCCAACTGGGCCACCAGCGAGAATGACGCCTCGCCGGCCGTGGGCGGCGCCATGGACCTTGCCGTCGGAGCAAAGCGGCTTTGGGCCGTGATGGAGCATACCACCCGGGAGGGCCGCCCGCGCCTGAAGCGCCGCTGCGCCTATCCGCTGACTGCGCTGGGAGCGGTCGCCCGCGTGTACACCAACCTGGCCGTGCTCGACGTGACGCCGCGCGGCTTCGCCGTGGTCGAGATGGCGGCGGGCGTCTCGCACGCAGAGCTGCAATCCAAGACCGAGGCGGAGCTGATCCCATGCTGACCGAGTCCCGTGATGGCGCCACCGCCGTTCTCACGCTCGATTATCCGGAGCGGCGCAACGCGCTGGCGATGCCGATGCGCCAACGCCTTGTGGACGCGCTGGAGGCCATCGAGGCCGACCGGGCGTTACGCGCCATTGTCATCACCGGCGCCGGAGGCACCTTCAGCGCCGGGGGCGATATCAGCGGCATGGATGTGGCCGACCTCGCCGCCGGGCGGGAGCGGTTCCGCTTGACGCACCGGCTGGTCCGGCTGTTGATCAAGGGCAGCAAGCCGGTCATCGCCGCGGTGGAGGGATGGTGCGTGGGCGCCGGGCTGTCGGTCGCGATGTGCTGCGATACCGTGGTAGCCGCCGAGGATGCGCGGTTCGCCGCAGGGTTTGGCAAGATCGGCTTGGTCGCTGACCTAGGCTTGCTGCACACCTTGCCGGTTCGCATCGGTCAGGGCCGGGCGCGGCAGGTATTCTTGTATGGCGAGCAAATGAATGCCACGCGGGCCGAGGCGACTGGCATGATCGACCACGTCGTCCCACCCGGAACGGCGCTGCCGGCCGCTCTGGCTCGCGCCGCGTTGTTCCACACCGCCGCACCCCTGCCAATCGTCATGACTCGGCAATACCTTGCCGCCGGGCTGGACGCGGCGCTGGAATGGGAGCGGGACACGCAATCGGCGCTGTTCCTGACGGCCGATCATGCCGAGGGCAGGGCGGCGTTCCTTGCGAAACGCACTCCCGTGTTCAAAGGCTGCTGATTGCCTACGCGGCTTGCCTGTGGCGCATCTTAGCGGGAAAGGTCAGGCGTCACGGAGTCGGTCCCGGGTCCACCCCCGTCGCGCGTGATGTCATTTGGCCTGCTGTCCAACTGCGCGCCCAACGGCATGGAACTGAACGGGGAGGAAGCGTCCGAGCCGGTGCTGTTGCCGGCCCGATTTGTGGGGGATACATGCGAAGGCAGGTTGTCCGGCACGGGTGCCGCAGTCCAAACCTTCTCCGGGGTTTTCTCTAAGGGCTTTTTCGTTTGTCCCCATGCAGAGCCAGACAGCAAACAAGCAACGGACATCGCAAGAACAAGAACCAATCGCATGGGTTTTTACTCCTTGTTCGATTGGAATGCCACGTCCGCGGCTTGGTTGTCGATGGATTTCCGGCTTGTTCTTACGACGCCGCCGCCGGTTCACTGACCTGATAGCTTTGTTAGGGCAGCAGGCCGATAATGAATATTATGGAAAGTCGTGCCGCTCAGACATAGAAATCTCCAGCAGCATCCCATCATGCGCCGGCTCGATGTGCGGCGGTAGATGCCGCTTCATCCACGACCAATCAATGTCATAGCCCATATGCGTCAGCACGACCCGGCGCGGCTGCAGACGTTCCACCCATTCAAGTACCCGCTCCAAGTTCGCGTGTGTTTTGTGCGGCTGGCGCTGGAAGCAGTCCACCACCCAGGTGTCCACCCCCGCCAATGCAGCGAACGCGACGTCGTCCAGGGTCGCCACGTCTGTCGAATAGCCAAACCCGCCGATGCGCAGCCCGAGCGTCGGCATGAAACCATGGTCCTGCTCAAACAACTGTACCCGCAGGCCCGCAGCCTCGACCGTTTGCCCCGGCTCGGCGACGCGCGGCGTCAGCACCGGTCGGAAAAAATATGACTGGTTCCAAGGCTGGAACGCATAGTCGAAACGCTTGTGCAATTCTTCCAGGGTCTGCACCGTGGCGAACGCTTCGATAGGCCGGTTCACGATGCGGTTCAGGATTCGAACGTCGTCGATGCCGAGCACGTGGTCCGCATGGGCATGCGTGAACAGGATCGCGTCCACACGCGGCACCCTACAGGCCAGCAATTGCGTGCGCATGTCGGGCGACGTGTCCACCAACAACCGCTCGCCCACATCGCTTTCGATGACGATGCTCGACCGGGTGCGGCGGTTGCGCGGCTCGGCCGGGTCACATGCGCCCCAATCGCCGTGCCCGTCATCACCGCCAATCTGCGGCACGCCCGCCGAGCCGCCGCAGCCAAGGATTGTCACGCGCGGCATCGCTAGGCCATTCGCTTGAACAAAGTACTAACATTATCCGTCGTCAGCGCATCCAGGGCCTCACGTTGCAGCCCGCGCAGGCCTGCCAGCACTTGCGCCGTCTCGACGACGTAGCCCGGCTCGTTGCGTTTCCCGCGATGAGGCACCGGCGCCAGGTAAGGCGCGTCGGTTTCCACCAGCAGCCGCTCGGCCGGCACGTCCTGGGCGATGTCGCGCAGTTCACCGGACTTAGGAAACGTCAGGATGCCGGAAAAGCTGATATAGCCGCCCAAGCCGAGGGCATCCTCCGCCAACGCCCGGCCGGAGCTGAAGCAATGCAGGACAAACTGGAACGGCCCGCCGGCGTCCCACTCCTCATGCAGGATCGCCGCGATATCCTGGTCGGCATCGCGCGCATGGATCACCAAAGGGAGGCTCGCCAGGCGCGCGGCGCGGATATGCTGCCGAAAGCTCGCCTGCTGCACGTCGCGCGGCGCCTTGTCGTAGAAGTAGTCAAGCCCGGACTCGCCGATGCCGACCACCCGCGGGTCGGCAGCCAGGCTGGCGATCGTGGCCGCATCGGCCACCGGCCCATCGCCGGCGTTGTGCGGATGAACGCCAACGGTGCACCACACGCCGGGGCGCTGCGCCAAGGCGATCAGCGGCGCGCTCTGGCTCAGCCGCGTGCCAATGGTGATCATCTCGCCCACCCCGGCGGCCGCGGCCCGATGCAGCACGGCGTCGAGTTCGGCCGCGTCGAACATGTCCAGGTGGCAATGCGAGTCGATCAACGTCGGCACCCTACTCGGCTTTGTCGCTGTAGCGCGGGAACACGCCCTGCGGCGCCGGCAATGCCGTGCCCGGCCGCAGCGGCACCGCAAGGTCCGCAAGGCCCCGCGCGTCCGGGGTGGCGCCAGCCTGGTCGAGCATCGCAGCCATGCTGCCCGGCATGAAGGGCTGTAGGACCGTAGCCACGCAGCGGATCACCTCGACCAGGACGTTCAGCACGCTCGCCATCCGGGCCGCATCGGTTTTGCGCAATGCCCACGGCGCTTGATGGTCGATATAGGCGTTGGCCGCCCGGATGACCTTCCACACATCCTCCAGCGCATCGTGGAACGCGAGACGGTCCAGGCGGTCCCGCACGGATTGCGGCAGCGCCTGCGCCGCGTCCAGCAGCGCCATGTCTTGGACCGTCGTAGCCCCGCGCTCCGGCAGCACACCGCCGCAATTCTTGGCGACCTGGGACAGCGTGCGCTGCGCCAGGTTCCCGAGGTCGTTCGCAAGCTCCACGTTCGTCCGGCGGATCAGCGCCGCGTCGCTATAGTCCCCGTCATTGCCGAATGGCACCTCGCGCAGCAGGAAATACCGCACGGGATCAAGGCCGAAAGTCTCTACCAGCTGGGCAGGGTCGACGGCGTTGCCCAGCGACTTGCTCATCTTCTCGCCCGCTGCCGTCCACCAGCCGTTCGAGAACACGCAACATGGTGTCGGCAGCCCGGCGGCCATTAGGAATGCCGGCCAATAAACCGCGTGGAACCGGATGATGTCCTTGCCGACGAGGTGCACGTCGGCCGGCCAGAACGGCCACCGTGGACTTGCCGCATCAGGAAAGCCGACCGCAGAAAGATAATTTGTCAGCGCGTCGAGCCACACGTACATAACGTGGTCCGGGTCGTCCGGCACCGGCACGCCCCAGGTGAAGCTAGTGCGGCTGACCGAAAGGTCGTTCAGCCCACTCCGGACGAAGCTCACGACCTCGCTACGGCGGCTGGCGGGCGACACGAAATCCGGCTCGCTTTCGTACAATGCGAGCAGACGGTCCTGCCAAGCCGACAAGCGAAAGAAATACGAAGGCTCCCTCACCCACTCCACCGGCGCCCCCGTGGGCGCGACGCGGCTGCCGTCGGGCCGGGTAATCAGCTCGCTCTCGTTGTAGAACGCCTCGTCGCGGACGGCGTAGTGGCCTTCATAATGCCCCAAATAGATGTCGCCTGACGCGCGCAGCCGGCGCCAAAGCTCCTGGCAGGCGAACTTGTGACGCCTCTCCGTCGTGCGGATGAAGTCATCGTTGGACAAGCCCATCAGCACGGACAGGTCCTGGAACTGCTGGGAAATGCGGTCGGCAAACTCCTGCGGCGCCACGCCCGCGTCATGCGCCGCCTTCTCGACCTTCTGGCCGTGCTCGTCCGTGCCGGTCAGGAAAAACACTTCATGGCCATCCAGCCGCTTCCACCGGGCCAGCACATCGGCGGCCACTGACGTGTAGGCGTGACCGATGTGCGGCGCGCCGTTGACGTAGTAGATCGGGGTCGTGACGTAGAACCGCTTGCTCATGAGGTATTCAGCAAATCCAGGCTCGAGACGATCGCATGCCGCTTGTCCAAGTTGAACCGCTCGGTATCGTCCTGCAGCCGCGTCAGCGCGTGCCACAAATCGCCCCACTCGGCTAGGGGCCTCAGCCCTGTCAGGCGGAGCTGGCCAGCGTCGGCCTGGCCCCGCGCGGCATTGCGGATCGCGGCGCTGATCGCGTCGCGCAGCAGGCCCATAAAGGCCCCGAACCCAGCGTCGCTCCGCGCCAGCTTGTCCGCGACCTCGTGAGCGCGCAGCAACGGCACGTTCGGCGCCGCCCGCAGCACGTCGGCCACCAGGGCGGCCAACTCGACGCCCTGCTCCTCGGCCAGCGCCAAGGCCCGGCCCGGCGCGCCCGACAGGGCGGCCAACGCGGCGCGGTCCGCTGGGTCCATCTCCGGCAAGCATAGGGCCAGCACACGGTCCATGTCCGCAGGCCCGAGTTCGCCAAGCCGCAGCTGCCGGCACCGGCTGCGGATCGTCGGCAGCAGCCGACCCGGCGACGCGCAGGCCAGCAGCAGCACGGCGCGCGGCGGAGGCTCCTCCAACACTTTCAGGAGCGCGTTGGCGGCGTTGCGGTTCATGTGCTCGGCCCCGTCCACCACCACGATGCGCCAGCCGCCCTCCGCCGGGGTCAGGCGCAGGAAGTCCGCCACGCCGCGGGCGCTGTCCACCACGATCTCCGACCGCAGGCGCTTGCGCTTGTCGTCCCACTCGCGCTCGATCGTCAGCAGGTCGGCGTGGGTGCCCGCCGCGACACGGCGGAACACCGGGGATGCTGGGTCGTTCGCGCCCGCGGCGGAGGCCTGCGAGCCGGCCAGCAATCGCCGGGCGAAGCGGTAGGCCAGCGTCGCCTTGCCGACTCCCTCCGGCCCGATGAGCAGCCAGGCGTGGTGGATGCGGCCGGCCCAGATCGCGTCGTCGATCACAGTCTCGGCGGCGGAATGGCCCAGCAGGAACGGGTTCTCGCGCGGCAAAGGCACGGTCATGCGGCAACGGAGCGGCGGCTGGCGACGACGGCAAGCACGGCGCGATGTACCTCGTCCACTCCGCCATCGGCCGAGACCATGGCGCAGCGATCCGGCTCCGCGGTGGCAATCGCGGCAAAACCCTGCGCGACCCGTTCATGGAACGCCGACCCCATCGCCTCATAGCGGTCGAGCGCCTGGCGGCGGCCGGCCATCCGGCTGGCCGCAATGGCCGGAGAGACCTCCAGCATCACAGTGAGATCAGGCCGTACCGGCAGCAACCGGCTCAGCGCGGCAATCAGGGCACGGTCGGCCCCGAGGCCATAGCCCTGGTAGGCCATCGTCGAATCCGCAAACCGGTCGCTGATCACGATGTCGCCCCGGGCCAGGGCTGGCTGGATGGTCCGTGCCACATGCTCGGCCCGGGCCGCGAAGTGCAAATAGACTTCAGCCGAAGGCGACCAGTCGTGCGCGCGTGACAGCAGGAGGCTGCGCAAGATTTCTGCACCTGGGGCGCCCCCAGGCTCGCGAGTGCGTAGCACTGTGCAGCCGGTTGCAGCCATCGCTTCGGCAAGGAGACGCGCTTGGGTGGACTTGCCAGCCCCCTCCCCGCCCTCGAACGTGATGAACACCTGGGCGTCAGGACCCCATGACGTAGCGGACCATGACCGCGGCCGCACGGCCCGGCAGCCAAAGCCGAGGCACGTCGGCGCCGGCCAGCAACGGCACATCCATCGCCGGCACTCCCTGCCCCGAGACCGTTAGCTTGCCCAACACGTCGCCGCGGTTGATCGGTGCCGGGATGGGGTTGCTGTACTCGACCTCAATCCTGGCATTGCGGCGCCATTGCCGGGGCATGGTCAATACCAGATCTTGCCCGCCTACCAACGGCACCGCTGGGCGGGCGCCCAGCCAAACCTTCGCCAGTTCAACTGTGTCGCCCGCGGCGAACAGCGTCACGTTCTCGAATTCCCGAAAGCTCCATTCCAGCAGCCGTTCGCTCTCCTCCGCCCGCTGGTGCATCGAGGTGAGGCCGTTCACCACGACGATCACCCGCCGCCCGCCCCGGGCGCTGCTGGCGACCAGGCCATAGCCGCCCTCCTCGGTGTGGCCCGTCTTCAGTCCATCCGCCACACCCTTCTGCACCAGCGGGTTGCGGTTCTGCTGCTCTATATTGTTATATTTGAACACCTTTTCATTGTCATACTTATAGTATTCCGGAAAATCGGTGATCAGGCGCCGTGCCAGTGTCGCGATGTCGCGGCAGGACATGCGCTGTTGCGGGTCAGGCCATCCCGTGCTGTTGCGGAAGTTCGAGGCAGTCAGGCCAAGCTCCTTGGCCTTCGCGTTCATCTGGTCGGCAAACCCCTCCTCCGACCCGGCTATCGCCTCTGCCAGGACGATGCAGGCGTCATTGCCGGATTGCACGATGACGCCGCGGATCAGGTCCTCAACCTTCACCGTCCCGCCCAGCGGCACGAACATCTTGGAACCCTGCATGCGCCAGGCTCGTTCGCTGACCGGCAGCTCCTGGGCAAGCGTCAGGCGGCCTGCTTTCAGCATGCCATAAACGATGTACGCGGTCATCAGCTTGGTCATGGATGAGGGCGGCATCGGCGCGTCGCCCTCCTTGTCCAGCAATGTCGCGCCGGTGTTGAAATCGAGGATCAGCGCGAACTTGGCCGCGGTGTCCAACGGACCAAGCGGGGTGGCCGCGGCCGTGCCGGCCAGCGCCGCCTCGCGGCCCCGCCCACGCGGAGGCGTCCGGCGCTGCTCCGCCCCCATCACCCTGCCCGGCATCGCCGCGAGCGCCGTTCCGGCAACCAAAATCTCACGGCGACCCAGCATGGTCCGGCGCTCCCTACGTCCCCACGATACCTGCATCGGTTACTCCCGCCCGCATAGCCCGGTCCAGCGCCGCGCCAACAGGCCCTTCAAACAGCGGCTTCACCCAACAGGCTGACGGCGAGGGCATAGAAATCAGATGGGTTGTAACGCCGGATCACGTTGAAGTTGGGATAGGTCATGAAGCCCTCTCCCGGCTCTGCTCCGCTCGGCACGATCACAGCGCCCTGGATGTCGGCGCGGCCGAACTCCCGCCCATCCACCCGCCGCACGCCCGTGCGCGTCCACTCTTCGAGGCTCCGGCGGTTGTCGCGCACCGCAACCGCCGTGTCGAAACCCGGAGGCAGCCGGACCGGCTGCACCCAAGGCTCCCCGCGGCGCCAGCCGTTCTTCGCCAAGTAGTTGCCGACCGACCCGAACACGTCCGGCTTGCTGTCCCAGATGTCGCGCCGCCCGTCGCCATCGAAATCGACGGCGAAGCGCAAATAAGAGCTTGGCATGAACTGCGGCTGTCCCATCGCTCCCGCCCAGCCGCCGGTCATGCGGTCGGGCGCCACGTCGCCCTGGTCCAGGATGCGCAGCGCATTGATCAACTCGCCACGAAAGTAGACCGCTCGCCGCCCCTCCCAGGCCAGGGTCGAAAGCGCCTCGACCAGCCGGTAATTCCCCTTGTTGGCGCCGAACGCCGACTCGACTCCCCAGACTCCCATGATGATCAACGGGTCCACGCCATACCGCTCCTCGACCCGGGCCAGCAACGCGCGCTCCCGGGCGTAGTTCTCACGCGCGGCCTGCAAACGGCTGTCCGGCAGCACGCGGGCGCGGTACTCCGGCCAGGTCAGGGTGAACTCCGGCTGGCGGCGGTCAAGCTCGATGACCCGCTGATTCGGCCCTACGCCGGCAAAAGCCTGCTGCAGGGTCACTTCGCGGATGCCGGTGCGCCGGGCCTCAGCCTTCGCGCTGCCCACAAAGGCCTCAAACGAGGCCTGCCCCCAGGCCGGCATCGCAACGGCGGCAAATGGCATCGAATGTAGCAGCGTGCGCCGGGATATCATTGCGCAAGTGTGCCACAGCGCCATCCTGGCCGGCAACAGACTTGGACCCGCGCGTGATCCGAGGCAGGATGCGGCAAAAGTCAACGGGAACGACCATCATGGGGATCACAGCCGAGCTGTCCGCCTTCAGCGCCGCCATCTCGACCGCGGCGTTGCCACCGCCAGTGGTCGAACGGGCGCGGCTCCTGGCACTCGATCTCGTCGGCAACATCGTGCGCGCTCGGCACGACGCCGAGAGTACGGCGCCGTTGCTGGCCGCCGTCCGGGCACTCGGCATGGCGGCGGGCAACAGCGGCGTGTTCGGCGACTGCGCCCGCTACACTCCGGCCGGCGCCGCGTTGCTGAACGGCGCCTTGGGTCACTCGCTCGATTTCGATGACACGCATGCGGCCGGGTCGCTGCATCCGGGTTGCCCGGTGATCTCGGCGGCATTGGCGGCCGGCCAGATGGCGGGCGCCAGCGGCGCCGACGTGCTGGCGGGAATTGTTGCAGGATACGAGGTCGGGGCGGGGGGGGGGCCGGGGGGGACCGGGCCGCGGCGCACAAACCCACCGCGC
>CAXUJE010000043.1:0-3427 GCA_964251035.1 uncultured Acetobacteraceae bacterium
CCGCGGCCGCCGCGCCCGCCCCCCCCCCCCCCCCCCCCCCCCCCCCTGGCGTCTTCGGGCAGGGCTTGCCGCGGGCGCGCGAACCCCATAGGACCCAGCGATGCTTGCCCAGCAGCTTGTGAACGGCGTCCTGCTCGGCGCCGCCTACGCCCTGTTCGCCCTCGGCTTCACGCTGATGTTCGGCGTGCTGCGGGTGATCAACCTGACCTATGGGTTCTACTTCTCCGCCGGCGCGCTGCTGGCGCTGTGGATGACGCGGCAGGGCGCCCCCATCTGGCTGGCGCTGCCGCTGGCGGCGCTCGGCGCCGGGTGCATCGCTGTCGTGCTCGACTGGGTGCTGCTGACCCGGCTGCGCCGCATCCGGGCGCCGGAGCTGTCGTCGCTCATGGTGACGCTCGGCGGCGTGCTGGCGCTGTACTCGGCGCTGACGAGCTGGCTCGGCCCTGACATCCGCCGCCTGCCGCCGGGCCTCGTGAGCGCGGACGCGTTCCACATCGGCGACATCCGCGTCACCACGGCGCAGATCCTGATCCTCGCCGCCACGGCGGTTCTGGTGGGCGCGCTGCTGCTGCTGATGCGCGGCACCCGGCTCGGCCTCGCGATCCGCGCCATGGCGGAGAAGCCGGACGCGGCGCAGCTCATGGGCATCGACACCGGACGGGCGGCGGCGCTGGTTTCCTTCATCTCCGGCTGCCTGGCCGGGGCAGGGGGGGTTCTGATCGGGCTGAACTTCAACGCGATCCAACCCTACATGGGGGAGGCGATGATGCTGCGCGGCTTCGTCGTCATCATCGTGGGCGGCCTCGGCGACATCCGCGGCGCGCTGCTGGCCGGGCTGGCGCTGGGGGTGATCGAGGTGATGACCGCGGGCTACGTGTCGTCCAACCTCAAGGAGGCGGTGGCGTTCCTGATCCTGGTCGCCGTGCTGTGGACCCGGCCCTCCGGCCTGTTCGGCCGCGCCGTGCTGCGGCGGGCCTGATGCCCGCCTGGCTCGACGACCTCCTGTGGACCTACCAGAACCTGGTATACGCGCTCGGCATCAACGGGCTGCTGGCGCTGTCGATGTACGTCGTGCTGGCGGTGGGGCAGTTGTCGCTGGGGCAGGCGGCGTTCATGGGCCTGGGCGCCTACTCCTCCGTGCTCTTGACCTTGAAGCTCGATCTGCCGTTCCTCCTGGTGCTGCCGCTGTCCGTCGTTGTTCCCGTGGCCTTCGCCCTGGCGATCGGAGTGCCGACTCTGCGGCTGGCTGGCGTCTATCTCGCCATTGCCACCATCGGGCTGGGCGAGGTGCTGCGCGCCGTGTACCTTAACGTGGACCTGCTCGGCGGCGCGCTGGGCCTGTCCGGCATCCCGGAGCGCGCGACGGCCCCCATGCTCTACGGGCTGCTCGGCCTCGCGGTGCTGGCGCTATGGCTGGTCGGGCGCAGCGGCATCGGCCGGGCGATGGAGGCGATGCGGGAGGACGAGACCGCGGCCGAGGTCATGGGCGTGCCAGTCCGGCGCTACAAGATGGGTGCGCTGCTGGCATCGGCCGCGCTGGCCGGCCTCGCCGGCTGCCTGTCCGCCCACGTGTCGAGCTTCATCGGCCCCAACGAGTACGGCTTCGAGCCGGCCGTCACCATCTTGTCCTACGCGCTGCTGGGCGGCATCGGCACGCCGCTCGCCCCGGTGGTGGGCGCTTGGGTGCTGACCCTGCTGCCGGAGCTGCTGCGCGGGGTCAGCGACATCCGGCTGGTGCTGAACGGCGTCATCATCGTGCTGGCCGTGCTGTTCCTGCCGAACGGCCTGTTGGCGCTGCGCATGAAGCGGATCGGCGCCCGCACCGCCGCATGACCCCGTTGCTGGAACAACCATTGCTTGACATCGGGGGCCTGACCCGCCGCTACGCCGGGCTGGTCGCGGTAGACGGCGTCACCATGCAGGTGATGCCCGGCGGCATCCATGCCGTGATCGGGCCGAACGGCGCCGGCAAGACCACCCTGTTCAACCTGGTGTCCGGCCTCGTGCCGCCGAGCGCCGGGCGTATCCGTTTTGCCGGGCAGGACGTGACCGGGCTCCCCGCCGACCGACGCGCGGCGCTCGGCCTCGCCCGCACGTTCCAGAACATCCGCGTGTTCGCCGCGATGACCGTGCTGGAGAACGTGCTGACTGGCCTGCACGCCCGGCTGGCTCTGAGCCTGCCCGGCGTGGTGCTGCGCCTGCCGCGCTTCCGGGCGGAGGAGAAGCGCGCGGTGGCCCGGGCGCGTGCGGCGCTCGACCTCGTGGGCCTCGCTGACAAGGCCGGGCAGCGGGCGCAGGCGCTGTCCTACGGCGACCAGCGCCGCCTGGAGATCGCCCGCGCCATGGCACCCGAGCCGCGCCTGGTCCTCCTGGACGAGCCCGCCGCTGGCATGAACCCGGCGGAAACCGAGGTCCTCGCGACCCTGGTCCGCCGGCTCAGCGGGTTCGGCGCCACGGTGCTGCTGGTGGAGCACGACATGGGCTTCGTCATGGACATCTCCGACACCGTGACCGTGCTGAACTTTGGCAGGCGCATCTACGAAGGGACGCCGCAGGCCGTCCGGCAGGAACCCGCCGTGATCGAGGCGTATCTCGGCCACAAGGTCGCCGCGCGCCTCGCCGCCGGCGCCAAGGCCGGGGTGCGCGGCGCCGGATGAGCGGTCTTGAGATCGACGGGCTGGAGGTGGCCTATGGCCGCACGGTGGCGCTGCGCGGCGTGTCCATCGCCGTGGGGGAGGGCCAAGTCGTTTGCCTGATCGGGGCGAACGGCGCCGGCAAGACGACGGCGATGCGCGCCATCTCCGGTCTGGTGCGCCCACGCGCCGGGCGGGTGCGTTTCGCGGGAGCCGATATCACCGGCCAGGCCGCGCACCGGATCGCCGCCTCCGGGCTGCGCCAGGTGCCGGAAGGCCGGCAGTGCTTCGCTGAGCTGACAGTGGCGGAGAACCTGGCGCTCGGCGCTTACCTGGTGCCGGGCCGCGGCGAGGTCGCGCGGCGGCAGGACGGCGTGCTGGCCCGCTTTCCCCGGTTGCGGGAACGGCTGCACCAGCTTGCCGGCTCGATGTCGGGCGGCGAGCAGCAGATGCTGGCCATCGGCCGGGCGCTGATGGGCGCCCCGCGCCTGCTGCTGCTGGACGAGCCGAGCATGGGCCTGGCGCCGCTGTTCGTGGAGGAGATCTTCGCGATCATCGCGGCGCTGAAGGCGGAGGGCACGACAATCCTGCTCGTGGAGCAGAACGCCTCCGCGGCGCTCGACGTGGCGGACCATGCCTATGTGCTGGAAACCGGGCGCATCGTCCTGTCCGGCCCGGCGGCGGAGGTCGCCAGCAACCCGGCCGTCGCCGCGGCGTACCTGGGCGGTTAAGGCGAAGGGAGGTGCTGCTGCTGCCCCGGGGCCGGCGGCGGGTCGGCGGTCGGCGCCTGCAGC
>CAXUJE010000043.1:3437-24317 GCA_964251035.1 uncultured Acetobacteraceae bacterium
GGGGGGGCGGGGGTTTTTTGGGGCGCCGGCGGGGTTGGCGGGGGGGGTTGGGGGGGGCGCCTAACCGCTGCGGTTTGGGGGGTGCGCCGGCCCCCAAAACACGACTCTGACACCGGTCGCCCGATAGGGCGGCTGGTATCAAGGCGACGGAAGGTCTTGCTGCTCCACCGGGGCCGGCGGCGGGGCCGGGGTCAGGTCCTGCAGCCAGTCGCGCAGCGAGCGGCGGATTTCAAACTCCAGCTCGATGTTCATGTCGTCCATCATCTGCCGGGTCAAGTCGTACAGCGCGCCGCGCAGGTCGCCGCCCGTGGTGGACGACCGGGACACCCGCGCCTCCGCAAAGCCCGCCCGGGCGCCGTCGGCCGTCAGGATGTCCAGGTGCACGGCCATCAGGCCGTCCAGGTTGCCCGAGCTTCGATTGACCTGCGCCGCGTCGATGACGAACACCGCCCGGCCCGAGGACCCGCCGGCCACCAACCGGTCCAGCGCCATCTGCCGCAGCGTCGCGCCCACCGGCGCCGGGGATTGTGCCTCGATGGGGCTGGGCGGCGGCGCGTCGCCCACATCGACCCCCGCTACGTTCAGCCGCAGCGGCGCCAGGTAGTCGTAACGGAGCGGCGGCATGGCACGCGACGGCGCATCCTCGCCGCACGCCGCCATGGCCCACGGCAGCAGCAGCGCCGCGCGCCGCGGCAGCCTAGTTAGGCTGGTCATCAGTTAAGCTGGGCATCGCCGCCTTTGCCGTGCACCTCGTCGCGGTCGAAGCGGAAATCCAGGTTGCAGAACTCGCAGGTCATGACGATGTCGCCGCCGACCGACATGTGGTCCAGGTCGTCCGGCGGGAACGTTTCCAGGATGCCGGACAGCCGGGCGCGGGAGCAGCGGCAGCCATAGGCCAAGGCGCGGTTGCGGTCAGCGGCGACACCGGCGGCGCCGAACAGCAGGTAAAGCAAGCGCTCCGGCGGGATGCGGTCGTCAAGCAGTTCTTCCTCCTTCAGCGTCGCGGCGAGCGCCGTCGCGGTCCGCCAGCTTTCCGCCTGCGCCTCGGCGTCAAGCTCCGGGCTGATGCCGCCCTCGCCGGGGATGCGCTCCAGGATCAGCGCGGCGGCCCGCCAGCCCGCCTCGGTCAGGGCGCAGGCGAGACGGACGCTGCACTGGATCTGCTCGCTGGTTTCGAAATAGTGCAGCGCCATGTCGGCGAGGCTGTCGCCCTCGATGGCGACGATGCCCTGGTGCCGTTCGCGGTCCGGGCCTTGGTCCACGCTGAACGCCAGGTAGCCCTGGCCGAGCAGGGCGGCGGCGGAGGGCGCGCTGTCGCTTGCCAGCAGGGCGGCCAGGCGGTCGGGTTCGGCCCGGGCATAGCCGCGCAACGCGCCGGACTCGGTGCAGTCGGCCAGCAGCATCGGCACGGCGCCGTCACCCTTGGCCTGAAGGCTGAAGCTGCCCTGGAACTTCAGCGCCGTCGCCAGCGCCGCCGCCAGCGCCAGGGCTTGGCCCGACAGGGCGGTGACGGCATGGTGGTTCTTGTGCCGGGTCAGCAGCGCATCGGCCAGCGGGCCGAGCCGCACGAGGCGTCCTCGGACCGGCTGGCCGGATAAGTGGAAGGGGGTGACGCCACGGGGCACGACGATGTCGGGCACGTCCGGGCGGGTGCTGTCCAGGAAAGCAGGGGTCGATGTCATGCGCCCTACATAGGGATCGGCCCGCCCCAGGTGAACCTGCCGCGGGCCAGTGATGTTTGGGAGAAGGCTATGGCGTGCCGGATGATTGAAACCAGTGATGCCGCGGCCGTCGCCGCACTGATCCGCGCCGCCTTCGACGCGATCCCGGAGCCGCTCGACCCCAGGCCCAGCGCGCTGCGGGAAACCGAGGCGAGCATCCTGGCGCACTTGGCCGCAGGCGGCGGCGGGGCGGTGGTCATGCGGACCGGTTTGGCCGCCGCCGTGCTGTGGTCGAAGCGGGACGGCGGCCTCTACCTCGGCCGGCTTGCCACATCACCGCACTGCCAGGGCCAGGGGCTTGCCACCGAACTCGTCCACGCAGCAGAAGCCGAGGCGCGGCGGCGCGGCCTGCCGCGGCTTCACCTCGGCGTGCGGCTGGCCCTGCCCGGCAACCGGCGCCTGTTTGCGCGCTTGGGCTTCGTCGAGACGGTGCTGCACGCGCACGAAGGCCACAGCGCGCCGACCTGGACGGAAGCCGAGAGGTGGCTGGTCACGGCACCACCGCCAGGAACAGGAACACCGCCAGGATCACCAGGTGAACCGCGCCTTGCAGCACCGTTGTCCGCCCGGTCCCAAGGGTCAGGACGCTGACCAGCAGCGTCAGCGCCAGCAGCACTTCCTCCTTCTGGTCAAGCCCCAGGGTCAACGGCGTGCCCAGCGCGACCGACACCGCGGCGACCGCCGGAATGGTCAGCCCGATGCTGGCGAGCGCCGAGCCGAGGGCGAGGTTCAGGCTGGTCTGCAACCGGTTGGCCCCCGCCGCGCGCAAGGCGGCCAACGCCTCCGGCAGCAGCACCAGCGCCGCGATCACCACGCCGATCACTGATTTCGGCGCCCCTGCCCAGGCCAGCCCGGCCTCCATGGCAGGGGACAGCGACTTCGCCAGCCCCACGACGGCCACGAGCGCCACGACCAGCAAGGCCGCGCTCAGCAGGGCCGCCCGGGTGGAGGGGACTGCCGCATGCGCGTCGTCCGCCAAATCTTCCAGGAAATCGCCGGGGTGCCGGACCGTCTGCACGAACACGAACACGCCATACAGCACCAGCGACACGACGCCCACGAAGGCAAGCTGCGACGGGGTGAACACCGGACCCGGCGTGGTCAGGGTGAAGTTGGGCAGCACGAGCGTCAGCGTGGTCAGCGCCGTCAGCACCGCCAGCGCGCCGCTCGCGCCCTGCAACTGGAACCCCTGCGCCCGGTGCTGCACGCCGCCGACCAGCAGGCATATCCCGACGACGCCGTTGCACACCAGCATCACCGCCGCGAACACCGTGTCGCGCGCCAGTGCAGCCTTGTCAGGCCCGCCGCCCAGCATCACAGACACCACCAGCGCCACCTCGATCACCGTGACGGCGACGGCCAGCACCAGCGTGCCGAACGGCTCGCCGACCCGGTGCGCCACCAGCTCGGCGTGATACACGGCCGCGAACACCGTGGCGATCAGCGCCACGGCAGCGACGCCGATCAGCCAGGCATTCAGCCCCGTGAACGCCGTTCCGGCCAGTGCCGCACAAGCGGCCAGCGGCCAGAACCAGGCCCACCAGGGCATCCGCGACGTGCTCATGCTGTTTGACCGCGCCGCGCCGCCTAGCTGTCCTCGGCGATCTCCGCTTCGAGCGCCTCGAGCCGCCGGTCAAGCTGCGCCAGCGCGCCGTCGTCCAGCCCGAGTCCTGCCAGCGCGTGGTGCAGCGCCGTCCGGCAGCCGTTGAACTCGGACCCGAGCATGTCTGACGGCGCGGCCGGAGCCTTGCGGCGGCCCAGGCAAGCGCCGTAGGCCTCCCGCGCCGGGCCGGCGCTGGCCGGCAAGCCGGAGAACGCCTCGTCCAATCGCTGCTCCACCCAACCCGGCGTCGAGGCGATCTCCTCGGTCAACGCGCGGCTCCCAGCGCCCAGGCCAGCACGCCCTTCTGTGCATGCAGCCGGTTCTCGGCGCCGTCGAACACCACGGACTGCGGGCCGTCGATCACCTCCGCCATGACCTCCTCGCCGCGGTGGGCCGGCAGGCAGTGCATGAAGATCGCGTCCGGCGCCGCCTGCGCCATCAGGGCCGGGGTGACGCAGTAGGGCGCCAGCAGGTTGTGGCGGCTCTCGTTCGGGTCGTCCGCGATGCTGACCCAGGCGTCCGTCACCACGCAGCGGGCGCCGCGGACCGCCTCGGCCGGATCGGCGAACTCCTCGATACGGGCCCCCGCCGCGCGGGCCCAGTCGATCAATGCCTGCGACGGGCGTAGGAGGTCAGGTGTCGCCACTCGCAAGGCGAACCCGAAGCGCACCGCCGCTTCGATCCAGGTGCTGAGGACGTTGTTGCCGTCGCCGCACCAGGCCACGACCTGGCCGGCAATGGGACCGCGATGCTCCTCGAACGTCATCACGTCCGCCATGATCTGGCATGGGTGGCTGCGGTTGGTCAGGCCGTTGATCACCGGCACCGTGGCAAAGGCTGCCATCTCGTGCAGCTTCGCGGCGTCGGCGGTGCGCAGCATGATGGCGTCCACATAGCGGGACAGCACGCGGGCGGTGTCGGCCACCGTCTCTCCACGCCCGATCTGGAGGTCCTTGGCGGACAGGGTGATCGCATCGCCGCCCAACTGCCGCATCGCCACCTCGAAGCTGACGCGGGTGCGGGTGCTGGGCTTCTCGAAGATCATCGCCAGCGTCTTGCCGCCGAACGGGCGCGACGACACCCGGCCGGCTTCCTTGTAGCCCGACGCGATGTCGAGCATGTGGCGGAGCGTCGCCGTCTCGAAGTCGCGCAGGTCGAGGAAATGGCGAGGGGGCGCCTGGCCCTCCCCGAGGCGATGGTCGTCCGCGCTGTCGGCGGGACGCCGGAGCGCCCCGCTCACTTTGCCGCCACCGAGACGGGGGTGGGCAGGCAGCGCCGCGCGCCGCGGCGGATCATCTCGACCGCCGTTTCGCAATCCGCGTCGGTCAGCACCAGCGGCGGCACCAGCCGCACCACGTTGTCCCCGGCCGCGACGGTCAGCAAACCCTCGGCGGTGAAGGCGTTCTGCAGTTCCGTGTTGGGCACGACGCCCTTCAAGCCCAGGATCAGCCCGGCGCCGCGCACCTCCGCCAGCACGGTTGGATACTCCGCCACCACGGTTTCCAGCGCGGACCACAGCGTACGCGCTTTGCGGTCCACCTCCGCGAGGAAACCCGGCGCCAGGATCACGTCCAGCACCGCATTGGCGGCGGCGCAGGCCAGTGGGTTGCCGCCAAAGGTCGTGCCGTGGGTGCCGGGCACCAGATGCTTGGCGACCGCCTCCTTGGCCAGGATCGCGCCCATGGGAAAGCCGCCGGCGATGCCCTTGGCGATGCTCATCACGTCCGGCGTGATGCCCGCCCATTCATGCGCGAACAGCTTGCCGGTGCGCCCCATGCCGCACTGCACCTCGTCCATGCCCAGGATCAGCCCGAACTCGTCGCAGGCGGCGCGCAGGCCGCGCAGGAAGTCGAGCGACGCCGGGCGGATGCCGCCCTCGCCCTGCACCGGCTCCACCATGACGCCGGCGGTCTCCGGCCCGATGGCGTCGCGGAGCGCGTTCAGGTTGTTGAACGGCACGTGGTCGAAGCCGTCCACCTCCGGCCCGAATCCGGCCAGGTACTTCTTGTTGCCCGTGGCGGCCAGCATCGCCAGCGTCCGGCCGTGGAACGCGCCGTCGAAGCAGATGACCCGGTAGCGCTCGCCCTGTCCGGTTTCGGACATGGCCTTGCGCATCATCTTGACCATGCCCTCGTTCGCCTCGGCGCCCGAGTTGCAGAAGAACACGCTGTCGGCGAACGTCGCCTCCACGTAGCGCGCGGCCAGCCGCTCGGCCTGCGGCACGCGGTACAAGTTGCTGGTGTGCATCACCCGCCCGGCCTGCTCAGCAATGGCCTGCACCAGATGCGGGTGGCCGTGGCCCAAGGAGGAGGTCGCGATGCCGGCGCCGAAGTCCAGGAATCGTCGGCCGTCCGCCGCATACAGCCAGGCGCCTTCGCCCCGCTCGAAAGCGAGGTCGGCACGGTTGTACGTCGGCATCAGGGCGGAAATCATGGGAACGCAGCACCTCAGTGCATTGTCCCCGGGCCATGTCAGCGCCCTACGACCCGTCGCGGGCGGTCCCGGGGAAGCAAGGAGGATGGGGCGGGCCTTTGCGGGAAGTCAAACCCTAATCGGCCAATCGCCCGTCAATAAACGAAGTTTGGCGTTGCGTTGGGCGCATCCTTGGTCGCCACGTCACGCCCCGGCCGGCCGCGCCACCGCCGGCCATGCGCCCAACGCCGCACGCGATGTCATCGCGCCAACGAAGGGCGGTTTCGGCACAGGACGCCTCGTGACCGAGTTGCGGGTCTGCCGTCGCACGTAACGTGGCCGGCCCGGGTTCCGGCGCCGCACGTGCCGTGGCATCGTGCTGGGATGGCGGACCCTCCCAGCAAGACCGCGAAACCGTCCGGACGCGCCCGGCGCCCGCCCGGACCCGTCGGCGCGGCGCCTGACCGGTCCCGCCTGCACGACGCCGCGCTGGCGCACCTGGCGCGTTTCGCCGTGACCGAGGCCGGGCTGGTCCGCGTGCTGGACCGCCGCATCGACCGTTGGGCACGCGCCGCGGAGGCCGAGGGCACCCTCGATCCCGACGCCATCGCCGTCGCGGCCCAAGGGAGCCGGCAGGCGGCGCGGGACGTGGCGCGCGCCCTGGTGCAGTCGGGGGCTGTGGACGACACGGCCTTTGCCGGCGCCCGTGCCCGCAACCTGACACGCGCCGGGCGCTCCCGCCGGGCGATCAGCGCCCACCTGGCCGCCAAGGGGGTGCCACCGGAGCTGGCCCAGGCCGCCCTGCCGGACCCGGACAGCGAGCTGGCGGCGGCCCTGGCCTATGCGCGCCGCCGCCGGCTGGGTCCGTTCAGACTGCTGGACGCCGACGCCGACACCCTCCGCCGCGAGCTTGGCGCCCTGGCGCGCGCCGGCTTCCCACAGCCCGTGGCGCGGCAAGCGCTGCGCATGGACCCTGAGGACGCGAAGGCGCTCGTGATCCGGCTGAAGCAGGGCTGATGTCCCGGAGCCGCCCGCGCTTCTCCCGCGCTGCCGTTCTGGAAGGCGCGCGCCGCAGCCTGCCGGTGCAGGTCGCCGTGGTGCCGTTCGGCCTGGTGTGCGGCGTCGCGGCGCAGGCGCAAGGGCTTTCCTTGGCCGAGGCCACGCTGATGAGCGGCGTCGTTTATGCCGGCTCGGCGCAGTTGCTGGCGCTGAGCCATTGGTCCAGCCCGGCGCCGGTGCTGGCCGCCGCCCTCGCGTCGTTCGTGGTGAACCTGCGCTTGGCGCTGATGGGGCCGGTGCTGGGGCCGTGGCTCGACCGCCTGCGCGGCTGGCGGCTGTGGGCCAGCCTGTTCGTGATGGCGGACCAGAACTGGGCCATCTCGGTGGTGCAGATGCAGGCCGGGCGGTGGGACGCCGGGTTCCTGTTCGGGTCGGGCGTGCTGATGTGGCTGTTCTGGGTGGCCTCCACGGTCGCCGGGCACCTGCTGGGCGCCACCATGCGCCCGCCGGCCGGGCATCCGTTGTTCTTCACGGCGCTTGCGGTGTTCGTCGCGATCCTCGCGTCGATGTGGCGGGGCGGGCGCGACATCGTGCCGTGGGTCGTGGCGGCGGCGGCATCCATGCTGTTCGCCCGCCTTCTGCCGGGGACGAGCTGGTACATCGTGCTCGGCGCGCTGTCCGGCAGCGCCGCCGGGGTGTGGCGCGACGGTAGGCGCGGCCTCGCCGCATGACGCTTGATCCTTGGGTGATTGCCACGATTGCCGCCATGGCGGTTGCGACCTTCGCGACCCGGGCCGGCGGCTACCTGCTGTTCCGCGCCTTCCGCCCGCCGCCCTTGGTGCGGGCCATGCTGAGCTACATCCCTGGCACGCTGTTCGTCAGCTACGTGGCGCCGGCGCTGGCCACGGGCGGCGTGCAGCAATGGGTGGGCGCGCTCGCGACGGCCGTGGTCATGCTGGCGACGCGCAACCTGGCGCTCGCGATCCTCGGCGGCACGGCGGCGGCGGGCGTGGTTTGGGCCGCCGGGTGAGCGCGGGCGCCTGGCCCGCGCGCCTGGTGTGCCGCGCGGCGCTGCTGGGCGTCTTGGCCGTCCTGCTGTCCGCCTGCGGCTCTGGCCCGCGCAGGCTTGCGGCCTTGGGCGCGTCGGCCGAGTTGGAGTGCGCTCCCTATGCCCGGCAAGTGTCGGGCATCCAGCTCCATGGCGAGGCGTATTCTTGGTGGGAGCAGGCGGACGGGCGCTACGACCGGGGAAGCGTGCCGCGGCCGGGGAGCGTCCTGGTGTTCCGCCGCGGCGACCGGCTCGGCTCCGGCCATGTCTCCGTCGTGGAGCGCGTGGTGTCGGACCGGGAGATCACCGTGACGCAGGCCAATTGGGTGCCTCACAGCATCGCCCGCGGCGAGCTGGTGGTCGATGTCTCGCCCGGCAACGATTGGAGCGCGGTGCGGGTCTGGTGGGCGCCGTCGCTCGCGCTGGGCCGCACGGCTTATCCGACCTACGGCTTCGTCGGCCCAGTGGGAGGGGCCGGTCCCTGACCATTGCCAAACTGCTTGCAAGCATCGCCGGGCCGCGCCATGTCATGTCGTGGGGCGGGGCTTTGTCCGCCGTATGGGATTTGGGCGCGTCCCGACAGGACGTTTGCCCGCACGGAGGAACCATGGGTAGCTTCAGCATTTGGCACTGGATGGTCGTCCTGCTGGTCGTCTTGCTGCTGTTCGGGAGCGGCAAGGTCAGCAACCTGATGGGCGACTTCGCGAAGGGCATCAAGTCGTTCAAGAAAAACATGGCCGACGACACCGATGAGTCGATGGAGGCCAGCGCCGAGCGCCCGGCCGGCACCATCGCCGCCCCTGGTGCGACGACCACGGTGCGCGAGACGGCGACCACCCGCCACGGCTGACGTAATGGGCGAGCGGGCGAGCAACCGTGTGTGATCCCGGCCTGGGTGACCCGTATGGTCATCCAGGTGGGACAACGGCACGCCGGATGAAGCAGGAGCTTAAGTGCTGAACCGACTTCGCGTCGTCACTGCCCAACCAAATTGCTTTGGCCGGGAGCGTCTCTTCCGTTTCTTTGGTCTTGCAGCTTCTGCCAGGCTGCATTCCGCCGCAACCCGGGCGACTCGGCGTCTCTGGTGGCGGAAAACCAGCACAACAAAGGCGGTGAACACCAGCATCACCGTCGCAGGTTCGGGAATGGCGACGAGGCCCGCGAACTTGGCATTGGCGGCGGCGCCCGGCGGCCGGTCTGGCGCGCTGAACGTCGTGCCGCTTGCCGCAATCGGATTGATGTAGCCGACTGCATGGTTGGACGACTCGAAGCCAGTGCTGCCACTGGCATTGTAGAGAACGACCGTATCGAAATACCCAACTGTATCGAAGAAGTTGACATACGCGTAGGCTTCAGACGAGTTTTGTCCTTTGAAGGGCGTCGTCGGATTGCCGCAATAAGCGTTTGAAGCGCTGCACGCGCCGAGTGCAGCCTGGAGGTCAGTGGAACCAAACGAATACAGCAACTGACCGCCGCTGTAGAATTGAAGGTTGTTGTTCGCATCGAGGGCAGACAGCCAAATGCCGAAATAGTTCACGCCAGGGATGTTGGCGGAGTGCGACAATCTGATCAGATAAGCATCGCCGGGCGACGTCTTGCCGAACAGTTCGGGGTAAGGCAGGGTTCCATTGACACCGCCGTACTGGTTGGCAGGGGAACTGCTCCAGTTGGTGTCCCCGTTGGCGGTATAGACACCCCGGATGTAGTTGTTGGCGTCGAAGTTGCTCGTGCCGGTCTGGAACGTCGATGTGAAGTCGCCGCCTGCCCAGTTCGAGAACGTCTCCGTGCCGTAATAGCAGCTTGTGGCGCTGCCGCATGCCGTCGGGAAGTTCGGCGTCTGGACGCCGGCAGCCAGATAGGTCGGGGTGATCGGGCCGGCGCTCGCACCCTGCCCGGCGAACAACGCCAGCGCAACCGCAACACCCGTCAGGCGCGCTGGACGGCAAAGGATGGATCGGGGCATGGCATGCTCCTGAACGGGCACGGATCGGGACCGCCGCTTGACTGGAAGCAGAAACTGGCCTGTCATTGGTTGCGGATTAGCATCTGCCCATCCGACCGTCCTGTTAAGAAATGATGGGCAGTGAGCCACGACGAGAAGACCGTCTGAACCCCGGTCCGCACCCGCCCCGGCTGGTCCATCGCGGGTGCATTGCGCCGCAAGCCGGGCTGATCCATGGTTTTGGCGGCAAGGAGTCCACCCATGAACGCCAACACCGCCACAACGCCGGAGCATGCCGGCTTCTCGTCCCAGCGCCTGCGCAAGATCGACGGGTGGATGGACCGCCTGGTGGAGGATGGCAGGCTGGCCGGGCTGTCCGTGCTGGTGAGCCGGCGCGGGCAGTTGGCTTATGAGCGTCATGCCGGGTTCGCCGACGTGGCGCGCGGGCTGCGCATGGGACCGGACAGCATCCTGCGCATCTACTCCATGACCAAGCCGCTCACGAGCGTGGCAATCATGATGCTCTACGAGGACGGGCTGTTCCAACTGGACGACCCGGTCAGCGGCGTGCTGCCATGCTTCAAGAAGATGCGCGTCTATGCCGGGGAGGGCAGGGAGCCTGTGCCGGCCGGGCGCGGCATTACCTTTCGGGACCTGCTGACCCACACCGCCGGGCTGACCTACGGCTTCATGGAGGCGACGCCGGTCGACGCGATGTACCGGGACCAGGGCGTCGATTTCCAGACCGCCGACCGCACCCTGGCTGAGGTCGTGGAGCTTGCGGCGACGCTGCCGCTGCTGGCGCAGCCCGGCTCGGCCTGGAACTACAGCATCGCCACCGACGTGCTGGGCCACCTGGTGGCCGTGCTGTCAGGGCAGGAATTCGGGCAGTTTTTGCAAGACCGGGTCATCGCGCCGCTCGGCATGGCGGATACGGCGTTCCAGGTGGCGCCGGACAAGCTCGGGCGGTTTGCCGCGAACTACGCCCGCGGGGATGACGGCCGTGCGGTCCTGCTCGACGACCCGGCCACCAGCCGCTTCGCCACCCCCCGCGCCATCGCGTCCGGCGGCGGCGGCCTGCTGGGCACCGGCCGCGACTACATGCGGTTCTGCCGCATGATGCTGAACCGCGGCACGCTGGACGGGGAGCGCCTGCTGGGCCGCAAGACGGTTGACCTGATGACGGCGAACCACCTGGGCGGCGACATGGCCAGCATGGGGCAGGCGCGCTTCAGCGAGAGCAACTACGAAGGCATCGGCTTCGGCCTGGGCTTCTCCGTCATGCTCGACCCGGCGCGCGCGCAAATCCTGGGATCGCCCGGCGAGTATGCCTGGGGGGGCGCGGCCAGCACCGCGTTCTGGATCGACCCGGTCGAGGACATGGCCGTGGTCATGATGACCCAGCTCACGCCCAGCTCCACCTACCCGATCCGCCGGGAGCTGCGCGTCCTGACATATCAGGCGCTCGTGGACTGATCAACGAGGCCGATCTCAGGATTAGGCTCCGGCGCCACCGCGCGATGATACCGGTCCATCACCTCCTGCGGGTCCCCGTCGGCCATGATCCGGCCCTGGTCGAGCCAGATCACCCGGGTGCTCCAATCGAGGATCACCGGGACGGAGTGCGAGGACAGCACCAGGATCTCGGCGCCGCGCACCATGTCCTCCAGCCGGCCTCGCGCCCGCTCCATGAACGCCGCGTCGCCGGCCAGGAACCATTCGTCCATCAGCAGCACCTGCGGACGGATGGCGGTGGCCAGCGCGAAGCCCAGCCGGATCACCATGCCGGAACTGTAGAACCGCACCGGCAAGTCGAGGAACTCCGCCAACTCGGCGAACTCCTGCACATCGTCCTCTAGGCGCCGGATCGCCGGGCGGGACAGGCCGCTGTAAAGCCCGCGCAGCGCGATGTTCTCGCGCCCGGTCAGCTCGGGGTTCATGCCGAGGTTGGGGTCGAGCAGGGCGCCGATGGTGCCGCGCACGTGCACGGAGCCGACCACAGGCTCGTAGATGCCGGCAAGGGTGCGCAGCAGCGTGGTCTTGCCCGCCCCGTTGCCGCCGATCAGGCCGAGCCGGTCTCCGCTGCGCAGTTGCAGCGAGACGCTGCGCAGCGCCTGCACCACGATCCGGTGCCGCCCGTCCTCCTGCAAGCGCCGGCTGGCCGCGGCGAACATCGTCCGCTTCAGGCTGCGGCTGTTGCCATGGTAGATCGGGAAGCTGACGTCCACGCCGTCCACGTCGATGATCGCCATGCCCGTCAGACCCAGAACGCCAGGCGGCCGCGCACGCGCGTGAACAGCAGCCAGGACACGCCGCAGAGCAAGGCGCTGTAGCCCAAGGCGGACAGCCAAACGCGGCCGTCCGCCGCCGCTCCCAGCAACGGCGCCCGCACGATTTCAAGCAGGGTGTAGAACGGGTTGAACGGCAGCAGCGCCGCCTGCGGCCCTTTCAGCAGTTCGGGTTTCCAGATGACCGGGCTGATGAAGAACGCAATCTGCATGACGCTGCCGACAATGGGCGGGATGTCGCGGAACCGGGCGCACACCGCGCCCAGCAGCAGGCACGCGGCCATGCCATCAACCACCCACAACATGATGCCGGGTGCCGCAGCCCACGCGAGGAGGCCCGGCCAGACGTCGAAGGCGGCGTAGACCACCAGGATCACCGGGATGTTGTGCGCCAGCACCAATAGGTTCCGGGTGATGACCCGGATGGCATACAGCGTGAACGGCATGCGCTGCGAGCGGATCATGCCCTCCGCCTGCTGGAAGCTGCCGCAGGCGTCAGTCACCACGCTCCCCAGCACGTTCCAAAGCACCAGCGACAGCGCCAGGAACGGCAGGTAGTCGTGCAGCTCCATCTTGAACAACTGCGAGTACAGCACCCCGAGCGCGCCGATCATCACGCCCGTGGACAGCGTCAGCCAGAACGGGCCGAGCACCGAGCCGCGGTAGCGCAGGCGGATGTCGAACCAGCCGAGCGTCATCCCGAGCCGCCACAGCGCCAAGCCGTCCCGGGCATCCTGCACGGCCAGGCGCTGCCGCGCCCCGGCCGAATGGTCTGAATGCAGCACGAGGTCGGCTGCGCCACGAGGGTCCAGGGTTGCGCTCACCGGCGCGCGATAGCCGATCCAGCCCGGCACTGCAACCAGCGCCCTGGCCCTTGCCTGCCATCCGTGTGTCGCCGCACGGCTACACCGCCGCAGGCTTTTCCGGGAAGCGTCGCCATTCCGTAACAAACTGTTGCCAGAAGATTCAACCTAGGCTAACGCAGGACGTGGGGTTAACCCCTGCTGACCTGAACGACGGCCTGCAAAGCCGTTGTGCCCTCCGGCCGTTCGACGGCCGCGCCACGACGGAGGCCGCGTCCATGCCTGCAACTTCCCCGATACGCATCCAAGCCACAGCCTGTCTTTTGGGCAGCGTCGCAGCACTTGCCCTGCTGTCGGCCTGCGCGAGCCGGCCGCAGCAGATCAGCGCGCAGCAGGAATCGACGCAGTACCTGTCGCACGCCCGCCGCAGCTATACCCCGCCCGGGCCGGCCAGCGATCCCTGGGGACCCTACATCGCCGAGGCGGCGGCCAAGTTCGATGTGCCGGAGCGATGGGTCCGCGAGGTGATGCGCCAGGAGTCGGGCGGGCACCTGTATGGCGGCGGCGGCGACCTGATCACCTCCGGCGCCGGCGCCATGGGCCTGATGCAGGTCATGCCCGCCACCTATGACGAACTCAGGGGGCGCTATCCCGAGCTGGGCAGCGATCCTTTCGACCCGCGCAACAACATCACGGCGGGCACGGCCTACATCCGCGAGATGTACGACATCTATGGCTCGCCCGGCTTCCTGGCGGCGTACAACGCCGGGCCGGGCCGACTCGACGATTACCTGACCCGCAGCCGCTCGCTGCCGGGGGAAACCCGGCGCTACGTGGCGAGCATCGGGCCCAGGATCGCAGGCGTGTTCCCCAACACGCGCTCGCCGGGCGAGCAGTACGCGATGAACGCCTTGCCGGTGCAGATTCCGGACGGCCCGCGCTATGCCAATGGCTGGGCGTCAGGCGTCGAGTCTGCGAGCTATTCGCCCGCAGTGGCCGCGGTGCTGAACTCGCCGTCCTCTGCGCCGCCTGCCGCAGCACAGCCGCCCGCCGCCGCGCAACCAATCGTGCTGTCGCCGCCAAGCCCGCCGGTGCCAAGCCCGCCAATGCAGGTTGCCCAAGCGCCGGAAGCGCCGCCGGCCGCACCGCCGGGCGGCTACATCGTCTTGGCGCCGCAACCGCCCGAGTCGGCGGAATTTTCCGATGCCGCGTCCGCCGAGCCGCCGGAGGCTACGATCCCGTCGCGGCCCAGGCAGGTCGCAGAGCATCCAGAGCCGGCCTTCCTTCCGCGGCAGGCACGCCCGAGCATGGCCGGGCGCGCCCGGCCCGCCGAGCCGCCGCGGCAATACGCCGCCCTGGCGCCCTCTCCACGGCGCCCATCAGCGTTCAGCCTGGTGTCGCCGGCCAACGCGGCGCCGGTCATCATCCGTCACGGAGGACCCACCGCCGGCAACTGGGCCGTGCAGGTCGGCGCGTTCGAGAACGCCAACATGGCATCGGCCGCCACCGTGGCGGCGCGCGACACGGCGCGCGACGTGCTGGGCGGCGCCCGTCCGGCGGTGTCAAGCGTTCGCCAGCTCCGGGGCACCCTGTACCGCGCCCGCTTGGTCGGCCTGTCCCGGGACGCCGCCGCGCATGCCTGCGAACGGCTGGTGCGAACCCGGACCAACTGCATGGTCGTGTCGCCCGACGCCCAGTCCTGACGCCGCGCCGCCCGAGAGCCAAGTGGTCAGGGGATCTTGGTGGTCCCCGCCAGCACCGGAGAGCGCAGCCGCGACGCCTTCTCGATCACGCCGCTGACGCCCTCGCGGCGCACCAGTTCAGACCAGACGTCCGCAGGTTCGATTCCTGCCGCCACCCACATGACCAAGAGGTGGTACAGTACATCCGCGCTTTCGGAGATCAAGGCCGGGTTGTTGCCCGACACAGCCTCGATCAGGCATTCGACAGCTTCCTCGCCGAACTTCTGCGCGACCTTCGACGTGCCGCGGCTGAGCAGGCGGGCGGAATGGCTGTGCGCAGGGTCAGCCGACCGCCGGTCCATGACCACGGCCCAGAGCCGGTCCAGCACCTCGCCCGAGAGGACTGGCGAGGTGTTGGGAGGCACGACCAGGTTCTTGGCCTTCGGCACGGCCTTTTTGACCGCAGCTTTCTTCGCCGCGGTCGGCTTCTTGACCGCGGCCTTCTTGACCGTTTTCGCCACGCTTAGGCCGCCATGACCACGGGCGGGCGCACGGGCAAGCCCGCGGCATCCAGCGCGACCTTGACCTGGGGGACGGTGAAGGTTCCGAAATGGAACACCGATGCCGCGAGCAGCCCCGTGGCGCCGGCCTTCGCGCCGTCCACGAAGTGCTGCAGGCTGCCGACTCCGCCCGACGCGACCACCGGCACGCGCACCGCGCCGCACACCGCCCGCAGCAGGTCGAGGTCGAAGCCGCGCCCGGTGCCGTCGCGGTCCATGCTGGTCAGCAGGATTTCCCCGGCGCCCAACGCCGCGACCTGCTGGCACCATTCGACGGCGTCGCGGCCGGTGGCCGTCCGCCCGCCATGGGTGAACACTTCCCACCGCCCGGGGCCGCTGGCCCTGGCATCGACGGCGACCACGACGCACTGGCTGCCGAACCGGACCGCCGCGTCGCGCACCAGCTCCGGCCGGGCGACGGCCGCCGAGTTCATGCTGCACTTGTCCGCCCCAGCCAGCAGCAGCCGCCGCATGTCCTCGGGCGACCGCACGCCGCCGCCTACGGTGAGCGGCAGGAAGATCTTGGCGGCCGTGCGCGACACGACATCGAGGATGGTGTCGCGGTTCTCGTGGCTCGCCGTGATGTCGAGGAACGTCAGCTCGTCTGCGCCTGCGGCGTCATAGACGGCGGCTTGCTCTACCGGGTCGCCGGCATCGCGCAGCGCCACGAAGTTGACGCCCTTGACGACCCGTCCATCCTTCACGTCCAAGCAGGGGATTACACGGAGCTTGAGCATGCGTCTTGGGCACCTGTCGTTTGGCCGAGTGCGAGACATAAGCCAAAACTGGCGCGCTTTGCCTAATTAATTTCTGCAACCAATTGTTGCTATATAGGAAGGTTGCGGTTATCCCGCGAGCAACGCAAGCGCAGCGCCCAGTTCGACCCGGCCATCATAGAGCGCCCGACCGACGATGACCCCGTCGACGCCCGCGGGCGCCTGGGACCGCAACGCCTGCAAGTCGGCGCGCGCGCCGACGCCCCCCCGGGCGCTCACCGGGGTGCGCAGGCGGGCGGCCAGGTGAAACGGCTGCTCCAGGTTCAGCCCGGCCAGCATCCCGTCCCGCCCGATGTCGGTGTAGATCACGGCCGCCACGCCCGCATCCTCGAAGCGCAGCGCCAGGTCGGTGGCCGACACCGCCGACGTCTCGGCCCAGCCTTCCGTCGCCACGAGGCCGTCCCGGGCGTCGATGCCGACCGCGACCTGCCCGGGAAAGGCGCGGCAGGCCTCATGCACCAGCTCCGGCGTCTTCACCGCGGCGCTGCCGAGGATGACCCGGCGCACCCCGGCCCGCAGCCAGCGCTCGACCCCGGCCATGTCGCGGATGCCGCCGCCGAGCTGCACCGGCACCCGGGCCGCGGCCAGGATCGCCGCAACCGCCTCGGTGTTGACCGAGCGCCCGGCGAACGCGCCGTTCAGGTCCACGACGTGCAGCCATTGGCATCCGCCGTCCTGCCACGCCCGCGCCTGTGCGCCAGGGTCGCTCGAATACACCGTGGCGTCGTCCATGGCGCCGCGCCGCAGCCGGACGCAGGCGCCGTCCTTGAGGTCGATGGCCGCATAAAGCGTCAGGCTCACGCCTTCGAGTCCCGCTGCAGCAGCTTCATGTAGTAGATGCCGCGGATGGTGCGCCCGCCGACCCGGGCATAGCACGGGTGCTCGCCCCAGCGATGGTAGCCCAGCGTCTCATACAGGTGGATCGCGGCCTCCTGCGTTTCCCGCACGTCGAGGTTCAGCACCTGGTAGCCGAGCGCCCGCGCGCCGTCCTCGATGCGCCGGGTCAGCAGGCGGGCGAGGCCGTGGCCGCGGGCATACGGGGCGATGAAGGAGTGCATCAGCGTCGCCGCAAAGGCTTGCGCCTCGTTGTTGCGGGGCGGGCGGACCAACTGGGCGCTGCCGACGATGACGCCGTCCAGCCGCCCGATGAACAGCTCGCGCTCCGGCACCAGCAGCACGCCGCGGAAGTAGCTCTGCAGCGCCAGGCGGCCTGGCGACTTGACCCAGCCGAAGCCGCCGCCCTCCAGGATTGCGGCGTCGGCGGCCTCGCACAGCGCATGCAGGTCGTCGTCGGCCAGTTCGGTGGCCCGCTCCACCAGCAGCTCGGGAGCCGCGGTGCCGCCCGCTTCGTTCAGGCGGGCCATTCCGTCAAGATATCCCATTCCGTCCAGGCTCCCCACACCTCGGCTCCCAACGCAAGAAGTTGGCCAGGATGCGCAGGCCAACCGTTTGGCTCTTCTCGACGTGGAACTGCGTGCCGGCCCGGTTGCCGCGGGCGACCATGGCAGGCACCGGGCCGCCGTAATCCGTGGTGGCCAGCAGGTCGCCTTGAGCACCGCCGCGCAGCGCGTAGCTGTGCACGAAGTAGGCATGGTCGCCGGGCCACAGCCCGTCCAGCAACGGATGCGCGCCCGGCACGAAGTCCAGCGCGTTCCACCCCATCTGCGGCAGGCGCAGCCCCGGCGGGTCCATCGGCGCGATCTCACCCCCGATCCAGCCGAAGCCCGGCGTCACCGCGTGTTCCAGCCCGCGCTCCGCCATCAACTGCATGCCGACGCAGATGCCGAGGAATGGGCGCCCAGCCTCCGCGCTCCGCTCCACCGCCTCGCGCAGCCCCGGCACCGCCGCCAGCCCGGCGGCGCAGTCGGCGAACGCGCCCTGGCCCGGCAGCACCACGCGGTCCGCCGCCGAAACCCTGCCGGGCTCGCCGGTCACTTCGACCTGCACGTCCAGCCCGGCCTGCTCCGCCGACGCCGCCAGGGCGCGGCTCGCGGAGGCAAGATTGCCGCTGCCGCAGTCCACGACGGCGACGCGCATCATCCAAGCGGCCCGATCAACGAGGCGTTCAGGTCGGCGCGGGCGTGCAGCAGCCGGGCCAGCGCGCTGTCCGCATCCCGGGCGGCCAGCACGTGGGTCAGCAGGTAGCCGCGCCGCTCCAGCGACCAGCGCACCGCATCCCGCCCGAGCAGGCCCGCAAGCGCGCCGAACCCCAGGCCGATCAGCCCGCCCAAACGCGGCGGCACCAAAACCATGGCCAGCAACGCCGCCGCGCCGAACAGCACCGCCGGAATCCAGGCGCGGTGCGCCAGCAGCCAGAACGGGCCGAACACCGCGGCGCCCCAGCTCCAGCCCTCCAGCATCAGGACCGGGGGGCAACCCGGCTTGAGGTGCGCGGTGTAGCTTTTCATAGGGCTCCCTTGGTGGACGGGATGACGCCCGCTGCGCGGGGATCGGCCTCGGCCGCTATGCGCAAGGCGCGGGCCACGGCCTTGAAGCACGCCTCCGCCACATGGTGCGCGTTGCGTCCGGCCTGCTGGGTGACGTGCAGCGTCATCAGGGCGTTCATCGCCAGCGCGCGGAAGAACTCCTCGAACAGCTCGGTGTCCATCTCGCCGATCTTGTCGCGCTCGAACGTGACGGACCAGGCGAGGAACGGACGGCCCGACAGATCCAGCGCCGCGCTGACCAGCGCCTCGTCCATCGGCACGGCGGCATTGCCGTAGCGCCGGACCCCGCGCTTGTCGCTGATGGCTTGGGCCAGCGCCTGCCCCAGCACGATGCCGATGTCCTCCGTCGTGTGGTGGAAGTCGATGTGCAGGTCGCCCTCCGCCCGCACTGAAAGGTCGATCAGCGCGTGCCGGGCGAAGGAGGTCAGCATGTGGTCCATGAAGCCGACGCCGGTCGCGACCTCCGCCTGGCCGCTGCCGTCCAGGTCCAGCCGGACGGTGATGTCGGTTTCGGAGGTCGTGCGGGTGATCTCAGCGGTGCGGGCCATGCGCGCGTGATAGCGCAAACCACACCCCGGGCAAACCGGGTCGGGGTGCCCTGGCCCAAGTTGCCTATATCTTGTGCAGCCCGGGCGCGGACCCCATTTGGGCGGCATCATGCAAACATCATCCCCCCACGATCCCGTCGGCTGGCACGGGACCACCATCCTCTGCGTCCGCCGCAGCGGACGGGTCGCCATGGCTGGCGACGGCCAGGTGACGCTTGGCCAGACCGTCATCAAGGGCAACGCGCGCAAGGTACGGCGCATCGGCGCCGGCGGCAGCGTGCTCGCCGGGTTCGCCGGCGCCACGGCCGACGCCTTCACTTTGCTCGAACGGCTGGAGGCCAAGCTCGAACGCTTCCCGTCGCAGCTTGAACGCGCCTGCGTCGAGCTGGCCAAGGATTGGCGCACCGACCGCTACCTGCGCCGGCTGGAGGCGATGATGGCGGTCGCCGACGACGTGCACAGCTATACGCTCACCGGCAACGGCGACGTGCTGGAGCCGGAGGACGGGGTGATCGCCATCGGCTCCGGCGGCAACTACGCGCTGGCGGCGGCGCGGGCGCTGCTGTCGGTGGACGGGCTGGAGGCGGAGGAGGTGGCGCGCCGGGCCATGCGGATCGCCGCCGACATCTGCGTCTACACCAACCACTCGCTGATCGTGGAGACCCTGTGATGGACGTCCCGACCTATTCCCCGCGGGAGATCGTGGGCGAGCTTGACCGCTTCATCGTGGGGCAGCAGGACGCCAAGCGCGCGGTCGCCATCGCGCTGCGCAACCGCTGGCGCCGGCAGCAGCTTCCCGAAGGCATCCGGGACGAGGTGGTGCCGAAGAACATCCTGATGATCGGGCCGACCGGCTGCGGCAAGACGGAAATCGCGCGCCGCCTGGCCAAGCTGGCGCAGGCGCCATTCATCAAGGTGGAGGCGACGAAGTTCACCGAGGTCGGCTATGTCGGCCGCGACGTGGACAGCATCGTGCGCGACCTGGTGGAGGCCAGCATCGCCATGCTGCGCGACACCGGCCGCAAGGACGTGCAGGCGAAGGCGGAGTTGGCGGCGGAGGACCGGCTGGTCACGGCGCTGGTGGGGGAGGGGGCCAGCGCCGACACCCGCGGCAAGTTCCGCAAGATGCTGCGTGCCGGGGAGCTGGAGGACAAAGAAATTGAGGTTGCGGTGGCCGACGCCGGGCCGGCGATCGGCCAGATGGACATTCCCGGCATGCCACCGGGCCAGATGGCCAACATCGGCGAGATGATGAAAGGTATGTTCACCCGGCCGCCGCAGCGCAAGCGCATGACGGTCCCCGCCGCCCGCGTGGCGCTGGCGCGGGAGGAAAGCGACCGCCTGCTGGACAACGAGCAGCTCACCAAGGACGCCGTGCACCACGCCGAGCAGAACGGCATCGTGTTCCTGGACGAGATCGACAAAGTCTGCGCCCGGTCGAGCGAGGGCGGCTTCCGCGGCGGCGACGTGTCGCGGGAAGGCGTGCAACGCGACCTGCTGCCGCTGATCGAGGGCACGACCGTCAACACGAAGCACGGACCGGTGAAGACCGACCACGTCCTGTTCATCGCCTCCGGCGCGTTCCATCTGGCCAAGCCGTCCGACCTGCTGCCGGAGCTGCAAGGCCGGCTGCCGATCCGGGTCGAGCTGGCGCCGCTGTCCCGGGCGGACCTGCGCCGCATCCTCACGGAACCCGAGCACAGTCTGCTCAAGCAGTACTCGGCCTTGCTGGAGACGGAGGCCGTCACCCTCGACTTCACGCCCGATGCCGTCGATGCGCTGGCGGACCTGGCGGCTGACATCAACGACCGGGTGGAGAACATCGGCGCGCGCCGGCTGGCGACGGTGCTGGAGAAGCTTCTGGAAGAGGTCAGCTTCACCGCGACGGACCGGGGCGGCGAGCTGGTGACGGTGGACGCTGCTTACGTGAACGAGCGCGTGGCGCCGCTGGCCGCGAAGGGCGACCTGAGCCGGTTTATTTTGTAAACAAAACGTTGACAGGGACGGGCTTGTTGCTGTTTCGTAAGGCTCTGATCGGGAGTCGTTACATG
>CAXUJE010000044.1:0-24162 GCA_964251035.1 uncultured Acetobacteraceae bacterium
GACGAGGCTGGGCGCGAGGAGGGGCAGCACGACGAGACGGAAACCCGGCCAGGGCGTGGCGCCCAGGTCGCGCGCCGCCTCCTCCCAGGAGCTGTCGAAGCGGTTGAACACCGCGAACATGATGAGCAGGCCGAACGGCAGCGTCCAGGTGAGCTGTGCCCCGAACGCCGAATTCCACCACGAGGCGTCCCAGCCCAGGAGGTTGAACAGCAGCCCGACGCCGAGGCTTACCAGCACGCCCGGCACGATCAGGCTGGCAACGGTCAGGGTGAACAGCGCGCCCGCGCCGCGGAACCGCCGGCGGAAGGCGACGGCGGCGGCGACCGAGACCACGGCGGTCGCCGCCATCACCATGGTTGCCAGGACCAGCGACCGCACAAACGCGGCGCCGAGGTAGCCCACCGCCTGCTGCTGGAACAGCCGGGTGAACCAGGCGGTCGAGACCCCGCGCATCGGGAAGGTCAGCCCGCCCTCCGGCCCTTGGAACGACAGCAGGACGATGGTCAGCGTCGGGCCGTACAGGAACAGCACGAACAGCGCGAAGAACCCGCCCAGCAGCCAGCGGCCCAGCCCGGTGATCACAGCTCCCGCCGGATATCGACGACGCGCAGCAGGGCGGTGATCATCAGCAGCACCAGCAGGAGCAGCACCACGGCGTTGGCGCAGGCGGCGGGATACTGCAGAAGCGCGATCTGGTTCGAGATCATCAGCCCCACCGACGCCCGCTGCCCGCCGCCCATCAGCCGCACCGTCGTGAAGTCGCCCATCACCAGCGTGATGATGAACACGGAGCCGATGGCGATGCCGGGCTTGGACAGCGGCAGGACCACCTCCCGCAGCACCGCCCACGGCCCGGCGCCGGCGTCCACCGCGGCCTCGATCAGCCGGCGGTCGATCCGCACCATGGTGTTGAACACCGGCACCACCATGAACAGCGCGTACAGGTGGACGAAGGCCAGCACGACCGCGAAATCGGAGAACAGCAGCACGTCGAGCGGATGGTCGATCAGCCCGGCGCCCATCAGCGCGCCGTTGAACAGCCCTTCCCGCCCCAGGAACGGCACCCAGGAGATCATGCGGATGACGTTGGAGGTCAGGAACGGCACCGTGCAGACCAGGAACAGCACCGCCTGCAACGCGGCGCTCTGGACGCAGAACGCCAGGAACAAGGCGACCGGCACCCCGACCGCGACCGTCAGCACCCAGACCAGCGCGGTGTACTTCAGCGTGTTGAGGTAGGTCTGCCACGTCACCTGCGACAGCAGCACGTCCGCGTAGTTGGTGAGAACCACGTCCGGGATCAGCCGCACGCTGTCGTAGTCGAAGAAGCTGACCACCACGATGGCCGCCATCGGCACCAGCAGGAAGGCGCCGAGCACCAACGTGAGCGGCGCCGCCAGGAGGTAAGGCGCCGCCCTCACGCGACCACGAACTCGTTCCATTTCTGCACGAGGAAGCGGTCCTCGGTCATTACCGAGTTCCAGCAGGCGACCTGGCCCATGCGCTCCGTGAACGAGCCGCCGTCGCGCACCGCGCCGGCCTTTTCCATGACTTTGCCATCGGGCGACTTGATGTCGGACTGGGCGGGCTTGCCCTCCATCCAGAAGCCCCATTCGTCCGGCGTCATGTTCTCCTTCGCCGTTTCCAGCACCGCGCTGTAGTAGCCCTGGCGGTTGAGGTAGGCGCCGGCCCAGCCGGACAGGTACCAGTTGATGTAGTCGTACGCCGCGTCCAGCTCGATCCCGGTCAGGTTCTTCGACAATCCGAGGCCGCCGCCCCAGGCGCGGTAGCCTTCCTCCAGCGGCTGGTAGGTGCAGGCGATGCCGCGGGCGCGCACGGCGGTGACGGCCGGGGACCACATGGACTGGATCACCACCTCGCCCGACGCCATCAGGTTCACGCTCTCGTCGAAGCTCTTCCAGAACGCGCGGAACTGCCCGGCGCGCTTGGCCTCAATCAAAAAGGCGGTGGTCTTCTCGATCTCGTCCCGCGTCATGTTGCCCTTGTCGCCGTATTTCAGCCGGCCCAGGCTCTCCATCACCATGGCGGCGTCCATGATGCCGATGGACGGGATGTTCAGGATCGACGACTTGCCTTTGAACGCCGGGTCCACGAGGTCGCGCCAGTTGCGGACCGGACGGCCCACCAAATCGGGCCGGATGCCGAGCGTGTCGGCGTTGTAGATGGTGGGGATCAGCGTCATCCAGCCGGTGGGCTGGGCGGCGAACTTGGTGGAAGCCGGCCCCTCGACGAAGCCCACGGTATGCGGCGCGGTGCCCTGGGCGATGCGGCTTTCGGGCGACAGCCGGCCGGTGGTGAAGATCGGCACGATCTTGTCGTAGTTCTTGACCCGCTTCACGTCCATCGGCTGCAGCACGCCGGCAGGGAAGATCTTCTTGCAGATCCAGTACTCGATGTCGGCGATGTCGTAGGACCGCGGCTGCGTCACCGCTTTCTGCGACACGGCATCGCTGTCGAGCGCCGTCATCGCCAGCGTGAAGCCCAGGTCCTGCTTCACCTTGTCCGCCAGCGCGTTGAGGTTCGACACCCCGGTGCCGAACTGCCGCAAGGTGATGTTGCGGATGTTCTGCGCCCAGATGGTCGGGAAGCCGGTGATCGCGCCCGACCCGGCGGCGGCCCCAGCCAAGCCCAGCCCGGCCTTCAGCGCGGTGCGTCGTCCGATGGTCTTTGCTTTTGCCATAATGGATCTCCTGAATGCAGCGAAGGGCAGGGGGCTCAGGCGCTCAAGGGATGGGCGTCGGCGGTGGACCAGCCGATCCAGGCTGGCTGCCCGACCCCCACGGGATCGGCGAAGAACACGGCATCAGGCAGGATCGCCACCGCGTCCTCCCCCTGCTCGGTGGTGAGCGCCACGCGCACCGAAGCGCCCTGGTATTCCACCAGCGACACCATGCCCCGCACGCCCGGGCATGCCGCCTCTGGCGCGCTGGCCAGCCGGCAGCGGTCGGCGCGCACCGCCACCTGCGCGCCGGGGGCGCCCAGCACGTTGTGGCCGCCGATGAAGCGGGCGACGAAGGCGGCGGCCGGGCGGTCGAACACCTCCCGCGGGGCCGCCGCCTGCTGGATGCGCCCGCCGTCCATCACCACGACCAGGTCGGCCAGCGCCATCGCCTCCTCCTGGCTGTGGGTGACATGGACGAAGGTGAGGCCGAGGTCGCGCTGCAGCCGCTTCAGCTCCGCCCGCATCCGCCCGCGCAGGAACGGGTCGAGCGCCGACAGAGGCTCGTCCAGCAGCAGCACCCGCGGCTCGGTCAGCAGCGCGCGGGCCAGCGCCACCCGCTGCTGCTGCCCGCCCGAAAGCTGGGCGGGCATCCGGTCGGCGTATGCCTGCATTTGCACCATCTCCAGCCCGCGCCGCGCCCGCGCGTGCCGCTCGGCCCGGCCGACGCCGCGCATCTTGAGGCCGAACGCCACGTTGTCCAGGCAGTCACGGTGCGGGAACAGCGCGTAGCTTTGGAACATCATGGCGGTGCCGCGCCCGGCGGGCGGGACATTGGTCACGTTGCGCCCATCCACCAGCACGTCGCCTTCCGACACCGTCTCGTGCCCGGCGATCATGCGCAGCGTCGTCGTCTTGCCGCAGCCGCTCGGCCCCAAGAGGCAGCAATACACGCCGCGGGGGATGTGCAACGTGACGGCGTCAACGGCGGTGGTGCCGCCATACCGCTTGCTTACCGCGACCAGCTCGACGCCATGCACCAACCCGCTTGCTCCCCATGCGCCATGGGCGTTGCAAGCCCAATGCGCCGTAGGCGTTGCAAGCCATGTACCACGGGCGCCGGGCTAGGGCTACTTCGTCCCGTACAGCCGGTCGCCCGCGTCGCCGAGGCCGGGGCGGATGTAGCCATGCTCGTCAAGGCCACGGTCGATCGCGGCGGTGAACACCGGCACGTCGGGATGCTCGTCCTGCAGCACGGCCAGCCCCTCGGGCGCTGCAAGCAGGCAGACGAAGCGCAGTTGCGCGGCGCCGGCCTGCCGCAGCCGGGTCAGCGCCGCGGCAGCGGAGTGCCCGGTCGCCAGCATGGGATCGACGACCACCACCAGCCGCTCCGGAATGTCGTCCGGCAGCTTGAGGTAGTACTCGACCGGCACCAGGGTGGCCGGGTCGCGATACAGCCCGATGTGCCCGACGCGGGCGGAGGGCACGAGATCCAGCATCCCGTCCAGGATGCCGTTGCCCGCGCGCAGGATCGGCACGAAGCACAGCTTCTTGCCGGACAGCAGCGGCGCCTCCATGGCTTCCATCGGCGTCTCGACCGTCACGGTGTCGAGCGGCAGGTCGCGCGTCACCTCGTAGGCCATCAGCAGGCTGATTTCCCGGGCAATCTGCCGGAACTCGGCGGTGGGCGTCGCCTTTTGCCGCAGCAGCGTCAGCTTGTGCTGCACGAGCGGGTGGCCGACCACCGTGACGGCGGGGAAGCGCGCGTCGCTGAATGCCTGCATCAGAACACCGTCCCATCGCTCAGAATGCGCAAGGGCGGCCCGCCATCGGCCCGCCGTTCCGCCGCCGCCTGGCGCCCTGCCGCCCAAGTTCCGCCTTCCAGCAGGCGGGACAGCGGCAGCGCTGCCTCGTCACGGCCCAGCCAGGCGCGGAGCGGCGGCGCGATCCGGTCAAGCAGCGCCACCGTCAGGGCGCGCCATTCCACCACCGCCGGGTGCCCCGGCGGCAATGGCGCGTCGGCCAGCCCGGGGTCGCGCAGCCGCAGCACGCCGAGGTCGAGGAACAGCCCGCCATTGCGGTATTCCGGCAGGCCGGTCAGCGCCTCGATCCCAGTGACGGGAACGCCCGCGTCCTCGAACACCTCGATCAACGAGTAGGCCAGCCATTGCGACAGCTTGTGGAACGGCACCAGCCCGGCGCTGCCCGCCGGTGCGCCGGGTTCAAGCGGCAGGTCCGGGTAGCGCCACACATCGCCCAGGCTGCGCCCGGCGAGCACGATGCGCGACGGCCAGACCGGGCCGAAACCCTCCAGCACCGCAGCCAGGATGTCTCGCGCCGCAACCGTCGCGCGGCCGCCCGCGAGGTGGTCGAACAGCCGGCCAACCCGGGGATCGTCGCGCCCGAACAGGTCCGGCCGGGCCAGCAGCGCCGCGCCGAGGCCGCGCAGCAGGGCCGCGCGCCCCTCCAGCCCCGGCAGCGGGTTGCCCGTGTCCACCTGGAAGGCACGCGCCAGCGCCGCGGCATCGATCCGGGCCAGCCCGCCGGCATCGGCACGCATGCCGCCCTCCGCCGCGAACAGCCCGGCCTCGAAGGCGCGCAGGCTGGCCACCGCCAATCCCTCCGACCGGGAGAGCGTCAGGCCGGTGCCCGGCTCGGCGTAGCGCCAGCCGCCCGCGCCCGCGTCCAGCAGCACGCTGACCACGCAAAGCTCGACCCGCGCCCGCGCGGCCTCGGCGGCGCCCCGATCCGCCCCCAACGGTCGATGCCGCTTGCCGCGAAGTGCCGCCAGCGCGCGTGGTGCGGAATGCGGAGGTCCGGGTAGGCGCCGCGCACGACCGACGCGACGTAGGCCGCGGCACCGTCCAGCCGCGCGAGGTCCACTGTGAAATGCCGCAGCCCGTCCGCTTCCGCCAAGGCCAGCATCGCATGGGCGCGGCTGCGCACCGCCTCCGCGGTGCAGAGCCAGGCCGCCGCCTCCGCCTCACTCATCCAGCGGCCGGCCCTTGGCCTCGTGCAGGACCTCGGGCGGCGGCACGGCGTCGGTGTAGTAGCCTGCCGCCTTCTTCGCATCCATCTCGACGCTGGCGTCGGCAGGGATCAGCTCGTCGGGGATGGCCACCCGCTCGACAACCTCGATCCCGCTCGCGACGATGGGCGCGTATTTCATGTTGCTCATGGACACCAGCCGGTCGATGCGGGTGATGCCGAGCCAGTGCAGCACGTCCGGCATCAGTTCCTGGAACCGCATGTCCTGCACGCCCGCGACGCACTCCGTCCGCTGGAAATAGGCGTCCGCCCGGTCGCCGCCTTCCTGCCGCTTGCGGGCGTTGTAGACCAGGAATTTTGTCACCTCGCCGAGCGCCCGGCCCTCCTTGCGGTTGTACACCACGACACCCACTCCGCCCTGCTGCGCGGTCTCAATGCAGACCTCGATGCCGTGCGCCAGGTATGGCCGGCAGGTGCAGATGTCGGAGCCGAACACGTCGGAGCCGTTGCACTCGTCATGCACGCGGCAGGCGATCCGCGTCTCGGCCCGGCCCAGCCCAGCGGGGTCGCCGAACAGGTAAACCGTCATGCCGCCGATGGGCGGCAGGAACACGTCGAGGTCCGGCCGGGTCACCAGTTCCGGGAACATGCCGCCGGTCTGCTCGAACAGGCCGCGGCGCAGGTCGGCGACCGCGATGCCGAAGCGGCGCGCGACGCCGGGGAGAAACCAGACCGGCTCGATGGCCACCTTGGTCACGCGCACGTTGCCGGCAGCGTCCAGCACCGTGCCGTCCGGACGCAGCCGCCCGGCCCGCACGGCGTCCGCGATCTCCGGCATGTTGATGTGGGCGCGGGTCACGGCGATGGACGGGCGCACATCGACGCCCCCGGCGATGCGGTCGGCGAACAGCTCGGTGCTCAGGTGCCCCCAGGGATCGAGCGAGACGATGGCGTCCCCGTTGGACCATTGCGGGAAAGGCCCGATCCGCACCGCCGGGCTGGTGTTGGTCAGGTCCGGCTGGTGCTCCGCCGCAAGCTGCCCGGCCGCGACCGCGAGCGCGCGGTACACCGAGTAGGCGCCGGAATGCGTGCCGATGGCGTTGCGGCTCGGCCCGGCGTTCAGCGTGGCGACCACAGCCCCTCGTGCCTTGCCGTCCGCACTGCCCCAGTCGATCCGCCGGTTGCCCGCGCCGGCATTGCCGGGGTGCGACGCCAGCACGATCGGGCGCGGCACGGGCCGCTTCTCATTGGTCCGCAGCGGCGGCTCATTCCAGTCGATGGCAGGCTCCTGTCGCAATAAAGGCCAGGCTAGTGAGAACCCGGCGGGTTGGTCAACGGCACACGCTACCCCCTCTCTACACCGGAGCGAGTGAAGAATTGTTTAATGCCGGGCGCCGGGGCGGCCCGGCCATCTTGCACAGATTGTAACCCTGCATATAATAAGCGCATGGACAGTATGCTTTCCCAACTGGACGAAGCGGAACTCCTGCCGAGCCGCAGCTTCGGCTACCGGCTCTGGATGCTGCGGCACGCCTGGACGCGGCGGCTTGAGGCGGTGCTGCAAGGGACGGAGCTGACGCATATGCAGTTCTTCCTGCTGCGCGCCATCGAGGCTGTCGTGGGCCTCGGCGAGGTGCCGTCGCAGAGCCGCCTTGCCGACGGCCTGCACATCGACCGCATGACGGCGAGCAAGGTGCTGCGCACTCTTGAGGCCAAGGGGCTGCTGGTCCGCGCCGTCCATCCGGACGACCCGCGCGCCAACAGCGTGGCGTTGACGGAGGCGGGCGCCGCGCTGCTGCGCCGGGCGACGCTGCTGGCGGTGGCGGAGCAGGACCAGTTCTTCGGCCGGCTCGGCGACGCCCGCAAGGCGGAGTTCAGCGCCATGCTAGACGAGTTGCTGACCAACAACGACTGCCGCAACGCCCCCGCGCCGAAGGAGCTTGGATGATGGACGGTTCGCAGCCCGTGACGGCCGAGCGGCCCTTGGCCAGCCAGGCGCCCTTGCTGACGGCCGATGCCGCGCGGCCCCGGCGTTCGCGCAAGCGCCTGCTGCTGGCAGCCGGGGCGGTGGCGCTGCTGGCAGGCGGCGGGTACTTCGGCTACGGCTGGTGGATGACGGGCCGCTTCCTGGAGGAAACGGACGACGCCTACGTGCAGGCCGACATGGTCGCCGTGTCCTCGCGCGTCGCCGGGCAGGTGGCGGAGGTGCCGGTGGGAGACAACCAGCGGGTCCGCAAGGGCGACGTGCTTGCCCGGCTGGATGACCGCGACCTGCAGGCGGCGCAGGCGCAGGCCCGCGCCGACGTGGCCGCGGCGGAGGCGGACATCCAGTCCATCCAGGCGCAACTACGCCTGCAAGGCAGCACGGTCGCCGCCGCGGACGCAGACATCGCCAGCGCCGATGCCGCCGCCGCCTACGCGAAGTTCGAGTTCACCCGCTACTCGGACCTGGTGCGGACCGGCACCGGCTCGCTCCAGCGGGCGCAGCAGGCGGACGCCGACATCAAGGGGCGGGACGCCGCCGCCGTCCACGCCCGCGCCGCGGCGGAGGGCGCGCGGCAGCAGGCGACGGTGCTGCAAGCCCAACTGGGCCGCGCCCAGGCGGCGCTGCTGCGCGCCCGTGCGGTGGCGGACCAGGCGGCGTTGAACCTGTCCTACGGGACGATCACGGCGCCCACCGATGGCGCGGTGGGCGACCGCACGGTGCGGGCGGGCCAATATGTCCAGCCGGCGACCCGGCTGCTCAACGTGGTGCCGATGGACGCCGGGCTGTACGTCATCGCGAACTTCAAGGAAACGCAGCTCGCCCGCATGGGCGTGGGGGAGGCGGTGCGCCTCGACGTGGACATGCTGGGCGGCGAGCCTCTGCGCGGCACGGTCGATAGCCTGGCTCCCGGCAGCGGCTCCACCTTCGCCCTGCTGCCGCCGGAGAACGCCACCGGCAATTTCACCAAGATCGTGCAGCGCGTCCCTGTGCGCATCCGGCTGGCCCCCGACGCGCGGCTGCCGCAGTTGCGTCCGGGCTTGTCCATCACGGCATCCGTCGATACGCGCACGGCGCCTCCGGGGCCGCTGCGGACCCTGGCGGAGAAATGAGCGGCGCCGTCGCGACGGCGGGCGCCGCGCCGGCTACGCGCGCGGGGCTGCGGGACTGGGTGGCGTTCCTGGGCGGCTCGCTCGGCGCGTTCATGGCGGTGCTCGACATCCAGATCACCAACAGCAGCCTGGCCGACATCCAGGGCACGCTGGGCGCCAGCCTCGACGAGGGGAGCTGGATCAGCACGGGCTACCTGATCGCCGAGATCATCGTGATCCCGATGACCGGCTGGCTCGCCGGGGTGTTCAGCCTGCGCCGCTACCTGGCCGTGAACGCGCTGCTGTTCCTGGGCTTCTCCGTGCTGTGCGGATTGGCGACCAACCTCAGCGAGATGATCCTGTTCCGCATCGGCCAGGGCTTCACCGGCGGCGTGCTGATCCCGACCGCCTTCACCATCATGCTGATCCGCATCCCGGGGCGCCAGCGCGCCGTCGCCAGCGCCATCTTCGGCCTGACCGTCACCTTCGCGCCGGCCATCGGCCCCACGGTCGGTGGCTGGCTGACCGACACCTACTCGTGGCACTGGATCTTCTACATCAACCTGATCCCCGGGGTCGCGCTGGTGGCGATGATCTGGTGGGGGCTGGACCCGCAGCCGATGCGGCTGGAGCGCCTGGCCCGCGGCGACTGGGTTGGCATCGCCTGCATGGCGGTCGGCCTCGGCAGCCTTGAATACGTGCTGGAGGAGGGGCAGCGGAAGGACTGGTTCGGCGACGGTCGCATCGTGCTTTGCGCCGTGCTGGCGGCGGTGTTCATCACGGCGTTCCTGGCGGTCGAGCTGCTGAAGAAGGAGCCGTTCATCGACCTCCGCCTGCTGCGCCGGCGCTCGCTCGCCGCGGCCTGCGTGGTCAACTTCGCCACCGGCCTGGCGCTGTACGGCTCGATCTACATCCTGCCGCTGTACCTCTCGCGGGTGCAGGGCTACAACGCCGCCCAGATCGGCGCGGTGCAGATGTGGATGGGGCTGCCGCAGCTTGCCATCCTGCCGTTCCTGCCCTTCGTCCTCCGCCGGTTCGACAGCCGGGCGGTGCTGGCGTTCGGCGTCAGCCTGTTTGCGGCGAGCTGCCTGATGAACGGCTACGGCATGTCGGCCGACACGGGGATCGACCAGTTGAAGTGGTCGCAGCTCGTGCGGGCGCTGGGCCAGCCGTTCATCATCTCGCCTTTGGCGCAGATGGCGACGGTCGGCATCCTCCCGGCGCAGGCCGGGGCGGCGAGCGCGCTGTTCAACATGTTCCGCAACCTGGGTGGCAGCTTCGGCATCGCCCTGCTGGCGACGGCGGCGGAGCATCGGGAGCACTGGCACTTCTCCGCCATTGCCGAGCGGGTGACGCAGAACTCGGTGCTGCTGGCGGAGCGGCTGGGACAGGTGGCGCAGGCGGTCGGCCCGGAGGGGGCGCTGGCGCGGCTGGCGAACCAGGTGCGGCGGCAGGCCACGGTGATGGGGTACGCCGACTGCTTCCTGCTGATCGGCGCCGGGCTGCTGCTGAGCCTGTTGGGCGTCGCGTTCCTGTCCCGTGCCCAGGCCGGGGGGCCGGGCGGCGGGCATTAAGGACGACGCAATGGAACAGGACTCCCGGACGATCGACGCCGTGCTGCGCCGGGCCGTGGACGCCGGGGAGGTCCCGGGCGTCGTGGCGATGGCAGCGACCGGCAAGAGCGTGTTCTACGAAGGCGCGTTTGGCCAGCGGGACCGTGGGCAAAGCGCGGCGATGACCCTTGACACGTTGTTCCGCATCGCCTCGATGACCAAGGCGGTCACGTCGGTCGCGGCGCTGCAGCTCGTCGAGCAGGGCAAGCTCACGCTTGACGGTCCCCTGCCCGACATCGACCCGGCCCTGAGCGCGCCGCAGGTGCTGGAAAGCTTCGACCCGTCCGGCACGCCGCGGCTGCGCCCGGCCCGGCGCCCGATCACGCTCCGCCACCTGCTGACCCATACCGCCGGGTTCAGCTACGAGGTGTGGGGCGCCGAGACGGCCCGCTACATCGAGGCGGCCGGCATGCCGGCGCGCAGCACCGGCAGGATCGCGTCGATCCGCCTGCCGCTGATCTTCGATCCCGGGGAGCGTTGGGAGTACAGCGTCGCCACCGACTGGGTCGGACTGATCGTCGAGGCGGCCAGCGGGCAGCCGATCGACGCCTACTTTCAGCAGCATATCTTCGATCCGCTCGGCATGGCGGACATTGTCTTCGGCGACGCGGCCACGCCTGGCCAACAGGCGCGGCTGGCGAGCGAGCACCAGCGGCAGGCGGACGGCTCCTTGCAGCCGCAGCCGCACGAAGCCCCGGTCAAGCCCGAGTACCGGGGCGGCGGCGGCCTTTACTCGACCGCGCCGGACTACATGACCTTCTTACGGATGCTGCTGCATGGCGGAACGTTCAATGGCGCCCGCATCCTGCGTCCGGAAACAGCCGCGATGCTGGGCCAGAACCAGATCGGCGCCATCGAGGCCGGGGTCCTGAAAACGACCAAGCCCGCCCGGTCGGCCGACATCGACTTCTTCCCGGGCGCCAGCCTGAAATGGGGCCTGGCCACGATGATCAATGCGCAACCGGGTCCGAACGGCCGCAGCGCCGGCACGCTGACCTGGGCCGGGTCATCCAACACCCATTACTGGATCGACCCGGCACGGCGCGTCATCGGCCTGCTGATGACCCAGATCCTGCCGTTCGGCGACCCGCTGACGATGCGGCTGTATGGGCGGTTCGAGCGCGCGGTCTACGACTTGCTGAACGCCGCCTGAACGACCGCCGGCGCTGGCTGCCCGGCCCGTTCCCGCTGCACCCGGCGGTGCATCCACGAAGTGAGCAGCGGCGTCAGCACTGCGGTCACGATGACCGAGGCCGCGACCTGCACCGTCGCAATCGGCGCGATGGCGGCGTAGCTGGGGTCGGCGATGGCGATGGCCTTCGGCACCGCGGCGGCGTTGCCCGCGGTGCTGCTTGCCGCGGCGCCCGCGATGCCGGAGCCGCCAAGCGCGCGGTCCGCCAGGATGCAGAGCGTCCCGGTCACGACGCACACGAACACGCCGAGCAATACCCCGGACGGCCCCGCCGTGAGCACGTTCATCAGGTTGATGTTCTGCCCCAGCGTGAAGGCCATGAACGGCACGATGACCGGCTCGTGCTTGCCGAAGAAGTCGCGCAAGTCGCCGTCGAGGTTACCCAAGACCGCGCCGGCCGCGATGGGCGCCACGACCGACACCATGGCGATCCACGGGATCGTCGCCAGGCCCGCCCCCACCAGGAACAGCATGGTGATGAACGGCCCGGTCTCGATGCTTTGCGGCACGTAGGTGCCGGCGTCCTCCTTGTCGCCCATCACGCTGGTCAGCGCCATGAACATGCCGCCGTTGGTGTCGCTGAGCGCCACCATGAGCGCCAGCGAGCTGTAGCCGAACAGGCTGCCGTCCGAGAGCTTGGCGACCGCCAGTGCCACGGCGACCGCGATGCCGAGCTTGGCGCCCATGATGCCGAAGCCGCGCTTCAGCATGCGGGGCGCGGCGTTCAGCGTCATCTTGGTGCCGACGGTGAACAGGTACATGCCGAGCACCGTGTTGTATCCGGCATTGCTCAGGCCCTCGGTGAAGCCGCCGATCTTCAGCAGGTTGGGCGCAAACGTGTTGACCAGCATGCCCAGGAACAGCGGCACCACCATCAGCCCGCCCGGCACCCGGTTTATGAAGCGCATGATCGGCATCGTCTCTTCCCCTTGTCGTTGCAGCCGGGGCCGCATGCTCGGCCCTTGGTGGCTTAGGCCGGCATCTTCGGGCGTCTTGGGGGAGCGTGGCAAGCGGCCAGGGACCGGGCCGTCCGGTCCCCGTGCTGCGGGGCGCCGGCTACAGCGCGCCGACGTTGCCCTGGTAGTCGCAGAACACGCCCACGGCGGTCCCGTCGCGCATCCCCTTGCCGCGCCACACGCCGTCGCGGCCCTTCTGCAGCCCCGTCACCTGGGTGAAGCCGCCGGTCTCGATGCGGCGGCGCGCTTCGCGCATGGTGAAGCTGTTGGAGCCGGGCACCGGGGCGGCGGAGGTCTTGCGGTCGGCGTCGGACGTGGTGACGGCGGGCTGCGCCGTGCTGCTGTTGTTGCGCTCGCTCAGGGGGCCTTCCGTGCCGAAGTGGCCGCCGAACGTGGACATGGAGCCGCGCGGCGCCGGAACCGCCTCGCCCGGCACCACCCCGTTCAGCGAGCCGCTGCGCCCGACGGTCGAGGGCGTGCCCGGCGCGATGTAGTACGTGCCGGGATGGGCCGGCCCCGGATTGGCTGGCGAGGTCTGCGCCCATGCCGTGCCGCACAGGAGCGCCGCGGCCATGCCGAAGCCAAGTGCCTTCATCGAATGATCCTCCTGATGAAATCGTGACTGCCGAACGTCGCGCCGTGCCGCCCGGTTGCGATCACGGACGCGCCAGACGATGCTGGGCGACGCGGCGGACGGCGGCATGGCCGCGTTGGGCGAGGAGACGACGGAATGGACGCTGCGGCACCGGGCAATGCGGGCCAGGTCGAGTACTGGAACGGCGACGCGGGACAGCAATGGGTGCGCAGCCAGGAGCGCAGGGACCGGGCGTTCCAGACCCTGACCGCGGCCCTGATCGAGCATGCCGCGCCGCGCCCGGGCGAGCGCGCGGCCGACATCGGCTGCGGCTGCGGCGACCTCAGCCTGATGCTGGCGGACCGCCTCGGGGCGGAGGGGCGGGTGCTCGCGGTGGACGTGTCGCGGCCGATGCTGGAGCAGGCGCGGGCACGGCAGCAGGCGTTGGCCGGGGCGGGGCGCGCGCCGATCCAATGGCAGGAGGCGGACGCCGCGGCCTGGCCGTTCCCGGAGGGCGGGTTCGACCTGCTCGTGTCCCGCTTCGGCACCATGTTCTTCGCCGATCCCGTCGCGGCGTTCCGCAACATGCGCCGGGCGCTGCGGCCCGGCGGGCGGCTCGTGATGCTGTGCTGGCAGCCGATGGGGGACAACGCCTGGGTGGCGGTGCCCCGCGCGGCGATTCTCCAGGTCCTTCCGGCCCCCGAACCCATGCCCCCGCATGCGCCGGGTCCGTTCGCGTTCGCGGACGCCGCCCGGGTGGGCGCCATCCTGGCCCAGGCCGGCTTCGTGGGGGTTGCCAGCGCGAGGGTCGCTGCGGCGCTGGACACCTCCGCCCCGGGAAGCGCGGACGCGGCGGCGCTGGACGACGCGGTGCAGTTCGCGGTCGAGGCCGGGCCGGCTTCCGCCCTGCTGCGCGACGTGGACGATGCGATGCGGGAGCGCGCCGTCGCCGCCGTCCGCGCGGCGCTGCGCGACCGTGCCGGAGGGGGCCGGGCATTGCTCGACGCGGCCTGCTGGCTGTTCACCGCGGAAAACCCGGCCGCCGCCGGGCACGCGCCTTGACCGCGCCGGACTTTGCGGCCCTGGCGGTGCGCTGCCGCGTCACCCCGGGCGAGGCGGTGCGCCTGGACGACCATGACCCGGCGAACCGCATGGGGCTGTCAAAGGCGGATGCTGAGGCGATGCTGGCCGAGGGTGCCGAACGCCTCACGACGCTGCACGACCGGCTGTTCGCGCAGCGTGCCTGGTCGGTGCTGCTGTTGCTGCAAGGAATGGACGCCAGCGGCAAGGACGGCGCGATCAAGCGGCTCGCGGCCGGGCTGAACCTGCAGGGCCTGCGCGTCACGTCCTTTGCCGCGCCCAGCGCCGAGGAGCGCGCGCACGACTTCCTGTGGCGCATCCATCGCGCCCTGCCGCCGCGCGGCACCGTCGGCGTGTTCAACCGCAGCCACTACGAGGACGTGCTGGCGCCGCGCGTGGACCCGGAGGTGCGGGCCGGGCTGGGCCTGCCGCCGAGCCTGGTCGGGCCGGAGATCTGGACGCAGCGGCTCGGCGCGATCGTCGCGTTCGAGACCTACCTCGCCCAGCAGGGCGTCGCGCAGGCCAAGGTCTTCCTGCACCTGTCCCGGGACGAGCAGCGCAAGCGGCTGCTGGCCCGCCTGGACGATCCGGCCAAGGCCTGGAAGTTCGATCCATCGGACACCGCGGCGCGCGACCGCTGGGCGGAGTACCGGTCGGCCTACGAGGCGGCGATGGGCGCGACGGCGACGGCTGCGGCACCGTGGTACATCGTGCCGGCCGACAGCAAGCCGGTGGCGCGCGTCCTGGTGCAGGCGGTGCTGCTGCACACGATGGAAGGCTTGGACCTCCACATGCCGCCCCCGTCGCCCGAACGCCTGGCGCAGATGGCGGAGGCGCGGAAGCAGCTCACGGCATGAAAACCGCGCTAAAGCTCGACCTGGGTGCCCAGCTCGACGACGCGCTTGGGCGGGATCTGGAAGTAGCTCGACGCGCTCACGGCGTTGCGGGTCATGAAGGCGTACAGCCTTTCCCGCCACCGGGGCAGCTCGGGGCTTATGGTGGGCACCGGCGTCTCCCGGCCGAGGAAGAACGACGTCTCGGCGATGTCGATGGGGAACTCGGCCCGGTGCGCTTCCAGCGCCGCGGGCACGTCCGGCGCTTCCGCGAAGCCGAAGTTCAGGGTGATCTCCGTGAAGCCCTTGTCGAGCGGCTGCACTGTCATGCGCTGGGCGCCCTCGACGAAGGGCACCCGCTCGGTGATCACCGTCAGCAGCACGACGCGCTCGTGCAGCACCTTGTTGTGCTTGAGGTTGTCGGTCAGCGAGTAGGGCGCCGTCGCCCGGCGCGCCGCAAGGTACACCGCCGTGCCCTGCACCCGGGGCAGCTTCACCGGGTCGAGCCGGGCGAGGAACTGGTCGATCGGCAGGTTGTCCTCGCTGGTGCGCTCCAGCACGATCTGCCGGCCCCGGCGCCAGGTGGACATCAGCGTGAACACCACGACGCCGACCACCAGCGGGAACCAGCCGCCTTGCGGGATCTTCACCGCGTTGGCCGCGAGGAAGGCGAGGTCCACGACGAGGAAGAAGCCGATCACCGCCGCCGTCAGCGGCACGCCCCAGCGCCACAGCCGGCGGGCGACAAGGGCCAGCAGGCCCGTGGTGATCACCATGGTGCCCGCCACCGCGATGCCGTACGCCGCCGCCAGGTTGTCCGAGGAGCCAAAGGCCAGCACCAGCCCGATCACGCACAGCATCAGGAGCCAGTTGATCTGCGGCACGTAGACCTGGCCGATCGCCTCCTCCGAGGTTTGGTGGATGTCGAGCCGGGGCAGCAGGCTGAGCTGCATGGCCTGCTGCGACAGCGAGAACGCGCCGGAGATCACCGCCTGGGACGCGATCACCGTGGCGGCGGTGGCGAGCACCACGACCGGCACCAGCGCCCAGTCCGGGAACAGCTTGAAGAACGGCATGTCGGTCGCGTCGGGATGGGCGAGCACGAGCGCGCCCTGGCCGAAGTAGTTGAGCGCCAGCGCCGGCAGCACGAAGGCGAACCAGTCGAGCCGGATCGGGCCGCGTCCGAAGTGCCCCATGTCGGCATACAGCGCCTCCGCCCCCGTCATGGCGAGGAACACCGAGCCGAGAGCCAGGAAGCCGATGGCGCCGTGGCCGAACAGGAAGCGGAGGGCATGCAGCGGGTTGAGCGCCGCCAGCACGCCGAGGTTCTGCACCACCTGCACCAGCCCGGCCAGGGCCAGCACGGCGAACCACGCCGCCATCACCGGGCCGAAATAGGCGCCGATGCGCTCGCTGCCCCGGCTTTGCACCACGAACAAACCGATCAGCACGACGATAGTGATTGGAATCACGTAGGGCTTGAGGGAGGGGGCGGCAACCTCCAGCCCCTCGATGGCGCTGAGCACGGAGATGGCCGGGGTGATCATGCCGTCGCCGTAGAACAGCGCGGCGCCGGCGATGCCGACCATGAGCAAGGCGGTGCGCCGACGCGGGTTGGCCTCGGAATGCGCGGCCAGGCCGAGCAGCGCCATGATGCCGCCCTCGCCGTCGTTGTCGGCGCGCATGACGAACAGCACGTACTTGACGGTGACGACAACCATCAGCGCCCAGAAGATCAGGGACAGCAGGCCCAGCACCGTCTCCGTTTCCGTGCCGCCGCCGGCCGCCTTCAGGCACTCGCGCAGCGTGTAGATCGGGCTGGTGCCGATATCGCCGTACACGACGCCGAGGGCGCCGATGACGAGGGCGCGGCGCATGGGGTCCGCAGTGGCGGCGCTGGGTGCTTGGCTGGTCCCGGGTGCTTCGCTGGTCATCGTGCCTCCGCGGCCCAAGCCGCTGCCTGTTTGCCTGCCGGTCCATGAGCCGGCATGGCTTGTCCAAAGCGGAGGCTACAGGCGAGTTGCACGGCTTGGAAAGACGGGCACGGGAAGGCGGGCGCCGCGCCGGCTGTGGGCGGCCTAAAACTCTTTCCAGCCACTCCTGACGGCATGCGGAGCGTGGGCGAGTGCCGCACCTTTATGGCCCAAGGCCTTCAAGGCCGCACGCTTGGGAGGGGGCGTCTCGGCAGGGCGGGGCGACGGCTCCACCGTCTTGGCGGGTCCGTCTTGAAGAGCCCGCTCGCGGGCGGCACGTCGCCGGTCATCGAAACGGCTGGTCAGCCGCACGAGGTTCGCCGTTTCCTGGGCAAGGCTGTGGCTGGCAGCCGTGCTTTGCTCGACCATGGCCGCGTTCTGCTGCGTCATCTGGTCCATCTGGTTCACGGCGGAGTTGATCTCCTGCAGGCCCGTGGATTGCTCCTCCGCCGATGCTGCGATCCCCACGATGGCGTCATGGGCCTCGCCGACCTGGCTGACGATGCGGCCCAAGGAGAGGCCGGCGTCGCCGACGAGCTTGACGCCGCGCCCGACGTGCCCGGTGGAGGCCGCAATCAGGCTCCTGATCTCCTTGGCGGCTTCACCCGAGCGTTGCGCAAGCGCCCGCACCTCGCTGGCCACGACGGCAAAGCCGCGGCCCGCGTCGCCGGCCCGCGCCGCCTCGACCCCGGCGTTCAGCGCCAGCAGGTTGGTCTGGAACGCGATCTCGTCGATCACGCCGATGATCTGGCTGATCTGCGTGGACGACTTCTCGATCTCCCCCATGGCGGCGACGACGTCGCGCACGACTTGGCCGGACTGCTCCGCGTCCGCCTTCGTGGAGGATATGATGGCCTGGGCATGGCCTGAGGCGTTGGCCGTGCTGCGGACGGCCGCCGTGATCTGGTCCAACGCCGCCGCGGTCTGTTCCAGGCTGGCCGCCTGCTGCTCGGTGCGGTGCAGCAGGTCGTTGGCGGCCCGGCTGATCTCGCCGGTGCCGGACTGCAACTCGCCAACGGCTCCGACAATCGTCGCTATGATTTCGCAGAGGCGGGTCGCAGTCTGGTTGAAGTCGTCCCTAAGCTGCAAGGTCTTGCTGGAGAGAACATCCTTGATCTGATAATAGACATTCCCGTCCGCCAGCGCCGCGAAGCCGCGTGCCAGGGCCGCGATGGCATGCTGGTCGTCCGCTGCCTCTCGCGCCCTGTCCTCCTGGGCGACAACCTGGTCGTGGATGTCAGTCAGCGAGCCGCAGGCGCGCAAAGGGGTGCCCTGAGCGTCACGGGCGCAGCCGCCGGTCGTCCGGAACCAGCGGTACGCGCCGTCAGCGCATCTCAACCGGTACGGCACACTGTAAGGCGTCTGACCGGTCTTGTCGGCCAGATGGGCGCCAAGCGCCTCGAAGGTCGGCGCACGGTCATCGGGGTGCAGCCGGTCGGACCAGGATTGCACGACGTTCGGAAACTCTGCGATGGACTGGAAGCCCATCAGCCTCCGGAACTCGGCCGACCAGGTCCACTGGCTTTCAGGCGCCAGGGCGTCAGCGTTGTGCAGCACGGCTTCCCAAAGGCCGACGCCGGCATGGGTGTCCAGGACTGCGACGCGGCTTCGGACCTCGGCCAGCTCGGCCTTGGCCTGGGCCAGCTCGCGCGCCATCCTTGAGGGTCCAATCAGCCAGCCCATCGTCCGCTCCAGGTCATCGCCGCCGTCCATTGCCTCTGCAGGGCCTTGCAGCTTGGTTCGGACTGGCACCGACGACATTACGGGGCTTGGCTTGCCAAACACGGCAGTCTGCCACATCGGCGGATCGGCTCATCTCTGGGGTGACGGTCACTGACCCGCGCCATCCTTTGTATGGTCAGCGCCTGGCGGTTCTGTCTCTCGCCTGCGCCCGCGGCCCGGACTTCATCGCCGTTGCCTTGTCGGATGGCCGCCGGCGCCTGATCCCGCGTAGCGCAACGGATCTTGAACGCCCGACCAGCATGGACTTGCCGGTTCCCAAGGTGTCTGCCCGTATGCTGCTGCCGCTGGCACGCCATGTCCGGGGCTTGGCGACCGCCTCCAGCACGGAGATCGTTCATGCCGTCCCGCCCTCACGATCGTGCACTCCCACCTCCACCAACACCGCGCCATCCGCGCCAAAAGCAGCCGCGGCCATGGCCGGCGCTGCCGCCGCAAGCACAGACGCAGCTGGCCCGGCAGCTCGCCCGCCTGCTGCGGCGCGTCGGCGAGGAGGCGTGTCATGCTGACCACGCCCGATGACACCGCACAGCGCGTCAGCGCGGCGCACCGGGCCAAGCTGGCCTACATCTATGTCCGCCAGTCCACGGCCGTTCAGGTCCGCCAGCACCAGGAAAGCACCGAGCTGCAGTATCGCCTGGTCGACCGGGCCGCTGGGCTTGGCTGGCCGCGCGAACGGATCGCGGTGATCGACGACGACCTGGGCAAATCGGGCGCGTCCAGCGCCGAGCGCCACGGCTTCCAGCGCCTGATCGCCGAGATCGGCCTGGGCAAGGCCGGGCTGGTGCTGAGCCTGGACGCCTCGCGCCTGGCCCGCAACAACCACGACTGGCACCAGCTGCTGGAGCTGTGCTCGATCTTCGGCGTGCTCATCGCAGACGGCGAGCGGCTGTACGATCCGAGCGCTTACCACGACCGGCTTTTGCTTGGGCTGTCCGGCATCATGAGCGAGGCGGAGCTGCACCAGATCCGCATGCGTTTGCACCAGGGCGAGCGGCAGAAGGCCGCGCGCGGCGAGCTGCGGCTTCCGTTGCCGGCCGGGCTGGTCGAGGAACGCTGCGGCGGGATCACGCTGAACCCGGACGAGGAGGTGCAGGCGCGGCTGCGGTTCGTGTTCGACGCGTTCCGCACGCTGCAGAGCGCCAGGGCGGTCATGCGCGAGCTGCGGCGGCACGGCTTGGCGCTGCCGGTGCGCCCGATCCGTGGTCCGGCGCCGCACGAGGTGGCCTGGATGCCGGCCGACAGCAACCGGGTGCTGCATATCCTGCACAACCCTGCTTATGCCGGCGCCTATGTCTACGGCCAGCGCCGCCAGGATCCCATCCGGCGTCGCCCAGGGGCCGCGCGCAGTGCTCCGGTCAGGGTCGCGGTCGAGGAGTGGCCGGTCTGCCTGCGCGACGCCCACCCGGGCTACATCAGCTGGGAGGAGTTCATGGCCAACCAGGCGCGACTGGCCAGCAACCTCGCCCGTTATGGGGCAGGACGGCCCGGCGTGCCGCGCCGGGGCGGGGCCTTGCTGCAGGGGATCGCGGTATGCGGCCGCTGTGGCCGGCACATGGGCGTGCACTACTCCGGGCCTCACGGCAAGTATCCGGTATATCTATGCAGCGCCGACCAGGGCCTGCAGGACCACCCGCGGTGCCAGGAAGTCCGGGCCTTGCGCGCCGATGCCGAGTTCAAGCGCGTGCTGCTGGCGGCCCTGGCTCCCGACCAGATCGCGCTGGCGGTCGCCGCCGTCGGCCAACTCGAAGCGGAAACCCAGGCGCTGGAGCGTCAATGGGCGCTCAAGCGCGAGCGCGCCCGCTACGAGGCCGAGCGGGCGCGGCGGCAGTATGACGCCGTGGAGCCAGAGAACCGCCTGGTCGCACGCTCGCTCGAGCGGGTCTGGGAGGAGAAGCTGCGCCAGGCTGAGGCAGTCGAGCAGGCCCACGCGGCCTGGCAAAGCGAGCAAACGGGGGCGCTGGCCGACACGGAATGCGCCGAGGTGCTCGGCTTGGCCCAGGACCTGCCGCGCGTGTGGCAGGCCGCCACGGCCGAGGAGCGCAAGCGCATGCTGCGGCTCGTGGTGCGCGAGGTCGCGCTTGACCAGAAGCGCGAGCGTGGGCTGCTCTGGATGCGGATCACCTGGCAAACCGGCGCCACGAGCGAGCACCGGCTGCATCGCAGCGTGCATGGCTATGCGCATTACGCCGGCACGGCGGACCTGGAACAGCGCATACGGGCGCTGAACGCTGCCGGCGTGATGGACCGCGAGGTCGCGGCACAGCTGAACGCCGATGGGTTCAGCACCGCCCACGGCCCGTCGTTTGCCCGCCGGAACGTCCATGTATGCCGCAAGCGCTGGGGCATCCCCGCAGTGAAGATCAACGGCATGGACGCGAACCCGCTCCGCTGGCCGGACGGCACCTACTCGGTGCAGGGCGCGGCCGCGGCGCTCGGCGTGACGGCGCAAACCGTGTTCAATTGGCTGGGCAAAGGGCGGCTGGCCGGACGCCAGCTCACGAAAGGTCAGCCCTGGCAGATCATGCTCCCCGACGAGCAGATCACCTGGCTGGCAAAGCAGGTTCGACGCACCACCCGGCCAGCAAAGGAGCCGTCATGAGACACTTGCCGACCCGACGCTGGCCGGCGCCATCCCCGACCAGGTCTTGCACAACGCCCACCGTATCGAGTTCAAGGGCGAAAGCCTGCGCAAGCAGCGGGCTGCCGGATGAAAGCACTCACCTACGCGCCGGCCTCGATGAATGCCTGGCTGCCCATTGCAATGCGTTACGTAACGTAATCCAGGCCATGACTGCTCTACCCAAGCTTCAAGGCCATGACATGACAAAACAGGTCTAGGAGCCGCCGCCACCCTGAGCGCCATCAAATGAGAGTGGGGGTAGCATCAGATTGGAACGCTGCGCGCGTGAATCACGCTCGGAACATTCGGGCAGCTTCATCGGCAGCCACACACGGAAGGCCAGCCCTGGCAAATCACGCTCACCAATGAGCAGATCACCCCCACTCGCACCGCAAGTGCGACGCATCAGCCGGTCAGTGAAGGAGGTTTTATGAAGTACTCGGCTTAATGAACCTTAAACGTGGCTGGGGGGCCCGGCGACGTCGTCCGACGCCGACGGCCCCTTGCGTTGGCCCCTCCGCCACTGCGAGCGGCGCCCGCCCATGGCAGGGTGGCTCATGCAAAGGGCCGTCGGCAGCCGGCCGTCAGCCTTGGGCGCTGGGCACCGCGACGAACAGGCTGTGGCCGTCCCGCAGCACGCGGAGCGCCAACGCCTGCGGCTTCGCGCCCTTCTGCTGCGCGCGGATCGCCTGCACCGCCTGCTCAGGCGTCGCGACCGGGCGGTTGCCGACGCTTTGCAGCACGTCGCCGGGCTTCAGCCCCGCCTCGCTCGCCGGGCTGTTCGGGCGCACGGCCGCGATCACCGCGCCCGTCACGTCGTCAGGCAGGCCCAGGCTTTCCCGCGCGGCTGGGTTGATCGGCGCGAGCGCCAGGCCGATCTTGCCACCCGACTGCTGCTCGCCCGGCGCGCCGGCGTCGGCGGCCTTCTCCGGCAGCGCCGCCGTGGTCATGCTGAGCTTCTGCTCCGCGCCGTCGCGCAGCACCGTCACCTCCGCGCCCGTGCCGGGCCGCAGCGCCGCCACCTGGCGGGCCAAGGCGCGCGGGTCATCGACCGCCGTGCCGTTCACCGCCGTCACCACGTCGCCTGGGCGCAGCCCGGCCTTCGCCGCCGGCCCGTTCGGCTCGACCTCCGCCACCAGGGCGCCCGTGGAGTGGGCGAGCTTCAGCGCCGCCGCCATCTCGGGGTTCAGCTTCTGCGACATCACGCCGAGGTAGCCGCGCTCCAGGTGTCCGTGCTGCTCCAGCTCGGCCACCACCTGCTTGACCAGGTTGGACGGGATGGCGAAGCCGATGCCGACCGAGCCGCCGGACGGGCTGAAGATCGCGGTGTTCACGCCCACCACGCTGCCGTCCGTGCTGAACAGCGGGCCGCCGGAGTTGCCGCGGTTGATCGGCGCGTCGACCTGCAGGAAGTCGTCATACGGCCCGGCGCCGATGTCGCGCCCGCGCGCCGAGACGATGCCCGCCGTGACCGTGCCGCCCAATCCGAACGGGTTGCCCATCGCCACCACCCAGTCGCCCGGACGCGCCTTGTCGCTGTCTCCCAGCGACAGGAACGGCAGCTTCGCCCCGGCATCGACCTGCAGCACCGCGATGTCGGTGCGGGCGTCGCGGCCCACCACGTGCGCGTCCAGCTCCCGCCCGTCATCCAGCGTCACGACGACCTTGGTGGCGCCGTCCACGACGTGGTTGTTGGTGACGACGTGGCCCTCGGCGTCGATGATGAATCCGGAGCCGAGCGCCTTGGTCGGACGCGCCTCCTCGCCGCCGGGCCGGCCGCCGAAGAAGTGGCGGAAGGTCTGGTCCTGCTCCGACCCCTGCGGGAAGGGCGAGCTGGCCTGCTCCGCCTGCACGCGCTCGGTGCTGGTGATGGTCACGACCGCGGGGCGCACGCGGGTGACGAGGTCGCCGAAGCCCGGCATGGCCGCGACGGGCTGCGTCGCGATGGGCGCCGCGGCGGCCTGGCCTTCGGCGGCGGCAGGGCGCAACGTGGCGCCGAGGCCGCCCAGCGCGGTGCCGGCCAGCAGCACGGCAGCGAAGGCGGCGCGGCGGGATTTCAGACTGGACATGGGGTGCTCCTGTTGGATTTGCGGACCGCTTCCGCATGGCCAGGCATATGCACTGTCCGGGATGGAGGAACGCCCCACGCCACCATGTCGATTTTTTCAGGATTCGGGGGCGGCAAGTCCGCCCGAGATGGCAGGCCCGTCCGGGAACACCAACGTGACCGACAAGCCCGGCGCCGCGTCCTCCAGCCGCAGCTCCGCGCCGTGCAGCCGCGCCACGGCGGCAACCAGCGCCAAGCCCAGGCCGCTGCCCGGCGTGCTGCGGCTGCGGTCCAGGCGGTAGAACCGCTCCAGCACGCGCCCGCGCTCGTTGGCGGGGATGCCGGGTCCGGTGTCGCGGACGCGCAGCGCGGGGCCGCCGCCGGGCAAGGCCTCGACGGACACCTCCACCTGCACGCCGGGGCCGCCATGGGCCAGCGCGTTCTCGATCAGGTTGGCGACGGCCTGCCGCAGCAGCGCCGGGTCGCCCCGCACGCGCTGGCCCGGCGACAAGGCGGTTTGCAGACGCTGCCCGGCATCCTCGGCGACCGCCGCATAAAGCTCGGCGACGTCGCCCGCCAGCGCCGACAGGTCCACCGGCTCAAGGCTCGCGCCGGTCAGCCCGGCCTCCACCTGCGCGATGCGCAGCAGGGCGGAGAAGGTCGCCAGCACGCCGTCCAGCTCCACAAGGCTCATCTCCAGCGTCCGCGCGTCGGCCTCCGGCTCGCGCGGGCGGGCCACGGCCGCCTCAAGCTGCTGGCGCAGGCGGAACAGCGGGCTGCGCAGGTCG
>CAXUJE010000045.1:0-23567 GCA_964251035.1 uncultured Acetobacteraceae bacterium
CCTCCCCGGTCTCGACCCATCCCAGCAGGAGCGGCGCGCGATACAGCACGATCCGGCCCGGCGCCGGCGGCGGGCCGCCCGCGGCCTTCTGCCCGCGCGGCACGCCGCGGTACAGCCCGGTCAGCTCCCAGGCGTTGTCGATGCCCAGCTCGCCCAGGGTCTCGTCGTCCGCGACCTCCTCCACCAGGATCGACACGCCCCGCACCTGCTGGCGCAGCGGCTTCGGAATCGCCGCAAGCGCCCGGTCGGCCAAGTCGGCGATGTCCTCGGGCGCGGGAGGCAGGGTATAGACGGGCATACGCCTATCCGCCCCATTCCGCGCCGGAGGTCAACCGAAATGCCGCATCCCGCCAAGATCGAGCCGTTGCCGCAGGGCGAGCGCGACCGGCTGGCGGCCACCCTGCCCCATTGGCGCCTGCTGCCAGACCGCGACGCCATCGCCCGGGATTTCAAGTTCAAGGACTTCAGCGCCGCCTGGGGTTTCATGGCGCGGGTGGCCCTGCTGGCGGAACGGCACGACCACCATCCCGAGTGGTCGAACGTCTACAACCGGGTTTCCATCACCCTCACCACGCACGACGCCGGCGGGCTGTCGGAGCGGGACATCAAGTTGGCCGGGGCGGTCGACGCCGTTTTGGCCGGGTGAGGGCGTAGGGCGAGCCATGGAGTCCTGTGTTGCGACGGTCCCCGAGCGGTCCCTGGCGATCCGACGCGCCGCGTCCCGGCTGTGCTTCCAGCTCGGCTGGTCGCCGCTGCACGAGATGCCGCTGCCGAACAACCGCCGTGCGGACATCATGGCGCTGCGCGCGGACGGCGGGTTCGCCTGCATCGAGGTGAAGTCCGGGGCGCGCGACTTCCTGTCCGACACCAAGTGGCCGGAGTACCGGGCCTACTCGGATTGCCTTTACTTCGCGGTGGACCCGGATTTCCCGCAGGCGCTGCTGCCGCCCGACACCGGATGGATCATCGCCTGCGACGGGACCGCGGAGGTGCTGCGCGAGCCGCCGGTCCACGCCCTGACCCCGGCCCGCCGCCGCGCCGTGCTGCACCGCTTCGCCGCCCTGGCCGCGCAGCGCCTGGCCTCCTTGCAGGACCCCGACGGGCAGAACAGCCTGCGAACCGCGCTCCGCGTGGAGTAAGCTGCGGCGGGCCTATCTACCCCGCGCTCCGCACCGCCGTCATCCGCTGCACCGTGGCCGTCGTGGAAAAGCCCGGCAGCAGCTCGGCCAACCAGACCCGGCCGCCCCAGCCCTGCACCAGGTCGGCGCCGACCACGGTTTCCAGGGTGTAGTCGGCGCCCTTGATCAGCAAATCCGGCCGGAGTGCCGACAAGGTCTCGACCGGCGTGTCCTCGTCGTAGATGCACACCAGATCCACCGCGGACAGGCTGGCCAGCACCGCCGCCCGCGCGGCCTCCGGCTGCACCGGGCGGCTGCTGCCTTTCAGCCGCCGGACGCTGGCGTCCGAGTTCAGCCCGACCACCAGACGGTCGCACTGGCTGCGCGCCTGCTCCAAGAGGTGCACGTGGCCGGGGTGCAGCAGGTCGAAGCAGCCATTGGTGAAGCCGGTCCGCCAACCCCGGCGGCGCCAGCGCTCCACCTGCTCGGCCGCGGCTTCCAGCGTGACCACCTTGCGCAGCGCTCCGCCCTGGGGACTGAGGGCCGAGAGCAGGTCCCCCTCCCGCGCGACGGCGGTGCCGACCTTGCCGACGACGATCCCGGCCGCGATGTTCGCCAGGCGCGCCGCCATCGGCAAGGACAGCCCGGCCGCCATCCCCGCCGCGAGCGTCGCCACCACCGTGTCGCCGGCGCCGGACACGTCGAACACCTCCGGCGCTTCCGCCGGGAAGTGGTGGATGCCGTCGGCGTCCAGCAGGGTCATGCCGTCCTCCGCCCGCGTCACCAGCACGGCGCCGAATCCGTGCGCCTCCCGCAGCGCCGTGGCGGCGGCGACGATCGCGGCCTCGCCATCGACCGGCAGGCCCGTCGCCTCCGCCAGTTCCCGGCGGTTGGGCGTCACCACGTCGGCGCCGGCATAGCGGGCGTAGTCCGGCCCCTTGGGGTCCACCACGACCCGGCGCCCGCCGGCCTTCGCGGCGGCGATCAGCTGCACCGGGATGTCCCCGGCCAGCACCCCTTTATTATAGTCGGACAGGATCGCGACCGACGTTGCCGCCAGCGTGTCGTGCGCGATCCGCATCATGCGTTCCGCGAGCTTCGGGTTGACCGGCGCCGTCTCCTCCCGGTCGGAGCGCAGCAATTGCTGGCCCTGGCTGACGTAGCGCGTCTTGACCGTGGTGGCGCGCCCGCCCTGCACCAGCAGCCACGGCTCGACGCCGGGCTGGCCGCCGACCAGGCCGGTGAGGTCCGACCCAGCCTGGTCATCCCCCACCACCGACACGAAAGCCACCGCCGAGCCGAGCGCCGTCAGGTTGCGCACCACGTTGCCGGCGCCGCCCGGCATCGCCACCTCGCGCTCCACCGTCAGGATCGGGATCGGCGCTTCCGGGCTGATCCGCTCCACCGTGCCGTATACGTAACGGTCGAGCATCACGTCGCCGATCACCATGACGCTGGTGCGGGCCAGGCGGCGGACGGCGTCGGCAAGGCCGTCCTGGTCGAGCGCCATCGAGTCTCCGGAAGGGTCCTGGGCTGGGTCGCCGCCGGGCTGGCCGGGCTGGGATGTGTCGTCCATCGTCATGGGCTACCGCCCCCCTGCGCAGGTGGCAAGTCGCGCGTCGCCGCCGCAGGGGCGTTTCATAGGGGCGTTTCGCCGCCGGGCGCCCCCGCCTGCAGGAAGCGCACGTCGTCGCCGTCCAGCACGGCGCAGGTCAGCGGCCCGCCGCGCCCGGCGCCCGTGTCGATGCCGATGCGGTTGGCGCGCAGCGTCGGCTCCGCCTGCGGCGTATGGCCGTGCACGACCACGAGATCGGGCGCGTCCGGCAGCAGGGGGCCGCGCCGGTCGAGGAACGGCCCGCGTATCCAGAGCAGGTCGGACCATAGCTGCCGGGCCAGCGGCACGCCGGGCCGGACGCCTGCATGGGCGAACACGTATCCGTCGCGCTGATACCAGGCGGCCAGCCCGCGAAGGAAAAGGACATGCGCGCGTGGCACCAGCGCCGGCCACTGCGCGAGCGGGACGGACGGGCGCATGCCCCAGCTTGCCAAGGTCTCGGTGCCGCCGTTGTCGAGCCAGTTGTCGGCTTCGCGCTGGTCCTGCAGGGCCAAGGCCATCAGGAACATCCACTCGTGATTGCCCATCAGGTTCACCATGGGCACGCCGGGTATCGGCGGCCCGGCTGCCAGCCGCGCGAGCACTCCGGCCGAATCCGGGCCGCGGTCAATGAGATCCCCCATATGGACCAGCAGCGGCCGGCCGGCCGGGCGCTCGCTGAGATCCCTGGCGATCGCCTCGTGCAGTGCCTGGAGCTGCGGCAGATGCCCATGCACGTCGCCGATGGCATAGATCCGGCGCCCAGGCGCCAAGCGGGGAAGATCGGGCGCCCGCGGACCCATGCCGAAGACGGAGGCGAAATTCGCTAACCTGCTGGTAATCATAATGCGGCATCTTACCCTCACCAAGCGAGGACCACGACACTGAAATCGCATCGCACCATCGTCAGCACCCGTGAGGCCACGGCCCCGGCAGCCCACCACATCGGACGGCACCTGCTGGATGCGGTGGAGCGTGCCCTGCGCGCGCCGCATGGCCGTATGGCGCTCGTGCTGCATTTGTCGCAAATGGCTCTGCCGGCGCCGCGCCCGCACCACCGGCGCATCGCCCGCGCCGTGATGGACGACGCGGCGCAGCGGCAGGAGGGCCAGGTCTTCGCGCTGCACAACGAGGACCTGCTGCTGCTGTTCCGCGCCGACGACGGGACCTGCCCGCTGGCGGCCACGCTGGCGCGGCTGTTCCAGGTGGACGTGCCGGACCCCGCCGGCCTGACCACGCTGTGGTCGCTGGAGCGGGACGGCACGGCCTTGCTGCGCTATGCCCAGGCCCGCGTGCTGGACGCCCTGCCCGACCCTGCTTCCGCCGAGCCGAAGGGCAGCGCCCAGTTGATCGATGCCCTTGAGTCCGTGATCGAACACAGCCGCATCACCGACCTGACGCGGCGGCAAACCGCCGTGCTGCTCGTGCCGGGGCGGGAGGCCCGCTTGCAGCCCCTGTTCCGGGAGATCAGCTTTTCCGTTGATGTGCTGGAAGCCCGGATCGCCGTGGCGGGACAGGCGCACGCGGACCCGTTCCTGTTCCGCCACCTGGCCAGCCGGCTGGATAGGCGGATGCTGGACGTGCTTCGGCGGGATTTGCAGGCGAACGGCCCGCTGACGGCCGGGGCGCGGGGCCTGGGTCCGATGCTGCACCTCAACCTGACGCTGTCCGGCATCATGTCCGACCGGTTCGCGCAGTTCGCCGCGGCCTGCCGTGCCATCGGCGCCCAGGTCGGCGTGGAGATCCCGCTCATCGAGGCCTGCGCGGACCCGGAGGCGTTCGTGGCCGCCCGCACGCGCCTCCGGTTCGCCGGGCTGTCGCTCGTGCTGGACGGTGTGTCGCACCACGCGCTGATGCTGACCGTGCCGGCGGTGCTGGAGCCGGACCTCATCAAGCTCGACTGGTCCCCGCGGCTGCCGGAGGCCGGGGCTGCGGTCGCGCGAGCGGTCGCGGCGCTGGGGGAGAGCCGGGTCGTGCTGCACCGGGCTGACACGGAGCACGCCTTGAGTTGGGGCTTGGCGCACGGCATCCGACGGTTCCAGGGACGCTGGGTCGACGCGATGCTGGCCGCCCAGCGCATCGGCGCCTGCGGGCCGGGCCGCTGCTCGATGCGGCAATGCACGGAGCGCGCTTACGCCACAGGGCCGGCCGGGCGGGCGGGCTGCGGCAACCCGGCCCTGCTCGAGGCCGCCGCTCCGGCCGAGGCCCGATCCATGGCCATGGCATGAGCGAGGAAAGGCGAGACCGCCCAGCGGCGTTTCCAGAGTCGCCGCCGGAGGCAAAGGCAGCCGCCCGGGACGCCCAAACGCATGCGGCGGCGCCGGCCGGCTCCCCTGGCCTTGCGGCGCTGCAGGGCCTGGTGCGCGATTGCGCGGCGTCCGGCGTGGAGCGGCGCGTCCTGCTGCTGCGCGCCGACCTATTGCCGCCGCGGCTGACACGGCCGCATCATCTGCGGCTGATGCGGGAGGCGCTCGACCCGCTGCTTTCGGCCGAACGCGCCCGCCTGCACGACCTGCCGACGGGACGGCTGGCGGTGAGTTGGCGCGGCCCGGCGCCGGCAGTGCTCCAGCAGTCCCTGGAGGCCATGGAGCACCTGCTCGGAACCGGCCTCCGCATCGGACCGGCGACGGCGCAGAGCCTGGTCCGGCTGTTCGACCTGCCGCGCGACGGCGCAGCGCTTCTGGCCGCCGCCGGTTCCGGGGATGATGCCGAAACCGTGCCGCGGCGCCGGGCCATCCCGGTTGCCCCGCCCCCCATGCCGCTGGACGCCGCCGCCCTGGCCGCGATGGAGCGGCACCTCGCCGCCGCCGACATGACCCGGTTCGCCCGGCGCAAGCCCGTCCACCGGCTGGACGGCGCCCAAGTGCGGCTCGCCTGGGAAAAGCGCTATTTGTCCGTATCGGAACTGGCCGACACCCTGGTGCCCGGCCGCAGCATGGAGGCCGACGCCTGGCTGTTCCGCAGGCTGACCCGGGTCCTCGACAGCCGGATGCTGGCCTTGCTTTCCGCGCCGTTCGAGCTGCGCAGCGCCGGGCCGTTCAGCCTCGGCCTGAACGTGGACAGCATTCTCAGTCCCGAGTTCCTGCGCTTCGACTCCGTGCTGCCGAGCCGGCTGCGTGGGCACACCGTGCTGGAACTGCAGCCGGCTGACGTGCTGGCCGACCCGGCCGCCTTCGCCTTTGCCCGGGGCTTTGCCCAGGCCCGCGGCTACCGCCTGCTGCTGCGCGGCGTCACGGCGGCGTCGCTGCCGCTGCTGTGCTTGCCGCCGATGGAACTGGATTTCGTGCAGCTCCGCTGGTCGCCGGCGCTGAGGCGGACCGCGCCGGCCGCCCTGCGGGCCGGGGCCGCCGAGTGGATGCTGAGCCGGGCCGACGAGGACGAGGCGGTGCAATGGGGGCGAGACCAGGGGATCGCCCTGTTCGGGGGCCGCGCCCTCGCGGTGACGGCATAGAGGCGGCCCTTGGCGAACCGTTCCGAGACGCCTAATCCCCGGCCATGCACGCCATCCAAGTCCAGGGCCTGACCAAGCGCTACGGCGACGTGACCGCAGTGGACGGCATCACCTTCGGCGTGGCGTCCGGCGGCACGCTGGGCCTCCTGGGCGGCAACGGCGCGGGCAAGACCACGACCATCGCCATGCTGCTGGGACTGCTGATCCCGACCGCCGGCAGCATCCGCATCCTGGGGCACGACATGGCGCGCGACCGGTTCGCGGCGCTGGCCCGGATGAACTTCTCCTCGCCCTACATCGCGCTGCCGTCCCGGCTGAGCGTCGCGGAGAACCTGCGGGTCTATGGCCACCTGTACGGCGTGCGTGGCCTTGAGGCGCGGATTCGCGAGTTGGCGGTGCAGCTCGACCTGACCGGACTGCTGAACCGCCCGGCTGGCAACCTGTCCGCGGGGCAGAAGACCCGGGTGGCGCTGGCGAAGTCGCTGATCAACCGGCCGGACGTGCTGCTGCTGGACGAGCCGACGGCGAGCCTTGATCCCGACACCGGCGACATGGTGCGGGGCTGGCTTGAGCGCTACCGGCGGGAAAGCGGCTGCACCATCCTGCTCGCGTCGCACAACATGGCGGAGGTCGAGCGACTGTGCGACTCCGTGCTGATGCTGAAGCAAGGGCGCATCGTGGACAGCGGCTCGCCGCCGGAGTTGCTGGACCGCTACGGGCGGAACGACCTGGAGCAGGTCTTTCTCGACATCGCCCGCCGCGGCACGGTGGCGGCATGACGGGAGCGGGCGCGCTGCGGCGCATCTGGGGGCTGATCTACCGGCACCTGGCGCTCTACCGCCGGTCCTGGCCGCGGCTGCTGGAGCTGATGTACTGGCCGGTGCTGCAGATGTGCATCTGGGGCTTCACGACGAGCTACCTGATCGGGCGGGCGGGCAATGCGGCCATCGTGGCGGCAGGCGCCTTGCTGGGGGGCGTGCTGCTGTGGGAGGTGGCGCTGCGCAGCCAGATGGGCGTCGCGATCAGCTTCCTGGAGGAACTCTGGTCCCGCAACCTGGGCCATGTCTTCGTCAGCCCGATCCGGCCGTGGGAGATGGTGTCGGCGCTGATCGGCATCTCGGTGCTGCGCATGCTGACCGGCGTGCTGCCGGCGATCCTGCTCGCCTTCCTGCTCTATGCCTTCAACCTGTTCGCCATGGGTCCGGTCGTGGTGCTGTTTTTCGCCAACCTGATGGTCATGGGCTGGTGGGTGGCGCTCGGCGTCGTCAGCCTGATCCTCCGCCACGGCGCCGGGGCGGAAGCGCTGGCATGGTCGGTGCTGTTCGGCCTGACGCCGTTCTCGGCGGTGTTCTACCCAGTGTCCGTGCTGCCGGCCGCGGTGCAGCCGATCGCCTTCGCGCTGCCGTCGTCGCATGTGTTCGAGGGCATGCGGGCGGCGCTTGGCGGCGTGGTGCGGTGGGACCACCTCGCCTGGGCCATGGCCCTCAACGTCGTCTGGATGGCCGCCGGGATTTGGCTGTTCGCAGCCCAGTTCCGCCAGGCCCGGCTGCGCGGCGCGCTTTTGAGCATAGGCGAATGATGCCCACCAACTTCTGGCTGATCCGCCACGCCATCGTGGCGGAGAACGAGCGCGCCACCCTGTACGGCGTGCGGGACGTGCAGCTTTGCCCCGACAGCCTGGTGGCGCAGGTGCCGATGTACCAGGCGCTGGCGGCGCGCCTGCCCCGGCCCGCCGCCTGGCTCTGCACGCCGCTGTCCCGCACGCGCCGCACGGCGGAGGCGATCTTCAAGGCCGGCTACCCGGCGCAGGATCTGGCGGTCGAACCCGACCTGATCGAGCAGGACCTGGGCGACTACCAGGGCCTGCGCCACGCCGCCCTGCCGCCGCTCCTTTCCACGCCGGCCCACCCGTTCTGGCCGCTGGCCGCCGACGAACGGCCGCCCAACGGGGAAAGCATGGCCGAGGTGCTGGTCCGCGTCGGCGAGGCCATGGAACGCCTGGCCGAGCGGCACAATGGGCGCGACGTGGTCATCGTGAGCCATGGCGGCGCCATCCGGGCCGCCGTGGCCCACGCGATGGACATCGACGCGCGCCGCGCCCTGCATTTGTCCATCTATAACCTGTCCCTGACCCGGCTGGAGCGCCTGCCGGAAGGATGGCGTGTGGCCTCCGTCAACGAGTCGCCTGGGTTCGAGAACCAGAACGGCTGAAGTGGCGCCTCAACAGCGCTTGGTAACGCCATAATCCGGCGCTAGGATTGTGCATCTCAAGAAGGAAGATGCCCGATGCGCCGTATCGTTCTGCTGGCCGTCCTGGCCTTGGCGCCGCTGGCCGCGCATGCGCAGGCCGAGCAGCAGCAGCAATTGGTGGACCGCGCCACGCTTGCGGCGCAGGAGATGCTGAACAACCGGGACGGCACGGACGCGCAGTACGTGCTGAAGCGCGCCCGCGCGGTGATGATCTGCCCGCAGGTGTTCAAGGCGGGCTTCCTGTTCGGCGGCCAGGGCGGGAGCTGCGTGCTGGTAGCGCGGGACGCCGCCGGGTCATGGTCGGCGCCGGCGTTCTACGGCCTCGGCGGCGGCAGCATCGGCTTCCAGGCGGGCATCCAGGACGCGGAGGTCATGCTGATGATCATGTCCGACAAGGGGCTGAGCGCCATCATGGACAGCCAGTTCAAGCTGGGCGCCGACGCCAGCGCAACCTTCGTGGACCTGGGCGGCGGGATCGAGGGCGCGACCACGGCCGCGCTCCGCGCCGACATCGTGGGCTTCACCCGGGCGCGCGGGCTTTATGCCGGCATCTCGTTGAGCGGCAGCCTGCTGGGAGCCAAGTCCGATTGGAACGCGGCCTATTACGGCCGGCCCGTGGCGGCGCAGCAGATCGTGCTCGGCATGGAGGCCACGAACCCGGCCGCCGACCCGCTGCGGCAAGTACTGACCCAGTACGGGCAACAGGCCGAGGCGCCGCCGGCGCCCGCCTTGCCCCCGCCCGTGCAACTGCAGCCGCTGCCCAGGTCTGCGCCGATCCAGCAGCAGCCGCTTGGCGCCCCGCGGCGGTAGCCCTTCCCGTTCCCCCTGGCCCTGGCTAAGCTGCACGGCATGGACCGGCCCTTTTGGAAGACGACGCCGCTTGGCCGCATGACGCGGGCGGAATGGGAGTCGCTCTGCGACGGCTGCGGCCGATGCTGCCTGCACAAGCTGCGCGACGACGAGACGCAGGAGCTGTCGTTCACCAACGTGTCCTGCCGCCTGCTGGACGGCGCGACCTGCCGCTGCAGCCACTACGAGGCCCGGCAGGCCAAGGTCCCCGACTGCGTCGCCCTGACCCCCGACACGCTGGATGACATCGACTGGCTGCCGCCCACATGCGCCTACCGCCGCCTGGCCGAGGGCAAGAGCCTCGCGTGGTGGCATCCGCTGGTGTCCGGCGACCCGGAGACCGTGCACACGGCCGGCATCTCGGTGCGCGGCCGGGTGGTGAACGAGCGCCGGGCCGGGCCGCTCGAGCACCATGTCGTGGACTGGCCCGGACGCTCGCCGCGCGTGCCGCGCCGCATCAAGCAGAGGTCGGGATGATGAAGGATGCGCTGTATGGCGGCGTGAACGCGGCCGTGCTGACGGCGATGCGCGCGGACCTGTCGGCTGACCTGGACCGCATGGCCGCCCATTGCCGCTGGCTGCTGGCCAATGGCTGCAACGGGCTGGGCGTCCTGGGCACGACGGGCGAGGCCAACTCGCTCGGCGTGTCCGAGCGCATCGCGGTGCTGGAGGGCCTGGTCGAGCGCGGCATCCCGCCCGCCCGCCTCTTGCCCGGCGTCGCCACGCCGGCCTTGACCGACACGGCGCTGCTGGCTCGGCACGCGGCCGACCTCGGCTGCCCCGGCGTCCTCGTCCTGCCGCCGTTCTTCTACAAGAACCCGAGCGAGGACGGCCTGTTCGCCTGGTTCAGCGAGGTCGTCCAGCGCGTCGGCGGCGGCACGAAAATCTTCCTGTATCATTTCCCCGCGCAGTCCGCGGTGCCGTTCACCGTGGCGCTGGTCGGCCGGCTGCTGCACGCCTTCCCCGGCGCTATCAAGGGCATCAAGGACAGCAGCGGCGACTTCACCAACACCCGCGCCTATGTCGAGCATTTCGCCCAGGACGGGTTCGAGGTGTATTGCGGTGATGACAGCCACTTGCATCAGCTTCTCAAGGCCGGGGGCGCCGGGTCGATCTCGGCAGCCAGCAACGTGACCTCCGCCGTGAATGCGCAGGTTTACGCGGGCTGGAATGCCGAGGCTGGGGTCGCGGCGCAGGAGGTGTTGACCGCGCTCCGCCGGGCCGTGACATCTGCGGCGTTGATCCCCGGCCTGAAAGCGCTGGTGGCCCGCCACACCGGGGACGATGCGTGGCTGAACGTCCGCCCGCCGCACCTGCGCCTGGGCGAGGAGGCCGCCGCACGGCTGTTCGCGACGTTCGACGCCTGCGGAGTGCGGCTGGCAGACGCCGCTTGACGGACTTCGCGGCGGAGGACGAGGCGCAGCGGCAAATCGCCCGCCTGCTCCACGTGATGTCGGCGCTCCGCGATCCCGTATCGGGATGCCCATGGGACCAGGCGCAAAGCTTCGAGACCATCGCGCCCTACACGATCGAGGAAGCCTACGAAGTCGCCGACGCCATTGCCCGGCGCGACATGGCGGCGTTGCCGGACGAACTCGGGGACCTGCTGTTCCAGGTGGTCTACCACGCGCAGATGGCCGAGGAGGCCGGCGCGTTCGGCTTTGCCGACGTGGCCCGCGCCATCACGGACAAGATGGTCCGACGTCACCCGCATGTCTTCCCTGCCGGGCCGGATGCGCCTCGTCCGCCGGGCTGGGAAGACCAGAAAGCCCGGGAGCGCCTGGCCCGTGCCGAAACGGGGGTGCTGGCCGGGGTGTCCGCCGGCCTGCCCGCGCTGACCCGCGCCGCGAAGCTGACCGGTCGCGCCGGCCGGGTCGGCTTCGATTGGCCGGACGCGCCCGCCGTGCTGGACAAGCTTGAGGAGGAGGTCGCGGAACTCCGCGCCGAACTGCCCGGCGCCGACCCAGACCGGCTGGCGGACGAGGTCGGGGACATCCTGTTCGTCGTCGCCAACCTGGCGCGGAAGCTGGGCCTGGACCCGGAGTCTTGCCTCCGGGCGGCCAACGCGAAGTTCACGCGCCGGTTCAACGCGGTGGAGCGTAGCCTGGCGGAGGAGGGACAAAGCCCAGCCGACACGACGCTCCACACGATGGAGGCGCATTGGGCCGCCGTGAAGCGGCTCGAATAGCTCAGTCCTCAAACAAGGCCGACCGAAGCGCGCGCCAGCTTGCCTCGTCCGGCGCGCAGATCAGGCCGCCAGTGGTTTGCGCCGGATTGTATGGTGTGCCGTCGAGTTGCGCCGACCAACCGCCGGCCTCCCGGTGCAGCAGCCATCCCGCAGCATGGTCCCACGGCATCAGCCGGTGATAGATGCTGAAATGGCAATGCCCCGCTGCCAGCATGCGGTATTGGTGCGCGGCGCAGCGGTAGTCCCAAGCCGCACCGAGCCGCGGCAGGTTGCGGCAGACCACGGCTTGCAGCGGCTCCGGCATGTACTTCCACGAAACGCTGCCGGCCATGGTGGCCAGCGGCACGGGCGCCGCGACACGTAAGGCGGACCGGTCTCCCGATGCGGTTTCCATCCAGGCTCCCTGCCCCGCCGCGGCCCAGGCCGTGTCGTCGCCGACGGGATCATGGATCACAGCACCCACCACCGCGCCCCGGCGCACCACCGCCACCATCGTGCCGAACAGCGGCAGCCCGGCGCAGAAGTTCGCCGTCCCGTCCACCGGGTCCACCACGAAGCAGAGATCCGCATCGGCAACCGCGGCCAGCAGCGCGGGGTCGCGTGACGCCTCCTCCTCCCCCACCACGGCGCAACCGGGGAACAGCCGGCCCAAGCCCATGGCCAGGCGCAGCTCGGCCTGCTCGTCGGCTGCGGTCACGAGGTCAAGCGGCCCGGTCTTCGCCTGAACGTCGCCGGGCGCCAGGTTGCGGAACCGTGGCATGATTTCGGCGCGGGCGACGGCCCGGACGAGTTGCACGACCTCGGCCAAGTCCCACGCGGGGCTCACGCGCCGCGCTCGAACCGTGCCCGGTCGGCGGCGAGCATGCGGACGACCATGTGGACGCCGTCCTCCTCGTCCCGCCGCTCCATCACCTCGCCGTGCTCATACAGCCAGGCCATCCGCGCGCCGTCCGAGGCCGGGAGGTGGTAATCGGCCACCTCCATGCCGGCCGAAATCCGGTGGTCGATCGCGCGGGACAGCGCGGGCAGGCCGTCGCCGGTGATGGCCGAGACGGCGACGCAGCCATCCCGCGCCGGCACGGCCTCGACTCCGCCCATCAGGTCCGCCTTGTTCAGCACCTCGATGGTGCGGGACGGCCAATCGGCGTCCAGCACGCCATCCCTCACCATGCCGTCCAGCACGCGGACCACATCGGCGCGCTGCGACGCGCTGTCCGGATGGGCAACATCGCGGACGTGCAGGATGACGTCGGCCTCGCTCACCTCCTCCAGCGTCGCCCGGAACGCCGCCACCAACTCGGTGGGCAGGTCGCTGATGAAGCCCACGGTGTCCGACAGGATGACCCGGCGATGCGACGGCAGCCGCAAGCCACGCATGGTCGGGTCGAGCGTCGCAAAGAGCTGGTCCTGCGCATGCACCTCGGCCCCGGTCAGGGTGTTGAACAGCGTGCTCTTGCCGGCGTTGGTGTATCCGACCAGGGCGACGATGGGATAGGGCACGCGGCTTCGGGCGCTGCGGTGCAGGCCGCGGGTGCGCCGCACCTGCTCCAGCTCCTTCTTGACCCGCACGATGCGGTCGCCGATCAGCCGCCGGTCGGCCTCGATCTGGGTTTCGCCGGGCCCGCCCAGGAAGCCGAAGCCGCCGCGCTGCCGCTCCAAATGGGTCCAGGAGCGCACGAGCCGGCTGCGCTGGTACTCAAGATGCGCCAGCTCGACCTGCATGGCGCCTTCCTTGGTGCGCGCGCGCTCCCCGAAGATGTCCAAGATCAAGCCTGTGCGGTCGATGACCTTGCACTCCCAGGCCCGCTCCAGGTTGCGCTGCTGCACCGGGCTGAGCTGCGCGTCCACCACCGCGACTGCGACCTCCTCGGCATGGATCGCCTCGCCGATGGTCGCGACCTGTCCCTGGCCCAGCAGAGTCGCCGAGCGCCGGGTGCGCAATGGCGGGATGGTGGTGTGCACCACGACCAGACCGATCGACGCGGCCAGCCCCACCGCTTCGGCCAACTGCGCGTCCGCCGCGCGGGAGGCGTCCTGCCGGGACGGCTTTTCCCAAGGCAGGACGACCGCCGCGCGGGTCGGCGTCGTGCCGGTGTCAGCCGGCGCTGCTGCCAGAACTCGCCTCCTGCACCGCGGCTTCGACCTTGCTGGCGTCAAAAAGCTGGATCGGCGCACCCGGCATCACGGTGCTGATCGCATGCTTATAGACAAGCTGCGTATGGCCATCCCGGCGCAGCAGCACCGAGAAGTTGTCAAACCAGGTGATGATGCCCTGCAACTTGACGCCGTTGACCAGGAAAACGGTGACGGGAGTTTTGGACTTGCGCACATGGTTCAAGAAAACATCTTGAACATTCTGCGATTTCTCAGTGGCCACGTTCGTGTCCTATTTGTTGTGTGACTTCCGCAAGATGCCGAATGCCACAAGGGTGTTGCCGCAAGCCCGGATATGGACCGGCAATGCAAACCTAGCAACGCCGCCTGGCGAAACAACCCTAGTATGCCGAAACTGAAGTTCACCGAAGTGGCGAACCCCAGCTTCGACCCACCAGAGTCTTTGTTTTCAGCGTGCCGGCCGACCAGAAGTCCGCCGGCAAGGGCCGACGAACTTCTGATCCGGCACACTAGGCGGCGTTGGACATGCCGTGGACGTGTCGGGCGAACAACGCGAACAACGTGCGGGTCGTCGGGCCGACCCGGCCATCGCCGACCGGCCGGCCGTCAATCGTCACGATCGGCTTCACAAAGCTGGTGGCGCTGGTCAGGAACGCCTCCTGCGCCGTCCGCAGCTCGGCCTCGCTGAAGGCCCGCTCGGCAAAGGCAATGCCCGCATCCCCCATGACCGCCAGCAACGCGCCACGGGTGCAGCCCGGCAGGATGCCATGGTCCAGGTGCCGGGTGCGCAACCGGCCCTCGGCGTCCACGATCCACAGGCTCGTGGCAGCCCCTTCCGTCACCATGCCGGCCGCGTCGATCAGGATGGCCTCGGCCGCTCCCTGCTCGGCCGCCGCCTGCCGGGCCAGCACGTTGGGCAGCAGGCCCGTCGATTTGATGTCGCACCGCGCCCAGCGCTGGTCCGGGTGGGTGATGGCGCGCGCCGTCCAGCGCTCGACGTCGGCGGGATAGGGCGGGATGCGGCGCACCGTCACCACCAAGGCGGGCTTTATTTCTGCGGCGGGGAAGGCGTGGTCGCGCCGGGCGACGCCGCGCGTCACCTGCATGTACAGCAGCCCATCCTGCACCCGGTTGCGCCGCGCGATCTCGGCCAGCACGTGGAGCAGCGCCTGCCGGCCCATGGGCATGGCGATCCGCACCTCGGCCAACGACCGCTCCAGCCGCGCCATGTGGCGGCCGCTGTCGATGAACCGGCCGCGGTGGAGGTGCACGACCTCGTAGATCCCGTCGGCGAACTGGTAGCCTCGGTCCTCCACGTTCACAGAGGCGTCGCGCTGCGGCAGGTAGCGCCCGTTGACGTAGGCGATCCGGCTCATGCGGCCCCGCGGTCGTCGGAGTTGACGCCCAACTGCTTCAGCTTGCGGTGCAGCGCGCTGCGCTCCATGCCGACGAAGCCGGCAGTACGGCTGATGTTGCCGCCGAACCGCAGCAGTTGCGCCTGGAGGTACTGCGTCTCGAACAGGTCCCGCGCTTCCCGCAGCGGCAGGCCCATGAGGTCGGCGCTGGGATCGAAGTTCAGCAGCGCCGGGGCGCCCTGGCTGATCTCCGCCGGCAGCATCTCCGCCCGGATGCTGTCGCTTGCGGTGCCCGGCGCCATGATGAGCAGCCAGTCCATGAGGTTGCGAAGCTGCCGGACATTGCCGGGCCAATCGTAGGCCTGCAGCGCCGTCAGCGCGTCCGTCGACAGCTCGCGCCCGGGCATGCCGGACGTTTCGGCCGAGCGTTCGAGGAAGTAGCGGGCGAGTTCCGGCACGTCCTCCCGCCGCTCCTTCAGGCTCGGCATGCGGATCGGCACGACGGCGAGGCGGTAGTACAGGTCCTCACGGAACCGCGCGCTGCCGATCTCCGCCTGCAAGTCCCGGTTGGTGGTGGCGAGCACGCGGACATCCACCTTGACCCGGAAGGAGCCGCCAAGCCGCTCGAAGGTCTGGTCCTGAAGCGCGCGCACGATCTTGCCCTGGGTTTCCAGCGGCATGTCCGACACCTCGTCGAGCAGCAGCGTCCCGCCATGCGCGCGCTCCAGCACGCCGGCGCGGCGCGGGGCGGCGACGGGGTCGGCGCCGGCCTCCACGCCGAACAGCTCCTCCTCGAAGCGGGCCGGGTTCAGCGTGGCGCAGTTCAGCGCGACGAACGGCCCGTCCGCCCGGCGCGACCGTGTGTGCACCATCCGCGCCGCGACCTCCTTGCCGGACCCGGCGGGTCCGCTGATCAGCACGCGGGAGCCGGTCGGCGCCACCCGCTCCACGGCGGCGCGGAGCGCGGTGATCGCGGCGCTGTGCCCCGTCAGGTTCGATTCGAACCCGGCGCGCAGCCGCAGCTCCGCATTCTCCTGGGCCAGCCGCGCCGCCTCCAGCGCCCGGCGGATGATCAGCAGCAGCCGGTCCGACTTGAACGGCTTCTCGATGAAGTCGTAGGCGCCAAGCTGGATCGCCGCGACCGCCGTCTCGATGGTGCCGTGGCCGGAGATCATCACGACGGGGACGTGCGGCTCCTCGGTCAGCAGCGCCTTCAGGATACCAAGGCCGTCGAGCCGCGACCCCTGCAGCCAGATGTCGAGGATCACCAGCGACGGCCGGCGCATCCGGAAGGCCGCGAGCGCCGCGTCGGAGTCGCCGGCCTGCCGGACCGTGTAGCCTTCGTCCTCGAGGATGCCCTCGATCAGCATGCGGATGTCGGGTTCGTCGTCAACGATCAGGATCTCGTTCGCCATTGCTAAGCCTTCACTGGTTCGGCCACCAAGAGCGGCAGGGACAGCGTGGCGACCGCACCGGGTCCGTCCGTGCAGTCGTCCAGCGCGAGGCTGCCGCCATGGTCCTCCATGATTTTCTTCACGATCGCCAAGCCCAGCCCAGTGCCCTTTGGCTTATGCGTGACATACGGCTCGGTCAGCCGCTCGCGGTCCTCGTCCGGGAATCCCACTCCGTCGTCGCGCACCTGGATCGCCACCGTGCCGGCATCCGCGTGGACGGAGAGGCCGATGTGCCCGGCCGGCTCGCCGGGCCCACGCGGGCGCATGGCCACCGCATCGGCCGCGTTCTGCAGCAGGTTGGTCAGCGCCTGGCCGACCAGCCGGCGGTCGCACAGCGCCATCGGGCCGCGCTCCGGGATGTCGGTGGACCAGACGATCTCCGGCCGGGCGCTGCGCTGCAGGACCAGCGCCTCCCGCGCGATGCGCCCGGTGTCCTCCGGCCGCAGCACCGGCTGCGGCATGCGGGCGAAGGCCGAGAACTCGTCCACCATGCGGCCGATGTCGCCGACATGGCGGACGATGGTGTCGGCGCACTGCGCGAACGTCTCGGGGTCTGACGTGATCTCCTTGGTGAAGCGCCGCTTCAGCCGCTCCGCCGAGAGCTGGATCGGGGTCAGCGGGTTCTTGATCTCATGCGCGATGCGCCGGGCGACGTCCGCCCAGGCGGCTTTGCGCTGCGCCGATTGCAGCTCGGTGATGTCGTCGAACGTCACGACGTAGCCGTCCGGCTGCCCGCCGTGCAGGTCGGTGCCGATCCGCACCAGCAGGGTGCGGCGGCGCGACGGCGGGCCGATCTGCACCTCCGCGGTCCGCGCCCGCTCCGGCTGGTCGGACGCCTGGTCCAAGAGCGGCGCGAACTCCGGCACCACGTGGCCCAGCGGCAGGCCGATGGCCGCCATCAGGTCCATGCCGACCAGCTCGCTCGCCGCCCGGTTCGGCAGCTCGACGTTGGCTGAGGCGTCCAGCCCGATGACGCCTGCGGACACGCCCGCCAGCACCGTCTCAGTGAACCGCCGGCGCCCGTCGATCTGGCTGTAGGCGTCCATCAGCTCCGTCCGCTGCGACGCGAGCTGCCCCGTCATGCGGTTGAACGCGCGGGACAGCCCGGCCACGTCGTCCTCGCTCTGCACTTCCGGCACCCGCACCGAAAGGTCGCCCGCCCGGACCCGCTCGGCCGCGAGGATCAGCCGCCCGACCGGGCGCGCGATCTGGTTGGCGAGCACCAGACCGATCAATATGGCGGCGCACAGCACGAGCAGCGCGACCAGGGCGAAGATCAGCGCGAACGTCACCTGCAGCCCGGACCGGTTCTCGTCGAGCTGCTTGTATTCGGCGACCGCACGCTCGGTCCGCGCCATGTGGTTGAGGATTTCCTGATCGACCGGGCGTCCGATCAGCAGCATCGAGCTCGGCTTGGTGTTGAGCTGGACCACGGCCCGCACCTGGTTGTCGTCGGGCGATCCCAGCACCGCGACATCGCCGTTCTTGGCCTGCTCCGTCGCTTCCGGCGGCGCCGGTTCCACGCCGAAGCCCGACATCGGGCCGACGCCCGCGATCACCGTACCAGTCACCGGTTCGTAGATGATCGCCTCGGTCAAGCCGCGCAGCACAGTCTGGGTTTGCAGGATTTGGCCGAGAGCATAGGGGTCGCTCGGCAGGAACCGCCCGTCGCGCGCGATGTCGTTGGCCATGCCGAGCACGTCGGCCCGGATGTTGTTGCGGTGCTCCTCCAGGTAGCCGCGCGACGCCTCCAAGCCCTCGTTCAGCGCGATGCGGACCGAGTCGTTGAACCACGACTGGATACCCAGGTTGAAGAATGCGGTCGCGAACACGGCGACGACGATGGCAGGGGTGACGGCGACGACGCTGAACAGCAGCACCAGCCGGACATGCAGGCGCGACCCGGCCGACCCGCGGCGCTGCTCCACCCAAATCCGGGTGATCCGCCCGGCCAGCACCGCGCCCAGCAGCAGCAGCACCACAAGGTTCGACAGCACCAGGGCGAACATCAGGTTGGGCGTGAGCCGCACGCCGCCCGACAGCATGACAAAAGTCGAGATGCCCAGCGCCAGCGCGAACGCCGCCAGCAGCAGCGTGACGATCTTGCCCAGCAGCGTGTCCGCCACCCGTCGCGGCAGCGAGCGGCGCGGCGGCGCCGCTGCCGCCCGAAGCGCCGAGCGTCTGCTGGAAGCGTTCACCTCACCCGATCCCGCGCACGACCGGGATGTCCAGGTCACGGATCTTCTTCCGCAGCGTGTTGCGGTTGAGGCCGAGCATGGAGGCCGCCTTGATCTGGTTGCCGCGCGTCGCCGACAGCGTCATCTGGATCAGCGGGCGCTCCACCTCCGCGATCACCTGGTCATAGATGTCGCGCATCGGCATCCCGTCCCGGCTGGCGGCGAGGAATTGCCGGATGTGCCGCTCCACCGCAAGCGCCAGCGGCTCGGGGTTGCCGGTGCCGTGCGCCGGCTCCGCGTCGATGCCGCTTTCCAGCAGCTCGGTGCCGATCACCTCGTCGGTGATCATCTCCTGCGCATACAAGGCGGCGAGCCGCCGCATGAGGTTCTCCAGCTCGCGCACGTTGCCGGGCCAGCGGTGCTGGCGGAGGCGCTCGATGGCGGACTGGTCGAGCGACTTCGCCGGCAGGCCGCTGTCCCGGGCCTTTTCCAGGAAGTGCCGGGCGAGCACGGGGATGTCCTCCAGCCGCTCGCGCAGCGGCGGCAGGCGGATCGGCACCACGTTCAGCCGGTAGAACAGGTCCTCGCGGAACTGCCCGGCGCGGATCGCCTGGCGCAGGTCGCGGTGGGTCGCGGCCACGATGCGGACGTTGGCCCGGATCGGCTGCCGCCCGCCGACGGTGGTGAACTCGCCTTCCTGAAGCACGCGCAACAGCCGGGTCTGAGCTTCGGCCGGCATATCGCCGATCTCGTCCAGGAACAGCGTGCCGCCGGCGGCCTGCTCGAAGCGGCCTTGGGCGCGGTTCAGCGCCCCGGTGAAGGCGCCGCGCTCATGCCCGAACAGCTCGCTTTCGATCAGCTCGCGCGGGATGGCGGCCATGTTGATGGCGACGAACGGCCCGGTGCGGCGGCGGCCGTAGTCGTGCAGCGCGCGCGCCACCAGCTCCTTGCCCGTCCCGCTCTCCCCGTTCACCATAACGGTCAGGTCGGTCGTGGTGAGCCGGGCGATGCTGCGGTAGATCTCCTGCATCGCGACGCTGCGGCCGATCAGCGGCAGGCGCTCCTCCGCGTCGCGCGGCTCGCTCGGCGCCGTATCGGCGGCCGGCGCCGGCGTTTGCAGCGCCCGCCCGACGACGGCCAGCAGCTCCTTGAGGTCGAAGGGCTTGGGCAGGTACTCGAACGCCCCGCGCTGCGCCGCCTTCACCGCGGTCATCAAGGTGGACTGCGCGCTCATCACGATGACGCGCAAATCCGGCCGGATGCGCTTGATGCGCGGGATCAGGTCGAGGCCGTTCTCGTCCGGCATCACCACGTCGGTGATGACCAGGTCGCCCTCCCCATCCTCCACCCAGCGCCAGAGCGTGGCGGCGTTGCCGGTGCAGCGCACCTGGTAGCCGGAGCGGCCCAGCGCCTGGGTCAGCACCGTGCGGATCGACCGGTCGTCATCGGCCACGAGGACGGTGGGGGGCGTCATCTCGGATCCCTCAAGGGGCGTCCGCCTCGGCCTCGATGATCACCGGCAGGAACAGGCGGAACTCCGTCCGTCCGGGCCTGCTGTCCACCTCGATCAGCCCGCCATGGTCGCCGACGATCTTCGCGACCAAGGCGAGGCCCAGGCCGCTGCCGGACGGCTTGCTGGTCACGAACGCCTCGAACAGGTGGGAGCGGATGTCCTCCGGGATGCCCGGCCCGTTGTCGCGCACCGTCACCACCAGCGGCAGGTGCAGCCGGTGGTCGCTGCCCGCGACGGCCAGGCGCATCCCGTGCTGGTAGGCCGTGGCCAGCACGATCTCCCCGGTGCCGCGGTTCATCAGTGCCGGGTCGCTGGTGATCGCCTCGGCCGCGTTCTTCACGAGGTTCAGCATCACCTGGATGAGCTGGTCCCGGTTGGCCCAGGTCGGCGGCAGCGACGGGTCATACACTTCTGTCAGCCGCACATGCGCCGCGAACCCGGTGCCGGCGAGGCGCCGCACGTGCTCCAGCACGCGGTGGATGTTCACGGCGCGGCGCTCGATCGGCTTCTCGCCGAAGATCTCCATGCGGTCCACGAGGTCGCGGATGCGGTCCGCCTCGTCGCGGATCAGCACCGTCAGCTCGCGGTCGCCTTCGGTCACGCTGGCTTCCAGCAGTTGCGCCGCGCCGCGGATGCCGGACAGCGGGTTCTTGACCTCGTGCGCCAGCACCGCCGACATGCCAGTGACGCTGCGCGCCGCGCCGCGGAACTGGATCTGGCGGTCCAGCGCCCGGGCGGCGGAGCTGTCCTGCAAGGTCAGCAGCACGCAGCCCGGCTCCTCCAGCAGCGCCGTCGCCTGCACCGCGGTGCCGCGCTTGGAGAGCCGCGGGCCTTCCAGCGTCAGGTCGTGGTCGAAGATCGTGAAGCCTTGGCTCCGGACCTGGGTCAGCAGCGCGAACAGCGGGTTGTCCTCCGGCAGCAGGGAGGCCAGCGTCATCTGGCGCAACTGCATCAGCGACACGCCGAGGAACTGCTCGGCGGCCTGGTTGGCGAAGCGGAAGCGGTTCGCCGCGTCGAGCAGCACGACGGGGACGGGCAGCGCGCTCAGCATCGCCTGCGCGTCGATCTCGGCGCCGCCGGACGGGGCCGGCGGAGGCCGTGGCGTCAACCGTTCCACCAAGGCCAGGCGCTCCTGGGTCAATACGTCATTCATGCGGCGAGCGCCTCCGGCACGCGGGCGGCGTTGCGGTCGATCAGCGGATCGAAGAAGGCGTCGATGAGCGCCTCGACCGCCGCCCGGCTCGACAGCTTGTTGACGGCTGAGCGGAACTCGGTTGATCCGAACAGGCCGCGCGAATACCAGGACAGGTGCTTGCGGGCGACCCGCACCCCCGCATCCTCGCCGAAATGCCGCAGCATGGCGTCGTAATGCTCCAGCATCGTGGCCTTCTGCTGGGCCAAAGTCGGCTCAGCTTGGCGTTGGCCGGTCGCCAGGAACCGTGCCGCGAGCGCCGGAAACCAGGGCCGGCCGTAGCAGCCCCGGCCGATCATGACGCCGTCCGCGCCGGACTGGCGCAGCGCCTCCGCCGCATCGTCCTCCGTCAGGATGTCGCCGTTGACGATCACCGGCAAGCGGACCGCCTGCTTCACCGTTGCCACGAACCGCCAGTCGGCCGTTCCCGTGTAGAACTGCTGCCGGGTGCGCCCGTGCACCGTGACCATCTGGATGCCGGACGCCTCGGCGATGCGGGCCAGGCTGGGCGCGTTCAGGCTGGCGTGGTCCCATCCCATGCGCATCTTGAGCGTGACCGGCACCGGCACGGCCCCCACCGTGGCCTCCAAGATGCGGGCCGCTGCGGCCTCGTCGCGCATCAGCGCGGACCCGGCCGCCTGGCCCACCGCGACCTTTTTCACCGGGCAGCCGAAGTTGATGTCGACCAGGTCCGCGCCGTGGCCGACCGCGATGCGCGCCGCCTCCGCCATGGCCGCCGGGTCGCAGCCGGCGAGCTGCACCGCGCTGGGGCCGCCACAGCCATCAACCTCCGCCATGCGCAGCGTGGCCCGGTTCTCCCGCACCATGGCCCAGGAGGCGATCATCTCGGACACCACGAGGCCGGCGCCCTGCCGCTTTGCCAGGCGCCGGAACGGCAAGTCCGTCACGCCCGACATCGGCGCCAGGATGACCGGATGGTCGAGCGTTACAGCATGATGCCCTGACCCCAGGGTGATGGGGCCGATCAGGCCTGTGGTATTTGGGTTGCCCATGATTTGGGCAAACTACTGCCGGGCCGCGCCTGACGCAATCACCGACCGCAACCGGCGCTCGGGTTGACGCCGCCGCGGCCGGCCTGCATTGCATCGGGCATGCGTGTTGCCGCCATCCTCGTCGCCGCCGGTTCCGGCACCCGGTTCGGGGCAGGCCAGCCAAAGCAATATGCGGTGGTCGCCGGCAAGCCCGTCGTGCGCTGGGCGGCGGAGTGCCTGCTGCCCCATGTGGCGCACCTGCAGCCGGTGGGAGACCCGGCGCTGCTCGGCCCGGCGCTGGACAGCCTCGGCTGCCTTCCGGCGGTGCCGGGCGGCGGCGCCCGGCAAGACCGCGGGCGCGCCGGGCGTGAGGCCCGGGCGCCGCGTGCGCCGGAAATCGGGGTGATCCACGACGCCGCGCGTCCTTGCGTGCCCGGGCACGTCATCCCGGCGCTGCTCGCCGCCCTGGCCCGCGTGCCGGGCGCCATTCCGGCCCTGCCGGTCGCCGATACGCTGAAGCGGGCTGTGGGCGGGCGCATCGAGGCCACAGTCGAAAGGGCCGGGCTGTTCCGCGCGCAGACCCCGCAGGCGTTCGATTACCCTACCCTGCTCCGCCTGCACCGCCAGGGTGCCGCATCCGGCCTTACGGACGACGCCGCGCTGCTGGAGCAAGCGGGCCTCCCCGTGGACCTCGTGCCCGGCGCCGAGGACAACATCAAGCTTACCTATCCGGAGGACCTCATGCGGCTGGAACGGGCGTTGGCGCCGGCGATGGTGCCGCGGGTCGGCACCGGCTTCGACGTGCACGTGCTGGCGCCGGGCCGCGCCTTGGTGCTGTGCGGTGTCGTGGTGCCGCACGCGCTCGGGCTGGCCGGGCACTCCGACGCGGATGTCGGCATCCACGCGCTGTGCGACGCGATCTACGGGGCGCTGGCGGAAGGCGACATCGGCCGCCACTTCCCGCCAAGCGAGGCGAGCTGGAAGGATGCCGACAGCGCCCGCTTCCTGGCGCATGCCGCCGGGCGGATCGCGCAACGGGGTGGCCGGTTGGCCAACGCCGACGTGACGCTGATTTGCGAGCAGCCGAAGATCACGCCGCATGCCGCCTCCATGCAGGCGCGGCTGGCGGGACTCCTGGGCGTCGGAGCCGGCCTCATCTCGGTGAAGGCGACAACAACCGAGCGGCTGGGATTTGCTGGGCGCGGCGAGGGCATCGCAGCGCAGGCGGTGGCGACAGTCCTGCTTCCAGGATAAAGCTTATGGGAAATGTGGTCGGAGCGGCGGGATTCGAACCCACGACCCCCAGTCCCCCAGACTGA
>CAXUJE010000046.1:0-3963 GCA_964251035.1 uncultured Acetobacteraceae bacterium
GCCGGCTCCCGCCCCGGCCGCCCCCGCCCTGTCAGAGCGCGAGAAGCGCCGGCTGTTCCAGGACTTCCAGCAATCCCAGGGTGCAAAAGACGAGGCTACCACGACCCAGGCGCCGGCACCCTAAGCCATGCTGGACGACAGCGCCTTGGCTGGGACCGAGGCCCGGACCGTGCCCGCGCCCCTCGATGGCCATCCGTTCACTGCCGTGCTGCAGGATGACGACCAGCAGCGGGATGCCGCGCTGTCACGGTTGCTGTCGGAACTTGCCCGGCCCGACGTGCGCGTGGTCCGCATGGGCAACTCGATGCGGTCCCGCCTCGTGCTGGAGCACGTCCTGATCCAAGTGGCGGGGCCGGATGGCAGGATATCCCAGAAGGACGCCGCCCGTCGGATTGCCCGCACCATCGCCGAACGGCAAGGCCGGGAAACCCGCGTCATCCTGCTGATCACCCAGGCGGAAACGCTGCATTCCAAGACGTTGCGTCTGCTGCAGGCCATGCAGCCGTACTTCGCAGAGAACGGCGCGCCGACGCTGCAGGTGGTGTTCGTGGGTCGCCTGGCGTTCCGGGCATTGCTGGACGGACGCGGCATGACGCCGTTGCGGGACGCCTTAGGGCTTCAGCCGCAAGCGAAGGTTGCGCGACCGGCAGCACCGGACAGCGTGCCCGCGCCTGGAACCGATGCGAGCCTACCCCCGCTCCCGACTTCTCAAGAGTTGGATCAGCCGGCTGCCCTTACGGACCCGGCGATTGAAGCCGGCGCGCTGCACAAGGGGGCGGCCCATCCCGGGTCGGCGCCCACACTTCCGCTCCGGCCGGGCGTGGCGGAAAGCGCCGCCGCGCTTGTTCCGGCGGCACGGCGCAGGCGCAGCCTGGTCTTGGGCCTGGCAGTGTTCGCAGGCATGGCCCTGACGGCGTACCTGGGCCTGCACGCGGCGTTCTACCGGGAAGTCCAGGCGCGGGCCCTCCTGAGCCTGCCGCCTTCAGCCGGGCCGCCTGCTGCCGCGCCACCCGTGCCCGGCCCCACGATCCAGGACCCGCAAACGCCCACGCTGGTTCCCGGCCTCGCGTCGCCTGCCAAGGCCCAGCCATCCGACCCGGGCCGCAGCCGTGACACGCCCCCTGCGGCCCGACGCAGCCCGGATGCCCCCGGGCTTTCCAACCCGCCTTCCCATGAGGACGTCCCATCCCCGCCTCCTGCCGCGCCGTCGCCGCGCGTCGTCATCCATGTGCCGGCCGGGTCCGAAGGGGCAGAGGCGATGTCGGCTCACCTGCGGGCCAGCCTCGCGCGGTTGGGCGCCGTCGAGGCCCGGCGCGTGGCGGGCACGCCCGACCGGCCGAGCATCCGTTATTTCCATCCAGGCGATGAGCCTGTCGCGCATCAGGTCGCCGCATGGATGGCGGATGCCGGGCTGGCCTGGACGCTCCAGGACTTCTCCACCTTCCTGCCGCGGCCGTCACGCGGGACGATCGAGGTCTGGCTGCCGAGATCGTAGCCGAGGGGCAGGGCGTGGGCGGCGGATGGCGAGGGCTGGGGCGCGCCGCGCCGCCTATCTGCCGGGGCCGGGGTGGATTAGCCTGGGCCGGATCGCAAAAAGGCCCGTGATGACTGTTCCGCCGGACGCACCTGACACAGCGCAGCCATCGCCTGTGATGACCACGCGGCTTGCCGTGCTTCTGTCCACGGCCGGCGGGTTGATCGTCGCCAACATGTACTACGCCCAGCCGTTGGCCGGCCTGATCGGTCCGGCGCTTGGCTTGTCGCCCGGGGCTGCCGGTCTCATCGTGACGCTGACCCAGCTCGGCTACGGCCTGGGGCTGCTGCTGATCGTGCCGCTCGGCGACCTCGTCGAGAACCGCGGCCTCATCCTGCTGCTCGGCGGCGCCGGCGTCGCCGCCCTGCTCGGGGCGGCGCTGGCCGGGTCTCCCGCGCTGTTCCTGGGGGCGTCGCTGTGCATCGGCCTCAGCTCCGTCTCCGTGCAGATCCTGGTGCCCTATGCGTCGCATTTGGCGCCTGCGGCAATACGCGGGCAGGTGGTCGGCAACATCATGAGCGGCTTGATGCTCGGCATCATGCTGGCCCGCCCCGTCGCCAGCCTGATCGCCCATCAGGCGTCCTGGCGCGCCGTGTTCGTGCTGTCCGCGTCGGTCCTGCTGGTGGTGAGCCTCGTCCTGGCCCGTTCGCTGCCGAGGCGGCAGCCGACGTCAAGCATCGGCTACGGGCACCTGCTGCTGTCCATGGCCCGGCTTGCCCGGACCACCCCGGTTTTGCAGCGGCGGGCGCTTTACCACGCGGGGCTGTTCGGCGCCTTCAGCCTGTTCTGGACCACGGTTCCGTTGCTGCTCGCCGGGCCAGCCTACCGTTTCTCGCAGGTGGGCATCGCGTGGTTCGCCTTCGCCGGCATCGCGGGCGCGGTCGCGGCGCCCATCGCGGGTCGGCTGGCGGACCGGGGCTGGAGCCGGGCCACAACAGCCTTCGCGATGCTGCTGGCCGCGGCGTCGTTCCTTCTCACCCATGTCGGCCGTCCCGGGTCAACGCTGGCTTTGGGCTTCCTGGTCGCCGCCGGGGTGCTGCTCGACTTCGGTGTGACGACCCACCTGGTGCTCGGCCAGCGCGCCCTGTTCCTGCTCGGCGCGGAGTACCGCAACCGGCTCAACGGCCTGTTCATGGCGACGTTCTTCATGGGGGGCGCGCTCGGTTCGGCCGTGGGCGGCTGGGCCTATGCCCACGGTGGCTGGCGGTTCGCATCCTCCATCGGGTTCGCCCTGCCGATGGCGTCGCTGGCCTATTACGCCACGGAGTTCCGGGCATCGCGGCGCAACGCCCTGGGCGCACGGCCGGCGCGGGCTGCGGCCAACCTTGGAAGCCCCGTCACCCCGGCGGCGGCCCGGCCAGGTGGCACGCCACCGGCCAGGTGATGCCCGTCCTGGCGCGCCGGGGCGCCAGCACGGGCGGAACCGTGGCGCATCGCGGCTCGGCAATCGGGCAGCGCGGATGGAATGGGCAGCCAGACGGCGGCCGGATGGCGCTCGGCAGCTCGCCCTGCACCGCCGCGTCCCGAGGGCGGGCGCCGGGTGCTATCTGCGGGACCGCCTCGATCAAAGCGCGCGTGTAGGGGTGCCGCGGTGTCGCGAACAACGCCTCGGTCGGGCCGGTCTCCACGATCCGGCCGAGGTACATCACCGCCGTCCGGTGCGCGATGTGCCGCACCAGGCGCAGGTCGTGGGTGATGAACAGCAGCGCCAGCCCAAGCCGCTCCTGCAGCTCGAGCAGCAGGTTGACGATCTGCGCCTGCACGGACACGTCGAGCGCCGAGACCGGCTCGTCGGCGATGATGAGCGCCGGCTCCACCGCGAGCGCGCGGGCGATGCCGACCCGTTGCCGCTGCCCGCCGGAGAACTCGTGCGGGTAGCGCCCGGCCGCGTCCTGTGACAGGTGCACGAGGTCGAGCAGCGCCCGCACCCGGCCGGGCACGGCAGCGCGCTCCACCACCCGGTGCACCGTTAACGCCTCCGCCAGCACGTCGCCGACCCGCAGGCGCGGGTTCAGGGAGCCGTACGGGTCCTGGAACACCATCTGAACCCGGCGGTTATAGGCCCGCCGCGCCGCGCCGGTCAGCGCCAGGGCGTCCTGGCCGTCCAGCCGGACCGTGCCCGCATCCGGCTCGTGCAGCCGCACCAGGCACCGGGCCAGCGTCGATTTGCCGCAGCCGGACTCGCCGACCACGCCCAGCGTCTCGCCCCGGCGCACCGCGAGGCTCACGCCGTCCACCGCCCGCAGCGTTGGCGCCGGGCGCCGGCGCAGCCAATCGAGCGCCGACCGCCGCAGGGGGAACCGCTTGCTGAGGTCCGTGGCTTCCAGCAGCGGCGGGTTCAGCAAGAGGCCGCCTGCGTGCTCAAGCGAGATATCGCCGGTGTGCTTAGAAGCACGACGCCACCACCCGGTCCGCCGCCCAGCACGCCG
>CAXUJE010000046.1:3973-22889 GCA_964251035.1 uncultured Acetobacteraceae bacterium
GCGGAGGAGGAGGGGGAGGCGCGGCGCTTGGAACGCCGCCCAGCACGCCGCCCACTGCGCCGGCGCCACTTCCAGGAACGGCGGCGCGTCTGTCCGGCAACGGGCCTCGACGAAGCCGCAGCGCGGCGCGAACGGGCAGCCGGGGATCACCTGATCGAGCCGCGGCGGCTGGCCCGGGATCGGGGTCAACGGCTGCCGCGCCGCACCCCCTTGCGGCACGGAGCGCAACAGGGCGGCGGTGTAGGCATGGCGCGGGCGCGCGAACACCGCCGCCACCGGCCCAGCCTCGACCACCCGCCCGGCATACATCACGCACACCCGGCCGCACGTCTCCGCCACCACGCCCAGGTCGTGCGTGACCAGCACCATCGCCATCCCCAGCTCCACGGTCAGCCGCATCAGCAGCTTGAGGATCTGGTCCTGGATCGTGACATCCAGCGCCGTGGTCGGCTCGTCCGCCAGCAGCAGCATCGGCTTTGCCGCCAGCGCAATGGCGATCATGGCGCGCTGCCGCATGCCGCCGGAGAACTCGTGCGGGTAGCTGCGGAGCCGCTGCGCCCCGGAGGCGATGCCCACGAGGCCGAGCAGCTCCAGCGCCCGCGCCCGCCGCGCCCGGCGGTCCAGCCCGCCATGCGCGGCCAGGCTCTCATCGATCTGCTGCCCGACCGTGAGCACCGGGTTGAGCGCTGCCGTCGGCTCCTGGAAGATGGTCGCGACCTCCCGCCCGCGGACCCGGCGCAGCGCCCGCTCGGGCAGGGTCAGCAAGTCGCGCCCCCGCCACTCGGCCCGGCCGGAGACCGTGGCGCGGCGCAGCAGCCGGGTGATCGCGCGGAGCGTCACGCTCTTGCCGGACCCGCTCTCGCCGACAAGGCCGACGGTCTCCCCAGCATCCACGGCGAGCGTGACGCCATCGACGGCGCGCACCGTGCCGCGCTGTGCTGCGAAGCTGACGCGGAGGTCTTCGACGCGCAGCAGCGCCGCCGTCACCGCTTCACGTCCAGCAGGTCGGCCACGCCGTCGCCCACGAGGCTGAAGCCGATGCCGGCCAGCACGATGGCGAAGCCGGGGAACACCGCGACCCACCAGGCCTGGGTGAGCAGGTTCTTGCCGTCGGCGATCAGCACGCCCCACTCCGCCGCCGGCGGCTGCGCGCCGAGGCCGAGGTAGCCCAGGCTCGACCCCAGCAGGATCGCCAGCGCCATGTCGGTCATCCAGTACACGATCACCGGCCGGGCCGCGTTCGGCAGGACGTGGCGCAGCAGGATGCGCGCCTGGCCGTAGCCCAGCACCTTGCAGGCGGACACGTAGTCCTGCCCGCGCAGGACCAAGACCTCGCTCCGCATCAGCCGGGCGTAGAACACCCAGCCGACGACGGTGATGGCGACGTACATGTTGCCAAGCCCCGGCCCCAGCACGGCCACGATGGCGATCACGAGGACCAGGAACGGGAACGTCACCACGAGATCGACCAGCCGGCCGAACACGGCGTCGGCGATCCCGCCGTAGTAGCCGACCAGCAGTCCCACCGCCGTGCCGATCAGCAGCGGCCCGACCGTGGCGAAGGCCGCGATCTGCAGGTCGATGGCTGCCGCCGCCACCGTGCGGGACAGGATGTCCCGGCCGAACTGGTCGGTGCCGAACAGGTGCGCCCGCCCCGGCGGCTGCAGCAGCGCCGCGAAGTCGAACGCCAGCGGATCATAGGGCGCCACGGTCCCGGGCGCCGCGGCGCAGAGCAGCAAGGCCAAAAGGATCACGATCCCCGCAAGCAGCGGCACCGGCACGCGCCCGATCACCCGGCGCATTATCGGGCGACCCGGGGATCAAGCCACATCTGCACCAGGTCGGTCACGAGGAAGGCGAGCGACACGATCACCGCCAGCACCAGCGTCAGCGCCTGGATCACCGGGTAGTCGCGGGCAAAGATGCTGTCCACCATCAGCCGGCCCACCCCGGGCACGGCGAACACGCTCTCGGTGATGACGGCGCCGCCGAGCAGCGCGCCCACCTGCAAGCCCACCAGCGTCACGGTGGACAGCAGCGCGTTGCGCAGCACGTGGCGAAACAGCACGACCCGGCGCGACAAGCCCTTGGAGCGGGCGAAATCGACGAACTCCGCTTGCAGCACCTCCAGGACCGCCGCCCGAAGGTTGCGCATGATGACGGCGGAGAAGCTGAGCGCCAGCGTGAAGGCCGGCAGCAGCAGGTGGTAGAGATGGCCCGCCACGCCGTCTCCATACCCGCCCACCGGGAACCAGCGCAGGCCCGCCGCGAACACCGTCAGCAGCAGCAGCCCGACGTAGAAGATCGGCGACGACAGGCCCACCTGGAACGCCGCGCGGATCAGGTAGTCCGGCCAGCGCCCGGCCTGCGTCGCCGCGACGAAGGCCAGCGGCACCGCGATGCCCACCGCGAGCACCGTCGCCAGCGCCGTCAGCATCAGGGTCGCCGGCAGCCGCTCCGCGATCACCGCCGTCACCGGGACGCGCAGCGCGATGGAGGCGCCGAAATCCCCGCGCAGCATGCGGCCGGCGAACAGCAGGAACTGGGTCCACAGCGGCTGGTCCAGCCCCATCTGGCCGCGGAGCCGGGCCACCGCCTCCTCCGTCGCGCGGTCGCCCAGCATGGCGCTCACGGGGTCGCCGGGCAGCAGCCGCGCCAGCACGAACACCACCACGCCGATGGCGAGGAAGGTCGGCACGATCTGCAGCAGCCGTGCGGCGACCAGCCCGGCGCGGTTCAAGCGTGCGTCCCGGCCGGCCTACTTCTCGACGGACGCCCCTTCGAACAGGTTGTTGCCGAGCGGGATCTGCACGAAGCCCTGGGCCTGCTTGCGGAAGGCGACGGGGTAGGGGGTCTCATACAGGAACACGATAGGGGCGGCTGCGCAGTAGCGGTCCTGGATCTCCTTGTACTCTGCGGCGCGGGCAGCGGGGTCGGTCTGCTGCTGCGACGCGACGAACAGCTCGTCCACGCGCTCGTCCCGCCACTGCGAATGCAGCGAATGGATGTTCGGGTAGTAGGCGGCGTACGACGTGACCTGGCTGGGGTCGGAGATGTCGTTGGTCCACAGCGAGGTGCGCATCGCGAAGTCCTCCGCGCGGTAGCGGGCGGTGCGGGTGGCGTTGTCCACCAGGTCGATGCGTAGCTTGACGCCGACCTGGCCCCACATCTGCTGGATGATCGCGAGGTTGTTGGCCTCGTCCGCGTTGCCGGACAGGGCCAGCACCGAGGTCTCGAACCCGCGGGCGAACCCGGCCTCTGCCAGCAGGGCGCGCGCCTTGGCCGGGTCGTATTTATAGAGGTCCTGGCCCGCGAACAGCGGCGTCGTGGCGGACATGAAGGAGCGCATCGGCTTGCCGAGGCCCAGCGTGGTGATGCCGACCACCGCCTCCTTGTTCACCGCGTAGTTCAGAGCCTGGCGCACCTTCGGGTCCGCCATCGGGTTGGGCTTGCCGTCCTTGTAGGCGGCGCCCGCGAACATCGTGAGATAGGTGATGCGGGTGGAGGGCCACAGCTCCATGCGCAGCGCCGGGTCCGCCTGCAATTCCTTGACCCGGGCGTACGGCACGAACTCGGTGCCGTCGACCTCCCCGGCCTTGAGCTTCAGCAGCCGGGTGGCGTCGTCGGGGATGATCTGGAACTCAAGCTCGTCCAAGTACGGCAGCGCCTTGCCGTCCTCCGCCTGCTTCCAGTAGTACGGGTTGCGCCGCAGCGTCATCGAGACGCCGCGTTGCCAGGCGGTCAGGATGAACGGGCCGGAGCCGACCGGCTTCTCGGCGAATGCCCGCGCCTTGTCCTCGGGCGTTTCGCCCGGTGCCGCCTCGAACAGCTTCTGCGGCAGGATGGCGGCGTTGAACGTGGCGAGCGCCGGGATGATGGTCGGGTCCGGGTGCTTGAGCGCGATCCTGACGGTGTCGCCGGACGCCTCGATCCCGTCGATGGAGGCGAGCGAGGACGACCACGCCCCGGCTTTCGGGTCGCGGGCGCGGTCGAGCGACCATTTGACGTCATCGGCGGTGAGCGGGGAGCCGTCCGCGAACTTGACGCCGGGGCGGAGCGTCAGGGTCAGCGTGCCGTCAGGTGAGCTTTCCCATTTGGTAGCGAGGCCGGGCTGCACGCCGAGGCCGTCCTTCGTGGGCGCCAGCAGCGTGTCGTAGAGGTTGGTCAGCACCCAGATGTCGGTGTTGGCGTCGTTCAGCACCGGGTCGAGGAACAGCGAGTCGGCATAGCGCGCGTAGACCATCTTGCCGCCCCGGGTGGCGGCGTCGGTGGCGCGCGGCAGGGCTAGGACGCCCGCAGCGATGAGGGCCGCGAAGCCGGTCCTGAGCAGTGTTCGACGCATGGGGCCTCCTTGAGCCAAGGGCGTTGGAGGCTAGGTTTGTCGGTTGGGTAGAGTCAACGCGGGTTCAGGGTTGGCGATGGCGCGGGCTGGATTTCTGCCGGCGGCTCAGGCGCGACATTCAAGGGCTGAATCGGGCGCGGTAGTCCTGCGGTGTGGCTGCCAGCAGGCGCAGGAAGCTGCGGCGCATCGTCTCCTCCGAACCGAAGCCGCAACGCTGTGAGACGCGCTTCACTGGCAAGCGCGACTCCGACAGCATCCGCCGCGCCGCTTCCACCCGCAGCCGCTCCACGGCCCGGCCCGGCGTCAGCCCTGTCGCCTCCGTGTACCGCCTGCTGAAGCTGCGCTCGCTCATCCCGGCCTGACGGGCCAGGACCGGAAGCGAGATGTCGTCGGCCAGATGCCCGTTGATCCAGTCGTGGAGCGCCCCGAACTTGTCCTCCGCCGTTTGCAGGAGCAGGGTGGCGCTGAACTGTGCCTGTCCGCCCGGACGCTTGAGAAAAACGACCAAGTAGCGTGCCACGGCCAGCGCCACGGTGCAGCCCAGGTCCTGTTCCACGAGCGCCAGTGCCAGATCGATGCCGGCCGTCACCCCTGCGGAGGTCCAAACCGGGCCGTCGCGCACGAAGATCGGGTCAGGCTCGACACGCACGGCGGAGAAGCGCCGGGCAAGCTCGGCACAGAATGACCAATGAGTTACGGCCCGCCGTCCGTCCAGCACGCCCGAAGCGGCCAGCAGGAACGCCCCGGTGCAGACGGAGGCGGTGCGGCGTGCCTGCTTCGCCCGCGCCCGCACCCAATCGACCAACGCCGGGTCCGCGGCGGCGGTCTCGACGCCTTGGCCACCGGGAACCACCAGCGTGTCCAATGCCGCGTCCACCGGTGGGAGTGGACCCGCCATAAGCCCCACCCCGGCCGAAGCGGTAACGCCCTGGCCGCCTTGCGCCACCACGCGGATGACGTAGGGCGGCGTTCCTCCCGCTTCGGCGATCAAGTCGTTGGCGGATGCGAACACCTGGAGCGGCCCCGTGACATCGAGCAACTGCACCGACGGAAAGGCGAGCACCTCGATCACGCGGATCGCATTTGGCGTAGAGCGAGGGCTTACTGTCATTCTTGCCAGAGCCTGCCTGGGCAGGCCCTTCTTGTCTATTCCCAAGCTCTGGCCCGGAGATGCCCGCGTTCCCGCACGACACCCGCCTGCACATCGGCTCCCTGCTGTTCGAGAGCGTCGGTCAGATCGGCCTGAGTCCTGCATGTGCCGGGCGGCTTTGGCCAGGAAGCCTTGATGGAGGAGGCGGACGTGCTCGCCTGGCGGCAGACGGCAGGCGCGTGCAGCGTTTTCCATGATACTGGACCAGGCGCGGCGAGTGGCTGCCCGCCTCGGCGTCTCCGTTCCGAAGGATGGGCGTGCCATCATACCCAAGGCGCTTGCCCTGACGGCCCAGGGTCTGTTTGGCGGAAAACGAGGGATTTCTGGCACTCCTGCCACGACCCGCCTCCTCACATCGGGTCTGGTGATGCCAGGCAGTTGGCGCTTCGTGCCAGCCGTCGCAGCGCCATTCCGGTGCTCAAGAACCGATACACAACCGAATAGGACCAAATTCATGGATCTCACGCATATCCACGCCTTCACTGCGGCGATGCAGCGCAAAGAGCTGGAAGCCATGCTCACTCACATGGCGGACGACATCGTCCTCAAGACGCCGCTCGCCGCTGACCCCTTCAAGGGCAAGGCAGCAATCAGGCCGGTCGTCGAAGCCCTCCTGGACGTGGTTGACAGGTTCGAGTTCCGCGAAACCATGCAAGGGCCTCAGCATGTGTCTGCGTTCTTCGGGATCACGGTCGGCCCGGACGAGTTGGACGGCGTCGACTTGTGGCGCCTGAACGAGGCCGGCTTGATCCAGGAAATGACGGTCCTGTGGCGTCCGTTGCCGGCGATCATGGCGGTGGTGGACAAGTTGAACAGCGCCGGCGGCGAACCTTCCTGAGCACCGATGCCGGTCAGGGTGGATCGAACCTTCGCGATCCACCGTGCGGAGCCAAAGGCTGAGACACCGCCCGGAGGCTCAGGTGGGCAGAAGCAAAGTTTGGCGCGAACGGTCAGGCGCTCGGGAACTGAACTGCTGCTGGAACGGATGCCGGCACAAGCGCGGCAGCCGTAGGCAAAGCTTCCATCGCGCGCCCTGCCGTGGTTCTCTTGATTGCCCGGGCGTGCTGGCCCTTCGCAGATAGAGGCCGCCAACCGTGGAGCTTCGCCCATTCTCCCACGCCGACATCCCGCCTCTGCTCGCTTGGTTCCGCACGCCGGCCGAGCTGGTCCAATGGGGCGGACCTGGCCGCAAGTTCCCCCTGGATGAGGCGCAGATGACGGCACTCTTGGCCGAAACGAAGGGCGCGCACCCGGCTCGCCGCATCTGGGCCGGAAACCGGCACGGCACCCTGGCCGCCATCGCCAGCGTGCTGGATTTTCGCCACGGCACGGCCCTCCTCACCATGGTCGGCATCGCCCCGGACGCACGCGGCCTCGGCCTGGCCGCACCCTTCATCGGCCAAATCCTGAAAACCGTCTTCCAAGACCCGGGCGTCGAGCGGCTGGAACTCAACGTCTACACCTTCAACGCCGCCGCCCTCCGGCTCTACGACGCCCTGGGCTTCGTGCGCGAGGGCATCCGGCGGTCGCTGGCCCGGGTGGGGGAGGAGCGGTGGGACGCCGCCCATTACTCCATGCTCCGCGCCGAATACCGGGGCGCGCTATGACCGACGGCCGCATCCTGGTCTGGGGCGCCGGCGCCATCGGCGGCACGGTCGGCGCGTACCTGGCGCGCGCCGGGCACGCGGTCACGTTCGTCGATGTGGTGCCGGAGCATGTCGCCGCGATCCGCGGCCCCGGCCTCCGCATCCGCGGCCCGGTCGAGGGCTTCGCCATCCAGGCGCCCGCCCTGCTGCCCGCCGAGGTCACGGGCCTTTGGCCGCGCATCTTCCTGTGCGTCAAGGCGCACCACACCGAGGACGCCTGCCGCGCCCTGCTGCCGCACCTCGCGGCGGACGGCTATGTGCTCTCCTTACAGAACGGCCTGTGCGAGACGCTGATCGCCGGCACCGTCGGGGCCGGGCGCACGATGGGCGCCTTCGTCAACTTCGGCGCGGACTGGATGGGGCCGGGCGATATCCTGTTCGGCAACCGCGGCGCGGTGGTGCTCGGCGAGACCTGTGGCGCCATGACACCCCGGCTCGCGGCGCTGCACGCGCTGATGCGGGCGTTCGAGCCGGACGCCATCACCACCCCTGACATCTGGTCATACCTTTGGGGCAAGCTCGGCTACGGCTCGATGCTGTTCGCCCAAGCGTTGGGCAACCTGGGGATCGCCGATTGCCTCGCCCGCCCGGAGCTGCTGCCAGCCTGGCGCGCGCTCGGCGGCGAGGCGGTGGCGGTCGCGCTGGCGGAGGGCGTGCAGCCCCGCGGCTTCAACGGCTTCGACCCGGACGCCTTCCGCCCCAGCGCTTCCGTGGAAGCGGCGCAAGCCAGCGTCGCCGCCATGGTGGCGTTCAACCGGCCCAGCGCCAAGACCCACTCCGGCGTCTGGCGCGACCTCGCGGTCCGCAAGCGGCGCACCGAGGTCGATGTGCAGATCGCGCCCATCGCGGAGATCGGCGCCCGCCACGGCCTGCCTTGCCCGACGATCCGTAAGCTGGTCGCGCTGATCCACGAGGTCGAGCAGGGACGCCGGGCGCTGTCGGACGGCAACCTCTTGGAACTGCTGCCCATGGCTTTGCACAAATGAACATCGGGTTCGACGGCCAGGTGGTCGCGGTCAGCGGCGCCGGGCACGGGCTGGGCCAGGCCATCGCCGAGAGTTTTGCCAACCTCGGCGCCCGGGTATTCGGCTGCTCTCCCGCCGCGGCACAGGTCGCGGGCGTGGAGATGGCGGCCGTGGACCTCGCGGACCGCGCCGCCGGCGCCGCCTGGATCGCGGCGGTCGAGCAGGCGGCAGGTGCTGCCGTCAACGGGCGGGTCAACAACGCCGGGGGCGTCGCGGGCCAGGTGTTCCAACCGATCGAAACCATCACGGACGCCGCCTGGGACGAAATCCTGGCGGTGAACCTGGGCGCCGCCTTCGCGCTCAGCCGCGCCGCGGCGCCGGGCATGAAGCGGGCGGGGCGGGGCCGGATCGTCAACATCTCCTCGGGCGCCGGGCTGCAGGCGTCGCTGACCGGCATCCAGGCCTATGCCAGCGCCAAGCACGCCGTCGTCGGCCTGACCCGGCAGTTGGCGCACGAGCTGGGGCCGCACGGCATCACCGTGAACAGCGTCGCCCCCGGCCTGATCCCCAGCAACCCCGCGAGCGCGGCGCAGTGGGAGGGTTACGGCCCCGCCCGGCAGGAGGCCATGCTGGGCGCCATCGCGCTGCGCCGGCTGGGCACGCCGCAGGACATCGCCAACGCCGTGCTGTTCTTCGCCAGCCCGTGGGCCGACTTCGTCAACGGGCAGATCCTGCAGGTGGACGGCGGCAAGTAGCGGTCAGCGCAGCCGCTCGAACGCCGTCTCCCGGAAGGTCAGGATCGTCGCCCCCGACACCAGCCCGGCAGCGATCAGGTAGAAGGTCGGCGCAATCGGCGTCCCCGTCTGCTGGATCAGCCAGGTGGCGATGAACGGCGCGAAGCCGCCGAAGATCGCCACGGCCAGCGCGTAGCTGAACGACATCAACGTGGTGCGCGCCCGCGTGGGGAACAGCTCTGCCAGCGCCGCCGGGCCGGCGCCGGAGAAGGTGGCGATCACCAGGTCGAAGCCGATCTGCACCAGCGCCACGCCCCAAACTGAGAGTCCCGACAGGATCAGCCGGAACCCGGGATAGGCCAGGACTGTGAAGGCGGCGCAGCAGAACACCAGCATCGGCTTGCGCCCGATCCGGTCCGAAGCCGCGCCCATCAGCGGGATCGCCGCCATCAGCGCCAGCAGGCCCAGGGTGTTGGACCACAACGACTGCGTGGCCGAGAGGCCCGCGTATTTCTGCGTGAACGTCGGGAAGTAGGTCAGCATCACGTAGTAGCAGACGGTCCACAGCACGGTGAAGCCGAACGCCTTGAGCATCAGGCCGAACGGCGTGCCGAGGTCCGTCAGGCCAGCCCCATGCCCCGCCTGCTCCGCCCGGAAGCGCGGCGTCTCGCCGATGCCGCGCCGCAGCCACAGGCCGACCGGCAGCAGCACCGCACCCAGCAGGAACGGCAATCGCCAGGCCCAGGCGTCGATGTCCGCGGCGGAGAACACGCTGTTGAGCACAGCAGCCACCGCCGAACTCATCAGAACGCCGCCCACGACGGAGGCCTGGCTGTAGCTGCCGTAGTAGCCGCGCCGCCCCTCCGGCGCCCACTCGACGATGAAGGAGGTCGCGTTGCCCCACTCGCCCCCGGCCGACAAGCCCTGCAGCACCCGGCACAGCACCAAGAGGACTGGCGCCAGCACGCCGATGCGGCCATAGTCCGGGATCAGGCCGATCCCCGCCGTGCCGACCGCCATCAGCAGGATCGTGAGCACCAGCGCCGACTTGCGCCCGCGCACGTCGCCCATCCGCCCCAGCACGATGCCGCCCAGGGGCCGCGCCAGGAACCCCACGCCGAACGCGGCGAAGGTGGCGAGGAGCGAGGCGACCTCGTCCGTGCCGGGGAAGAACTTGCGGGCGATCACCCCGGCCAGGAAGCCGTAGATGCCGAAGTCGTAATACTCCAGCACGTTGCCGATCCCCGCCGCGGTGATCGCCCGGCGCGGCGATGTCATGGCGCGGTCCTCGGCGCCGATTGCGGCTTCGCCCACCCTGGCCTCCATCGCCGTTTCGTGACACTACGGACGGCGCCTTACGCCGCACAAGCCCTCCCCGCTTGCAGCAGGCGGGCGCAAGCTCGGGGCCAAGCAGCACGAGGTTGACCCATGAGCGGACCCAAGCACCCCGACGGCGAACCCTGGCAATGGAGCGAAGAGACCTGGCGTCGCATCACCGGTCGCGCCCGCGCCGGGCGCAGCCTGGCGCCCAAGGCCTGGCCCGGCGGCGCGCGCTGCGCCGTCGCCATCTCGTTTGACGCGGACCACGACACCATCCCGCTGCGCGACGGCGACGAAAGCCCGATGCGGATCAGCCAGGGCCAGTACGGCAACCGCCAGGCCATGCCCCGCATCCGCCGCCTGCTGGCCCGCGAGGCGATCCCCGCCAGCTTCTTCTACCCCGCCGTCTCCGCCCTGCTGTACCCGGACGAGGTGCGCGGCGTGGCGGCGGAGGGGCACGAGATCGGCATCCATTCCTGGATTCACGAGGCCAACACGACGCTGCCGCCGGGCGTCGAGCGGGACCTCACCTTCCGCGCGGCCGACACGCTGGAACGGATCGCGGGCCAGCGCCCGGTCGGCATGAGGACCGCAAGCTGGGATTTCTCGGTCGATACCATGGCCATCATCCGCGAGCTGGGCCTGTTGTACGACAGCTCGCTGATGGCCGACGACGACCCGTACGAGCTGATGGCGGACGGCGAGCCGACCGGGGTGGTGGAGCTGCCGCCCGAGTGGATCAGGGACGACGCGGTATACTACAACTTCGTCCGCTTCAGCGCGCTGCGTCCCTACACGCCGCCGTCCTCCGTGCTGGAAATCTTCACCGCCGAGTTCGACGCGGCCTGGGAGGAGCGGGGGCTGTTCCTGCTGACGCTGCACCCGCACGTCTCCGGCCACCGCTCGCGCCTGCCGGTGCTGGAGAAGCTGATCGCCCACGCCAAGGCGCGCGGCGGGTGCTGGTTCGCGACCCATGCGGACATCGCGCGTTGGTGCAAGGATGCCTGACGGCTTGAAAAGGGGATCGCAGCGATGCGTATGAACAGGCTCGGCCGGACCGGACTTTTCGTCTCGGAACTCTGTCTGGGGACCATGACTTTCGGCGGCAGCGGGGAGGTCTGGAGCAAGATCGGCGCTCTCGACCAAGCCGACGCCGAGCGCATCGTCGGCCGCGCCCTGGACGCCGGCATCAATTTCATCGACACCGCCGACGTGTACTCGGACGGCCTGTCCGAGCAGATCACCGGCCAGGCGCTGCGCAACCTGCATGTGCCGCGCGAGAGCGTCGTCGTCGCCACCAAGTGCTACGGCCCGACCGGTCCCGGCCCGAACTCCCGCGGCAACTCGCGCCTGCACGTCATCGACGCCTGCAAGGCCAGCCTCAAGCGCCTGCAGCTCGACCACATCGACCTTTACCAGATCCACGGCTTCGACCCGGCCACGCCCATCGAGGAGACGGTGGGCGCGCTCGACACCCTCGTGAAGCACGGCCATGTCCGCTACGTCGGCGTGTCCAACTGGGCGGCGTGGCAGATCATGAAGGCGCTGGGCGTCGCCGAGCGCCAGGGCCTCGCGCGCTTCGAAAGCCTGCAAGCCTATTACACGGTCGCCGGGCGCGACCTGGAACGCGAGATCGTGCCCATGCTGCGCAGCGAGACGGTTGGCCTGATGGTCTGGAGTCCGCTGGCCGGCGGGCTGCTCAGCGGCAAGTACGGCCGGGACCAAGAGACGGCCGAGGGCCGGCGCGCCGCCTTCGACTTCCCGCCCGTGGACCGCGGCCGTGCCTTTGATTGCATCGACGCCATGCGGCCCCTGGCGGAGCGGCGGGGCGTGTCCGTCGCGCAGATCGCCCTCGCTTGGCTGCTGCACCAGCAGGCCGTGAGCAGCGTCATCATCGGCGCCAAGCGCCTGGACCAACTTGAGGACAACATCGCCGCCTCAAACGTCGAGCTGACCGGGGAGGAACTCGACGCCCTCGACCAAGTCAGCGCGCTGCCCAAGGAGTATCCCGGCTGGATGTTCGAACGGCAGTCCGCCCGTGCGCAGCAGCTTGCCGAAGCAGGCCGCAACACCCTGCGTTGAAGTGGGGGCGCTGAGGCGGGGGCGCTGGGCTACGGCCCCCCGGCTTACGGCCCGATGAGCTGCCCGCCGTCAACCACGATGCTCTGTCCGGTGATCCAGGCGGCGCCCGGGGAGGCGAGGAACAGCACGACGCTGGCGACCTCCTCCGGCCGGCCCAGGCGGCCGAACGGGATCTGCGCCAGGATGCTGTTGTAGAGCGCCGGGTCGTCGGTGCGCCGCTGCTCCCAGGTGCCGCCGGGGAACTCGATGGAGCCGGGGGCGACGCAGTTCACCCGGACGCCGCGGCGTCCCAGCATCTTGGCCTGGCTCGCGGTGTAGTGCATCACCGCCGCCTTGGCCGCGCCATACGGGGCCGAGCGGGACGTGGCGCGCAGCGCCGAGATCGAGGAGATGTTGACGATGCTCGACCCGGGCCCAAGCAGCGGGATCGCGGCGTGGCTGCCGCGCACCACCGCCATCACGTCCACCGTGAGCGAGGCTTCCCACCCGGCCTCGTCATCCGTCTGCCCAAAGCCGGAAGCGTTGTTCACCAGCACATGGAGGCCGCCCAGCGCCGCCGCCGCCACGGGCACGTAGCGCGCCACCGCATCGGCGTCGGCCAGATCGACGCTGGCGCTGTGGGCCGTGACGCCAAAAGCCTCGATCTCCCGATGCGTCGCATCGAGCGGCCCTTGGGTGCGGGCGCAGATCGAGACCGCGGCGCCGGCGGCGGCGAAGCCCAGCGCGACCGCCCGCCCGATGCCGCGGCTTCCGCCCATGACAACCACGCGCTTGCCGGCGAACTCCATCGGGGACCTCTCGCTCATACCGCCCGCCAGCCGGGTGTGGTCGGGTCGGACAGGGCGTAGCCCACCGGCCCCATGCCGCAGATGGCGATGACCGCTGGCTCGTTGTGCCCGCGGATCACGCCGTCGTAGTGCGGCGTGCCCGCGACCCGGCGCACGAAGCTGCCCGCCGGCACCGGCACGCAGGCGGCGGGGTCGAAATCCGCGCCGCTGTTGCACCACCAGGTGCCGGACACGACAACGCAGAGCCGGTCGGTGACGTAGGTGTGCGGCGCGCTCATGTAGCCGGGCCACCAGCGCACCAGCGTGTAGTATAGGCCCGGCCTGGTCGTGTCCCCGGCCAGCGGGCACATATCGACGCTGCGCTCGGGGTAGCCTTTGTTGGGGACCCAGGCGTGCTCGGCGGGCGGCTGGATGACCGTCTGCGCCGGGTTGAGCGGACTAGCCTCGGCGGCCTGCGTCAGCGCCAACGGCAGCGCGGCCAATAGTGGGGCCAGCAACAAGTCGCGACGGCTGTTATGGAGCGGGTCCATCACCGCGCCGCCACCGGCTGCAGCGGCTTGGAGCCGTCCGGCGTCGGCTCATCTCCGGTTGCCAGCAGCATCGCAACAGTGACGTAGGTGCCGGACAGCGTGACGAGATCGACGATCTGCTGGTCGTTGAGGTACTTGCGCGCCTCCGCCAAGGCCTGGTCCGAAACGGCGTGCCGGGTCGAGAGGTCCATGCAGAGGTCGTAGACCGCCGCCTCGTCCGGCTGCATGGCGGCAGGACGGCGCCCGGCCTGCAGGTCCGCCGCGACCCCCTCCGACAGACCCGCCTTGATGGCCAGCGGGTAGTGCGCCTTCCACTCCACCTGCGAGGTCCAAAGGCGGGATTGGATCAGGATCGCGAACTCGTTCAGCCGGCGCGGGACGGAGGTGTTGAAGCGCAGATAGTCCAGCAGCGCCACCATCCGCTGCGCCATCGCCGGGCTGCGCAGCATGACGTTGTAGGGTCCCTGGATGCCGAGGCTGGACACCTTCAGCACCTCGTCCGCGACCTGGCGCTGCTCCGGGTTGAGCTGTTCGACGGTCAGTTGCGGGAAGCGCTTCTCCTCGGCGGATCGGGTGCTGGCCATCGGCAGCAGCAGCACGCCGCATAGGCTCGCAATCGCCACCAGATGGTGCTGCATCGTCCCGTCCTCCAGGGTTCAGCGCCGGCCGGGTTGCTCCCGGCGCGCCGTGCCAGCCTAGCGGCCCCCCGTGCCGGCAAGCAAGCGCACGCGGCGGGCTTCGGCAAGCGTGGCATGGTGCTTGCTGCGCCCGTGCCGCTCATTCCGAGCGAGGCCGACAAAGGGACAGAATCCATGTGCCAAGGTGACGACGCGAACTGTCCCGACTTCGAGGCGCACCGCGCCGCCCTGCGGGACGACCTGAGCGCAGAGCGCCGCGCCTTTCTGCGCAGCGGCTTCGTCGCGAGCGGCGCCGCCGCGGCGGCCCTGGCCGGCGGCGCGTCCTTGGTCACGCCCGCGCTCGCGCAAAGCAGCGGGGCGCGCCAGCCGGGCGAGCCGTCCTACCATTACCTCCCGGTGAACGCGGACAACGTGCACTGGGGCTATTTCAGCCGGGACCTCAAGCCGCGGCTGGAGGTCGCGTCGGGCGACTTCGTGACGGTCGAGACGCTGACCCACCAGGCCAGCGACGACATGGAGCGCATGGTCCGCGGCGACCCGGGCGCGGAGAGCGTCTACGCCTGGACACAGGCGAACAAGGCGGTGAACCGGCGCGGCGCCGGGGCGATGGACGCCGCCGTGGGCGCGGGCGGGGGCGCCGGGGTGGACATCTGCACCGGCCCGGTCGCCATCCGTGGCGCCATGCCCGGCGACGTGCTGGAAGTGCGCATCCTCGACACCAAGCTGCGCCCCTGCGCCAACCCGGCCTACAAGGGCCGCGCCTTCGGCACCAACCTCGCGGCCTGGTGGGGCTTCCAATACAAGGACCTGCTGACCGAGCCGAAGCCGCGCGAGGTGGTGACGATCTACGAACTCGACGCGGCCGGCGGCCGGGACTGGGCGCAGGCGGTGTACAACTTCACATACACCCCGCAGACCGACCCGTCCGGCGTGCTGCACAAGATCTACGACTACCCCGGCGTGCCCATCGACCACGCGACGGTGCGGGAGAACCACGGGGTACTCAAGAACATCCGGGTGCCGGTGCGCCCGCACTTCGGCACCATGACGGTGGCGCCGCGGGAGGCTGGCCTCGTGAACAGCATCCCGCCTGCCTATTTCGGCGGCAACATCGACAACTGGCGGATCGGCAAGGGCGCCACGATGTACTACCCCGTCGCGGTGGAGGGCGCGTTGTTCTCCGTCGGCGACCCGCATGCCAGCCAGGGCGACTCCGAGCTGTGCGGCACCGCCATCGAGTGCTCGATGACCGGCACCTTCCAGTTCGTCCTGCACCGCCGGGCGGACCTGGCCGGCACGCCGCTGGAGGGCCTCGACTTCCCGATGATCGAGACCGCCAGCGAGTGGCTGATGTGCGGGTTCAGCTACCCCGACTACCTCCAGCAACTTGGCCCGACCGCGCAGGACGACATCGCCACCAAATCGTCGCTCGACCTCGCGATGCGCGACGCCTTCCGCAAGGCGCGGCAGTTCCTGATGAACACCAAGGGCTTGACGGAGGACGAGGCGATCTCGCTGATCTCGGTGGGGGTGGATTTCGGGGTGACGCAGGTGGTGGACGCGAACTGGGGCGTGCACGCGATCATCAAGAAGGCGATGTTCGGGGCGTAGCGCCTGCTGCTTCCGCGCGGGCACCCTAGCCGTTGCGGGATGGCATAGTTCGTGCGTTAATCTAGCGTGACAGACGGAGGCGGCGGGATGGAGGCGAGCGGAACCCAGATATCCGGCCTGGAGCCGTCCGGCCCGGCGGTCGTGCTGCCGGCACGGCCCGAGCCGATCCGTATCGAGCCGAGCAAGACCGCGCTGGTGGTCGTGGACATGCAGAACGCCTACGCCTCGCCCGGCGGCTACCTCGACATCGCCGGGTTCGACATCGCGGGCGCGGCCGCGGCAACCGAGCGGGTCGTGGCCGCGGTGCAGGCGGCCCGCGCCGCCGGCGTCCCCGTGATCTTCCTGCAGAACGGCTGGGACCCCGGCTACGTCGAGGCGGGCGGCCCCGGCTCCCCCAACTGGCACAAGTCCAACGCGCTGAAGACCATGCGTGCCCGGCCCGAGCTGGAGGGGAAGCTCCTGGCCAAGGGCGGGTGGGACTACGCCCTCGTCGATGCCCTGGCGCCGCAGCCCGGCGACATCGTCATCCCCAAGCCCCGCTACAGCGTGTTCTTCAACACCAACATCGACAGCCTCCTGCGCGCCCGCGGCATTCGCAACCTCGTGTTCGCCGGCGTCGCGACCAACGTCTGCGTCGAGTCGTCGCTGCGCGACGCTTTTCACCTCGAATACTTCGGCGTCGTGCTGGCGGACGCCACGCATCAGGCCGGTCCGGATTTTGCGCAAGCCGCGGCGCTCTACAACATCGAGAAGTTCTTCGGCTGGGTGTCCACCGTGGCCGACTTCTGTGGCGCCATCCTGCAAGCACCCCCGACCGACCGTCCCCTGGGACCCTCCCCATGCCGATGAAGCCGATCATCCCCGCGGGCAGCGGCAAGCCGCTCGCCCCATACTCGCCGGGCGCCCTCGCCGATGGAGTGCTCTACGTGTCCGGCACGCTGCCGTTCGACAAAGACAACAACGTCGTCCATGTCGGCGACCCGGCGGCGCAGGCCCGGCACGTGCTGAACACGATCAAGTCGGTGGTCGAGACCGCCGGCGGCACCATGGCCGACGTGACGTTCAACGCGATCTTCATCACCGACTGGGCCCACTACGCCGCGATCAACGCGGTTTATGCCGAGTTCTTCCCAGGCGACAAGCCGGCGCGCTACTGCATCCAGTGCGGGCTGGTGAAGCCGGACGCGCTGGTGGAGATCGCCACCACGGCGCACATCGGCGCGCCGGCCTGAACGCGCCGTGCACCACGAGGTCCACGGGGAGGCGCTGAGCGGCAACGGCACGGTGCTGCTGTCATCCGGGCTGGGCGGCGCCGGGTCGTTCTGGCAGCCGCAGCTTGAGCCGCTTTGCCGAGGCTACCGCGTGGTGACGTATGACCAGCGCGGCACCGGGCGGAGCGCCGGGCCGCTGCCCGATCCGTACCCGATTTCCGCAATGGCAGGCGACGTGGCGGAGATCCTCGACGGACTCGGCATCGGGCGTTGCCACTTCGTCGGCCATGCGCTCGGCGGCCTGGTCGGCCTGGACCTCGCCTTGCGGCGTCCGGACCGCGTGGGCAGCCTCGTCCTCGTGAACGCCTGGGCGAAAGGCGATGCCCACACCGCGCGCTGCTTCGACGTGCGCCGCGACCTGCTGCGCATCGGCCCCGAGGCCTATGTGCGGGCGCAGCCGCTGTTCCTTTACCCGGCGCCCTGGATGTCGCGCAACGCGCAGCGGCTGGCGCGCGAGCACGAGCATGCGGTCGCGCATTTCCAAGGCACGGACACGCTGCTGAAGCGCATCGCGGCGCTGCTCGCCTTCGACGTCGCGGACCGCCTGGGGGAGATCGCCTGCCCGACGCTGGTGGCCGCGGCGCGCGACGACCTGCTGGTGCCCTGGACGGCGTCGGAGGCGTTGGCCGCCGGCATCCCTGGCGCGCGCCTGTGGCTTGCAGCCGAGGGCGGCCACGGCTTCACCGTCACCGAACCCGAGGCGTTCAACGCGGTGCTGGGCAGCTTCCTGTCCGAGCAGCAGGCATGACGGCGGCCGGCGTGGCGGCGGCCGTTCCGGTGCTTGCCATCCCCCCTATGGTGGTCGTCGCGCTGGGCCATGCCGTGTTCGATGCGGCGTCGCGGTGACGGGCCGGATGCCGCCACCCCGCCCGCGCGACGCGCCGGCCCGAACACGCACGCATTCTATTGGTCTGAGTTCAACAAGGAGGCCGCCATGCCGCAGCATCATGAAATCCCGGCAACGCCGGACAAGATGGTTCTTGGATACCTCGACGCGACCAGTCCGCCGGTGCTCGAAATAGATTCCGGCGACACCGTCAAGCTGTATTCGTTTCCCGCCGGCGGCATGGCGAGCCTGCCCGAGATGTCGCGGGTGCCTGCGGATTACCTGGCGGCGCTGAAGACCCTGCCGGACGGCCCCGGCCCGCACTTCATGACCGGGCCGGTCCACGTGCGCGGCGCGCAGCCCGGCGACGTGCTGCAGGTCGACATCCTCGACGCCCAGCCCACGATGGACTGGGGCTTCGTCGCCATCCTGCCGCTGCTCGGCACGCTGCCGGAGGAGTTCACGGACTACGAGACCATCCATCCCACGATCGACCGGGCGCGCAAGGTTTGCACGCTGCCCTGGGGCACGGAGCTGCCGCTCGACCCGTTCTTCGGCATCATCGGCGTGGCGCCGCCCAAGGCGTGGGGCCGCTGCACCTCCTCGGTGCCGCGGGCGTTCGGCGGCAACATGGACAACAAGGAGCTGAAGCCCGGCACGACGCTCTATCTCCCGGTGTTCAACGACGGCGCGCTGTTCATGGCGGGCGACGGCCACGGCGTGCAGGGCGACGGCGAGGTGTGCATCACGGCGCTGGAGACCGGCCTGTCCGGCACCTTCCGCCTCACCGTGCGCCGCGACTTGGAGGTCGATTTCCCCTTCGCCGAGACGCCGACGCACCTGATGTCCATCGGCCTCGACGAGGACCTGGACGACGCCGCCAAGCAGGCGGTGCGGGAGATGGTGCGCCATGTCTGCCGGCGCACCAACCTGTCGCGCAACCAGGCCTACATGCTGTGCTCGCTGATCGGCGACCTGCGGGTGACGCAGACCGTGGACGGCAACAAGGGCGT
>CAXUJE010000047.1:0-22816 GCA_964251035.1 uncultured Acetobacteraceae bacterium
TCTTAATAAGACGCAAACAACGAGTTTCATCTACTTAATGGCATCCTGTTTAACCGTGACGCCTTATTGCTCCAACGCGAGCAGGACTGAACACTGCCGCTACAGCGCATTGATTTATCCAGTCCTGGACATACGGTAGGGCAGCGCTCGGCGCCAAAACTATCCCAATTCGGCCTTTCCCATCCGCGGGCGGCCCAATTCGGAGGCCTTCTTGCAAATACGGGAAGATTGGCAGGTGCGGAAAGGCCGCGTCGCGGATTACGCTTCGTTCGCGCAGCTGACGTCAGCCGCAACGATGCGCGACCTGTTCCGATCCCGAACTGGACGGATGTCGATGAAGCCTGACGACCATGCGGGACTCCATGGCCCGTTGTGCAGCCGGCCCCTTCCGCACGATGTGAAGAGGGCGGTCATGCACATGCACAGAACCGTCGGCCAAAAGATGACAACAGCCGAACTGTCCACAGTTGCCGGCGTGGCCGAACGCACGCTGCGAAAAAACTTTGCCAGATTCATAGGCATTTCGCCATTGGCGTATTGGAGAAGGCTTCGGCTCATAGTGGCACGGGACAGACTCCTTGCCCCCTGCACCGCGAGGACTGTGACCAAGACCGCCACATTTGTGGGCTACAGCCACCTCGGACGTTTCGCGTCCGATTATCGGAGGTGCTTTGGCGAGTTGCCCTCCACGACGCGGCACCGGCATCGAACCGCGCCGAACAGCAACCAGCCAAGTGCAGACCGTCCGGCGCGCCAGGGGTGTTGCGGGGAGCAGGAGCGGTTTGCCGTCGGGTTTACCTTGTCAGCCGCACTGCATCCGTTCGTTCCCGCCATGCTGCGGACGTTCCGGAGAATGCTGCCTGACATTCGCATGGAGCTGGACGAGGCGGGAATGACGGAGTTGATCGAATCGCTCCTGCATGGGCGCCTCGATGCCGCCTTTGTGCGCTCATCCGTGGACAGCGTGCCCGGACTGATGTTCGACACCGTGCTGGAGGAGCCGATGATGGCTGCGCTGCCTATCGAACACCGCCTCGCGGTCGGACGCCAGCAGCCGCTGCCGCTTGCCGACTTCGCGAACGAGGCGTTCATACTCTTCAGCCGCCATGCCGCGCCCGGGCCCTACGATGCCATCCTGGCAGCCTGCTGCGAGGCAGGCTTTACCCCGATGGTTGCGCAAGAGGTTTCGTGCCTGTCCGCCACCCTGGGTCCAATTGCCGCCGGGCTTGGCATCTCCATCCTGCCTGCCTCCATGAAGCGGATGATCATCGCGGGCGTGGTTTACCGCAAGTTGGAAAGTCGGCCGAAGCTGCTGGCGCCATTGCACCTCGCGCTGCGCCGCACGGGTTTGAGCGTCAGCGTTGCGCGGTTCCGGGCGGAGGTGCATCGCCTTGCAGGGCCTTGCTGTATCCAATCAGCGTGAGGCCTTGCTGAGAGCGTCATCACTGACTGGACTCTGGCTGGCCTAGGAATTTGGTCGGGCGGCCCTGGCACGGATAGATGCCGGAGCATGCCTGATCGAGCCGTGGCCTTGGGACGGAGCATGGTGTCGTAGCCGAGCGCGTCGAGGCGGCGGGCCAGGCGCTTGGCCGTGCGGCGCTTATTGACGCGGTCGAGGTCGTCGGCCCCGAGATCGGCGAAGGCGACGCTGCGTTGGAGCATGTGGAAGGCGGCAACCAGGCCAGGCGCTTATGCGCCATCGCCATGGCGGCCTTCCTGGTGGCCATACGTGCCTTGGGGCGGTGGAACTTGTCGCGCGGAGCGCAGGCAAGGGCTTTGGTGCACGATGCGGCTGATGGGCGTGCCGCAGCCGGTGCAAGCCCGATCGAGAGCGCCGGCATGATCGACTTGGTCCCGCACGGGGCACAGCTGCAACCGGCGCAGGATGTCCCTGGCTTCGGCGAGACGAAGGCCGAGGCCTGTTCCACTCCCGAAGACCGGGCGGTGCAAAGGGCCATTGGTTTGACGCGGGTCACCCTTGGAAAAAGTCGAGTGCGGGAAGGCCGCATGCCCGGATTTGCAAGGGCGAAGCCGTATGGCCAAACCACTCGAGCAGCACCCAACTCAAGTTGTTTCAACAATCGCTGGAGGCATGGATGGCGCTTGCAGTTGCACGGGGCTGTGGGCGGCGTTACCCTGCCCTCGCTTGACGGTCCCGCCATGATCCAGACCGGCCTGGACTGAGCCGCGCTTTCAAACGGCGTTCAAGCTGAACTCCTTCAATCCTCGGAAGGCTGCCAACAACGCCGTTGCTTGCAGCGATGCCAACCGCCTCCGCAAGCAGAACAGGAGGGTGAACATGGCAAACGAAACGTGGGATGGCTCAACCGCCAACTTCTTCAACGCCACGCATTGGACCCCGACCGGGGTGCCGCAGGCGGGCGACACGGCCGTGATCGAGAGCGGGACCGTGACGGTGAGGCATCAAACGCTCGACGACCTCACGATGCTACTCGGCTCGCACGATCCTTCCTCGACCGCCACGCTGTCCCTGCGCAACGCGAAGCTGGGTTCCGGGGTCCACGTCGCGATCCTGGATCCCACCTACAATGGCGACATCCAGCCGTTTCCAAAGCCGACAACGACCGCTGACATCGCTGTCAAAGGCTTTGTCGAAAGCGCCGGGTCCATCGAGGTTGGAGGCACCTTGTCGGCCAACTACAACTCCAACCCCGGCTTTCTAAGCGTGGACCTCGCACGGAACAGCTTGTTCGACCTGACTGGCAGCATTCACCTGAACCCCAGCAGCACTCTTGAAGTAGAGGGCGAAAGCAATACGGCGCTGATCAACGACGGCACCATCAACGCCAGCGGACCCGTAACCATAGGCGTGCCTGTCTTCGGGACTGGCATCTTCGATTTGGAGTTCGGCAGGTCGAGTTCCGGCAACACCGAGTTCACGGGCTTCGTGGCTCCCGGACAGGCGGTAAACTTGGGCTCGATGACGAGCCTGACCCTGGATGAGCCGGGGTTGTTCCTGGGCTCAATCAACGAGGCGCCATCAAGCACCGTTGCCCTTGAAAACACGCACATGACCTCGGACAGCTACGAGAACGGCGTGCTCACGATCTTCGACAACCTGATCCCGGTTGCGAGCCTCCGGATCACCTCGGCGGCGAACACCGGCTTCGACGTTGCAAACCAGGGCGGCAACGTGGTTGTCACAACTCCGTTCTCGAGCACGGCGTCGGGCATGCTGGCAGCCGACCAGTCGCAGCAACCGCCGTCGCCGGCGTTGCTTCTCGGCAACCCCTAACCGGGCGAATGCAAGGGGAGAGCAGCGTTGTCGGGCTGAACGTCCGTATGCGGCGGAGATGGGCATCCCGGCCGGGAAGTCGGCCAACGCTGGCTTCCCAGGCCGGGTGTGCGCGGCGCGCGCCGTGCTGTCATCCCACCTCAAAAAACCTCATGCGGGTGACAAGCGTGTAGCCCGACTCGAACACCATGATGCCGACGAACAGCAGCACCAGGACCGGTGGGACCAGGATGGCATAGACCAGGGCAAGCCGCTCCCAGGCCATGTGCATGAAGACGGCCACGATCAGGCCCGCCTTCAGCAGCATGAGCGCGACGATCAGCGACCACCTGGGATACCCCTGCACGCCAAAGTAATCGACGAGGTAGGAGCAGGCGCTCAGGATGAAGAGCCAGCCCCAAATCACGAGGTACAGCTTGATCGAGTGCTGATGACCCTGCGCCTGCGCGACCGGCTTCGTCATGTGATCCCTCGCGTCACCACAAATAGAAGAAAGCGAAAATAAAAACCCAAACGAGATCAACGAAATGCCAGTAAAGCCCAAGTATCTCGACGACCTCGTAGCTGCCTTTCCGACTGGTGAAGAAGCCCCGGCGCTCGCTGTCGAAGTCTCCCCGCCAGACCCGGTGGGCGATGATCAGCAAAAAGATCACCCCGATGGTCACGTGGGTGCCATGGAAGCCGGTAATCATGAAAAAGGCCGAGCCGAACTGCATCGCCCCCCAGGGATTGCCCCAGGGACGGACGCCTTCCCCGATCAGCTTGGTCCACTCGAACGCCTGCATGCCCACGAAGCAGGCGCCGAAGGCCGCGGTCGCCAGCATCAGCGCCGCGGTCCGGGCACGGTCGCGGCGGTAGCCGAAGTTGACGGCCATCGCCATCGTCCCGCTGCTGCTGATCAGGATGAAGGTCATCAGGGCGATCAGGATGAGCGGCACCGCATGGCCGCCGATGGTGAGCGCGAAGACCTCGCTCGGGTTGGGCCACGGATCGGTCGTGGACATGCGCACCGTCATGTACGACAGCAGGAAGCAGCCGAAGATGAAGGTGTCGCTCAGGAGGAAGATCCACATCATGGCCTTGCCCCATGGAACCTCCTTGAACGCCCGCTGGTCGGAGGCCCAGTCGCCGGCGATGCCCCGCCAGCCCGGCGAAAGCGCGCGGGCCTCACTCGTGCGGGTCTGCGCGGTGTCCGCCATGCGCGTCCCTCCTAGGCCAGCAACAGCATGGCGAAGAACAGCAGCCACACCAGGAGCAGGACGTGCCAGTACGTGGCGCACAGCCCGACGCTCAGCCGCACTTGGTCCATCCGGACCCTGTGCCGCATCCTGGCGACGGCCCTGGCCATCGCGGCGACGCCGCCCAGCAGGTGCAGCCCGTGCACGCCGCTGATGAGGGCGAAGAACGCGCTGGCCTGGTCTGTCGCCAGAAAATACCCCTCGGCCCGGAGCTGCTGCCACGCCAAGAGCTGGCCTTGCAGGAAAGCCAGGGTGAGCACGGCGGCGACCAGCAGGCCAAGCCTCACCCGATCCGTCCGTCCCCAGTGCGCAGCCCGTCGCGCCCACTCCAGCGCGGCGCTGCTCAGGGCCAGAAGGCCGGTGTTGAGCCAGAGGACATCCGGCACGGGAAGGGGCCGCGCGCCCGCCATGTCCATTCCCGCCATGCCGAGCCGCATGGAACAGGTGCTGAGCAAGAGGGCGAACAGCGAGCCGACGACGGCGAGGAACATCCACAGCCCGAGCTTCGCGGCTGGCAGCGGCCCGCCGGCGCCGGGCAGGCCGCGGACCGGGCCATCCTCCAGCCAGGGCTTGGTCACCACCCCTTGCCGCCATAGCCACCACGCGGCAGCAACCGTCAGCACGGCGAAAAAGGCGGCCGCGACGCTCACGGCGCGGCCGCCTGCCCGGCCAGCGGCTGGTTCTGCGGGATGAAATCCTGGCTGGCGCCGGGGACGCTGTAGTCGTAGGCCCAGCGATACACCACTGGCAGGTCCTTGCCCCAGTTGCCGTGCGCCGGCGGCGTTTGCGGCGTCTGCCATTCCAGGGTCGTGGCCCGCCAGGGATTGCCGCCGGCGCGCTCCCCCTTGAACAGGCTCCAGACCAGGTTGAACACGAAGACGAACTGGGTGGCCCCAACCGCGAGCGCCGCGACGGTGATGAAGACGTTCAGCATCTCGGCCGATCTCGACATCAATGCCATCTCGCCGAGTTCGTAGTAGCGGCGCGGCACGCCCATCAGGCCGAGGTAATGCATGGGGAAGAAGATCGCATACGCGCCGAGGAAGGTGACCCAGAAATGGATCTTGCCCAGCAGGCGGTTCGTCATCCGCCCGGTGACCTTCGGATACCAATGATAGATCCCGCCGAAGATGACGAGGATGGGTGCCACGCCCATGACCATGTGGAAATGCGCGACGACGAACATGGTCGCCGACAGCGGGACATCGACGACCACGTTGCCGAGGAACAGGCCGGTCAATCCCCCGTTCACGAAGGTGACGATGAACCCGAGCGCGAACAGCATCGGGACCGTCAGGTGGATGTCGCCGCGCCAAAGGGTCAGCACCCAGTTGTAAACCTTGATCGCGGTCGGGACGGCGATGATCAGCGTGGTGGTGGCAAAGAAGAACCCGAAGGTCGGGTTCATGCCGCTGACATACATGTGGTGCCCCCACACCGCGAAGCTGAGGCCGCCGATCGCCACGATGGCCCACACCATCATGCGGTAGCCGAAGATGTTCTTGCGCGCATGGGTGCTGATCAGGTCGGACACGATGCCGAAGGCCGGCAAGGCGACGATGTAAACCTCGGGATGGCCGAAGAACCAGAACAGGTGCTGCCACAGGATCGGGCTGCCGCCGCCGTGGCGCAGGTGCGTCCCCGCCTCGACGATGGCCGGCATGAAGAAGCTGGTGCCGAGCAGCCGGTCGAACAGCATCATGACGGCGCCGACGAACAGCGCCGGGAAGGCCAGCAGCGCCATGACTGTGGCCGTGAGGATGCCCCAGACGGTCAGCGGCATGCGCATCAGCGTCATGCCGCGCGCCCGGCCCTGCAGCACCGTCACCACGTAGTTCAGGCCGCCCATGGTGAAGCCGACGATGAACAGCATAAGGGAGACGAGCATCAGGATGATGCCCCAGTCCTGCCCCGGCGTGCCGGCCAGGATCGCCTGCGGCGGGTACAGGGTCCAGCCGGCGCCCGTGGGACCGCCGGGCACGAAAAAGCTCGAGGCCAGCACCAGCACGGCGGCGAGATAGATCCAGTAGCTCAGCATGTTGGCGAATGGGAAGACCATGTCCCGCGCGCCCACCATCAGCGGGATGAGGTAGTTGCCGAACCCGCCGAGGAACAATGCGGTGAGCACATAGACCACCATGCTCATGCCATGCATCGTGATATACTGATAGTAATCGCTCGCTGTTATGAAAGAGAAGCGGCCAGGAAATGCGAGCTGCAGCCGCATCAGCCAGGACAGTACCAGGGCCACCAACCCGATCGTGAGCGCAGTGACCGAGTATTGGATCGCGATGATCTTGGCATCCTGGCTGAAGACGTACTTCGTCACCCAAGTTCTCGGGTGGTACAACTCGACGTCCGGGAGCTCCGCGAGCGGCGCCGTGTCGAGCGCGTCAAACGAGGCGTCAGCCATCAGGGTGCCCTCCCAACCGCTTGCTCACGCGGCCCGGCCGCCGGGCCGTTCGCGGCGAGGCCGGTCCGATACGATGACGACATCTGCGCGAAGGTCTGCTGCTTCCGCAGCCAAGACCGGTAATCGTCCTCCGGCTCGATCACGATGTTGCCGCGCATCTGGGGATGCCCGACGCCGCAGAACCCGGCGCAAAGGATCTCGAATGTCCCGACCCTGGTCGGCGTGAACCAGAAATACGTGACCAGGCCAGGCATCAGGTCCATCTTGGCCCTGAACTCCGGCACGTAGAAATTGTGCACGACGTCGATGGAGCGGAGCAGCACCTTCACGGGCCGGCCGACCGGCAGGTGCATGTCCTCCGCCACGACGATGATGTTGTCCCGCCCGTTGGGATCACCCGGATTGAGGCCGAGCGGATTGCGGTCGCTGATGAACTCCGAGTCCGACTTGCCCAGCCGGCCGCCTGGCCCGGGCAGGCGGAAGCTCCATTGCCACTGCTGGCCCACGACCTCGAACTCGGACGCGCCGTTCGGGACGGTGACGAACTGGCCCCACACGGCCAAGCCCGGCGCCAGCATGGCCGCCACGCCCACCGCCGTCACCCCGGCGAGCCACCATTCCAGACGCTTGTTCTCAGGCTCGTACGCCGCTTTGCGCCCTTCGACATGGCGGAAGCGGAAGACGCAGTAGGCCATGAACAGGACGACGGCAGAGAAGGCGACCCCGGTGATCCAGAACGTGATGCCGATCGTGCCGTCGATGTATTGCCAGTTGGAGGCGATCGGCGTGAACCACCACGGGCTCAGCAGGTGGAACAGCACCGAACCGAAGGCCAATGCGACAAGGACCAGGGCGACAGGCATCTCGCGTCCACTCCGGTCGGCTGCAGCACGGGCGCCTGCAGCATGAGGGCCCCGATGGCGGTCACGTCATGCGGGATGATCCAGTTGCTCGGGCCAGTCGCGCGGGACCACCTTTCGATACAGATGCCACGTGGCATGGCCGAGCACCGGCAGGGCCACCACAAGGCCGACGAAAGCGGGGAGCGCCCCGGCAACCAGGGCGCCAGCCACGATCAGCCCCCAAAGCGCCATCGGACCGGGGTTCGCCCGCACCGCACGGACCGAGGTCCGCACCGCCCGCTCCATCCCGATGTTGCGGTCGAGCTGCAAGGGGAACGAGATCGCGCCGACGGCCAGAACGAGGACTGCGAACAGGAAACCCACCCCCAGGCCCAAGCCGATCATGGTCCAACCTGCCGGCGTCAGGAACACGTCATGCGCAAAGGCGCCGACCGAGACCGGCGGCTTCGGCCCGAGGGTCGCGTGGTAGATGGCGAAAGCCGCCATCAACCACAGCACGAAGATCTCGACCAGCAACAGGCCGAGCATGGCAATCCCGCCGAACGAGGGCGAGCGGAGCACGCCGAACGCGTCGGCCCAGGTCACGTGCAGGCCTTCCTCGCGCCGCCGGCTCATCTCATAAAGGCCGACCGCGGCCAACGGGCCGACGAGCGCAAAGCCGGACGCCAGCGGGAACAGCAGGGGCAGCATGTCGTAGCCGGCCGTGAGACGCGCCAGCACGACGCCGATGAGGGGATAGATGACGCACAGGAAAACCACGTCCGTCCGGTTGGCCCCAAAGTCCTCGAAACCTTTGGCCAGCACCTCCCGCAGGTCAGCCGCCTTGATCCGGCTCACCTCCGGGAGCGCCAGGTCGCCCTCTTTGGCTGGATACCCATCGCCGGCCGATGACCCAACGGCCCTGCCCGCCGTCCTGAATTGCTCGACGCCCCACTCGACGGGATTGCGGATGGTCATAACCCATTCCTCCCGAACCCTGAGTCCAAGAGGCCACGGTCGCTCCATCAAGACGACGACGCCGCTTGACCGGCCAGTTACCAAGCCACCGTGGCCTACTAACGCTTCTACACTATGCCTGACGTTGGCTTGCGTCCAGCATATTCACTACTCAGCCGCCATTCCACTATGAACTTCCTTGCGCATGCGGACGCCGGGCGCATGGGCTTCGGCCGACGCGATGACCTCCTCGGCCGTCAAGTCTCCCAAGGACACAACGCCGACCAAACGCTTGCTGCGGTTCAACACGGGCAACCGGACGACGTGCTGCTCGGCCATGTTCACGGCCGCATGGTGCGGATCCTCGTCTTCAAAAACATAGCGCACGTCGGGGGTCATCACCTCGCGCACCTTGGTCTGCGCGGGGTCGCGGGCCTCAGCGACCAGCGCCGCGACGTCGTGGTCGGTCACCATGCCGACGAGCCGGTCGTCCTCGCCCACCGGCAGCGCGCCGACACCGTCCTCGTGCATGACCTGCGCTGCCTGCTGCACCGTGTCCTCCGGGCTGGCGACGCGCGCGCCAGGGCTCATGATGTCGGCGACGCGCCGGGCATGCTGCTGCGCTTGGTGCCTGCCCTGCTGCAGCCGCTGCAGGCGCTGCTCCAGCCGAGCCTCCAGCGGGCGCCACGCTTCATCCGTTGCATGATGCGCGGCGCGGACGATGCTGGCGGCGCTTTCCGTGAAGGCGCCCACATGCTCGCGCAGGTAATGCCGCTGCAGGTCGGTGACGGCGCCGGAGTCGATCGCTCGGACCATTCCTTGTGCCAGGCGCAAGTTGGTTTGGAGGACATCGCCGATGAGGCCTGCTGCGGCTTGGTGCATCTGCAGCAGGCCGCTGCCGAACGTGGCGGGCAAGGCCATGAACGCGCGCGTGCTCTCGGCGGCCTGCTGCACGATTTCGGACAGCCTGCGCCCGGCCTCCTCGGCACGGCCGGCCGCCTGCTGCACCGCGTGGCCGGAACTCCACGCGGCGCGGTAGCTGGCCGGGCCGCCCTGCGCCGGCGAAGCGCCGATGTTTCTTGAAGCGTCCCCAGGGATGGCGCCAGCATGTTGAGGCGCCGTCTCGGCAGTGCTTCGCCTGGTCTGCTGCTTGGTGTTCGGCATGGTTTCAGATCCTTCTGCGTGGCGAGTTTTAGAAGTCATGCGATGTCTCGGCGAGAACCGTGATCGGCGCGGCGGGCAGGACTTGCTTTGGCGCGCGAGGAACGGCCCTGCGGCCATGCCGGCCGGAACGGTCCCCTTGGGGAGTGGGGCGGCAGCCGGAGCCGGCTAGGATGGCCGGCTACCTCGCCGGTGATGTATGTTTGAGCTACGGGAAAGGCCCGGCGAGGTGGGACTTCTTTCTGCGTGCTGGGAACGGCCGGCGCTGCTCCTGAGCAGGTCCACCACTCTGCCGTAGGTTTCGCCTTGGGCTCCCAGCGCGGCAAGCCGCTCCACAAGTCCCTGCCTCAGCTCACGGCTCAGGCGCGCGGCATTCCCATTGACTTGCTCCGCCGCGGGGGTCCGCGAGAAGCCCGCTTTCGGACTCCACGTCACGTCGGTCGCGCTCTTGTCGTCTTGCTTGGCCATCGGGTGTCGGTCTCCATCCTACAAACTCGGGGCGAGACCCAACCTGCCGCATAAGGGGCGAAATACTATTAAGGGGAAATACGTAATGGTGCTACAGCTTGGGCAGGACAGGAGCGGCGGCGGGCGCCTGACGATCCATCGCCGGGCGCCTGCCGCGCGGCGTCGATGCCCCCCGGTTCCGGTGCGGAGTGGCCGCCCGACGCAGACCTGGAGTTCCGGCCAAACCCGCCGCAAGCGCGCGGGCGTGGCCAGGCAATGGGAATGGTGAGCTTGCAGAGATGCCCTTTGCGCCAGGATTGCCAGAACCAAGCGAGCAGCCATCCGACGGCCCGCCGTTTCCCGCACAAGACCGGCTGGCGCAGCGCCTCGGCGCGCTGCGTGCGACCAGGCTGCTCGACGCCCCCGCCGAGGAACGTTTCGATCGCCTGACACGCCTCGCCCGACGCCTGTTGCGCACGCCCGTGGCCCTGGTCTCGCTCGTGGACGCCGACCGGCAGTTCTTCCTCAGTGCCGAGGGCTTGCCCGAGCCTTGGGCCAGCCTGCGGGCGATGCCGCTGTCGCACTCCTTCTGCCGTCTGGTCGTGGAGACGGAGCTGCCTTTGGCCGTGGAGGATGCGCGACGCGACCCGCGGGTGCACGGCCATCCCGCCATCGAGGCGATCGGGGTCATCTCATACTTGGGGGTGCCTCTCGCGTTGCCCGGCGGGCGCGTCATCGGCGCACTCTGCGTGTTCGACCACGCGCCGCGCGGCTGGGCCGTGGAGGATGAGCAAGCGCTGGCCGACCTCGCGGGCGCGGTCATGACCGAGTTCGCGGCCGGCCTGCAGCTTCGCGAGATCACTGCCTCAGGCGTGGCGCTGCAAGAAAGCGAGGCACGCTATCGCGCATTGATCGAGGCCTTGGGCGTCGCGGTCTACACGACGGACGCCGCCGGGCGGCTCACCTTCCACAATGAGGCGGCTGTTGCCCTTTGGGGCTGGCGTCCCCCGCTGGGCGACACCCGATGGTGCGGCTCCTGGCGGCTTTGCGCACCGGACGGCACGCTGATCGGGCATGACGAACGTCCCACGGGCATGGCGCCGCAGGGCAGCCCGCCAACCTGCGGCGGCGAGGCCACGGCAGAAAGGCCCGACGGCACTCGCGTTCCGGTCATCGCCTATCCGGCGCCACTCAGCGACGCCGCGGGGGCAGTCGTGGGCGGGGTGAACGTGCTGGTGGACATCACCAAGCGCAAACTCGCCGAGGCGGCGCTGTGCAAAAGCGAGGCGTTCCTTCGATCGGTGCTCGAAGCCAGCACAGATTGCATCAAGGTGATCGAGCGGGACGGCACGCTGTCCTTTATGAACGCCAATGGGCAGCAGGCCATGGAGATCGAAGATCTCTGTGCTGTCAGAGGCAAGGAGTGGGCGACGTTTTGGCCATCGGAGAGCCGCGATCAGGTCAGGGCCGCGGTGGCCGAGGCGCTGGCCGGCAGTCCCGCCCGCTTCGAGGCATTCTGCCCGACGGCCAAGAAGACGCCGCGGTGGTGGGACGTATCCGTGGCGCCCATTCCCGACCTGGAGGAGAAGCCAGCGCGCGTCGTCGCCGTTTCCCGCGACATCACCAAACGCAAGCAGGCGGAGGAAGCGCTGCGCGGGAGCGAGGCGCGGCTGCACGAGATGCAGGCAGAGCTGCTGCATGTCTCGCGTGTCAGCGCAGTCGGCGAGATGGCGTCTGCGTTGGCTCACGAGCTGAACCAGCCCCTGACGGCGGTCACCAGCGCCATCCGGGCAACCCAGCGGATGCTTGCGTCCTTGCCCGGCGGCATGGGCGCCGCGGCGGAGGTCAAGGAGGCGACGGACCTTGCGGCGGAGCAGGCGATGCGGGCCGGTCAGATTGTCCGGCAGTTGCGCGACTTCGTCGCCAGGGACGGCGAGGCAGACAAGAGGCTGGAGGACCTGGCCAAGCTCATCAAGGACGCGGGCACGTTGGCGCTGGTGGGCGCCAGCGTATTCAGCGTCGACGTCAGGCTGCCGCTTGACCCAGGGCTTCCTCCTGTCCTCGTCAACCGCGTCCAGATCCAGCAGGTGCTGCTCAACCTGATGCGCAACGCGCTCGAGGCGATGGCGCAGAGCGCCGGGGGAGATGACGACGCGCCGTCGCGCCGCGCGCTCACGGTCACGGCCGCGAGCAGCGGCTCCGATGCGGTTGAGGTCGCGGTTGCCGACACTGGCCCGGGGCTCGCACCCGAAGTGGCGGACCGCCTTTTCAGGGCGTTCGTCTCGACCAAGCCGGGCGGCATGGGCATGGGCTTGTCGATCTGCCGCTCGATCATCGAGGCCCACGGCGGGCGGCTCTGGGTCGAGCCCAACCCCGGCGGCGGTGCGGTGTTCCGCTTCACGTTGCCGTCCTCGCTGCAAGCGGCGGCGTCTTAGACGTTGGAGAAGGGAAATGGCCGCCTTGAGCGAGTGGCCAAAGGAGGAGGCTTCAGCGAAGCTGTCAGAGGCAAAGGCGCTACGATCGACGGTGTACGTGATCGACGATGACGAGGCGGTCCGCCGGGCCATCACCATGTTGCTGCGGTCTGCCGGCATCGATGCCGAGACCTATCCGTCCGGCCTCGCCTTTCTCGACTCGCTGCCTCGTTTAGGGAAAGCGATCGTGGAATGCGTTCTCACCGACGTCCGGATGCCGGGGCTGGATGGGATCGAGCTGCTGCACCGCCTCAAGGCGCACGACTTTCACCGGCCCGTTGTCGTCATGACGGCTCACGGCGACGTTTCGACAGCAGTGAGGGCGATGAAGGCCGGTGCGGTTGATTTCATTGAGAAGCCGTTCGACGATGCGGCGCTGCTGGCCGCGGTCGGCAGGGCGTTCGAGACGGCCGCTGCCCCCGAAGCCAACAAAAACGCCATAGAGGCTGCCGCCCGCCTGGCAGCGCTCTCGCCTCGCGAACGCGAAGTGCTGGAGTTGTTGATGGCAGGAAAACCCAACAAGGCGATTGCCCGCGACCTCGGCCTCAGTCCGCGCACCGTCGAAATCCATCGAGCGCGGCTGCTGACACGCCTTGAGGTCGGCAGCCTTGCCGAAGCCGTGCGCTTGGCAGTGCAGGGCGATCTCAGTCCACGCCGCGGCGGAAACCGTAGCGAAAAGCGGTAAGGCCTCCGTTCAGCAGCGTTTCAACACGGCGGCAATCGGTCAGCGGTTTAGCACTACTCGCGATGTCCACATCAGGACGTGCCAAGACGGCGCCCCCTACTTGCGTTGCTGTGGTCGAGCGGACACTCGCGGCGCGGGCTGGCCGCACTGGCGGTCATGCCCTACGTGTGGCGGCCCGCAACGTATGGCCGCCCATCTGCAAGTGGTTTCCTTGATCCGGCTCTGAGCAGTCTGCGTCAACGCATCTGGTCTTGGGCCGAGGCCCGGCCAAGATGGAGGTCCGCGCGCCCCGGTCCTCGTACTCGTCTCGGCCTTGACGCGCCATTGCGAGCCACAGGGTTCCAGGACACCGGTTCTCTTATGGCGGGCTCATGGGTCAAGCCCTTTGTTGAAATGTCACGTTGGCGATGGGTGGCCCTTGTCGGATCATGGCTCTCTCCGCGGTCGGCGCAGGCCGCCGCATGATGGCGTCGGAAGCGTTGGCCTCGTGATGTCAACGATGCGGTCGGTCTGACCCGGAAGGATCAGGGCCGCAATGGTGCCCACGCGATGGCCAGCGCCCCGTGCCCTCGGGGGACACCGTCCCGCTGCTGCCGGCGGATTACCGTGTGCGGCCGCTGACCGCTGTCGATGGTCATGCGGCCTTCGCGTCCTGGGCTGACCAGCGGAACTCGCTGCCGTCCTTCCACATGCGATTCGTGCTTGTCCCGCGCCTCGTCCCGGATGCGGCCGACCACCACGCTGAGGCCGGCCAGGATCTTCATCTCGCCCGGCTCACGGCCGAATCTCGCCATGCGCCCTTTCACGTCGGCGTAGAACGCCACGCCCTCGGCAAGGTCCGTCGCGGTGCCGAACACCAGCTCGGCGATCTCGGCCGCGAAGTTCCGCCCGATGTCGGAAGCGCCGGCCTGGATGATCACCGGGTATCCCTGCGGGGGACGTGCGATGTTGAGCGCGCCGTGCAGGCGGAAGTGCTTGCCGCGGTGGTCGAGCACGTGGAACTTCGCCGGGTCGAAATACCGGCCACTGCCGGTGTCCTCCTCCACGGCCCCATCCTCGTAGGTGTCCCACAGGGCGCGCGTGACGGCGACATGCTCCCTGGCGCGCTCGTGGCGCTCGGCGTGGGGGAGGCAGGGCGTCCAGGCCGAAGTTCAGCGCGACGTAGGCGTTGGCGGAGGTCACGACGTTCCACGCGGCCCGGCCCTGGCTGATGTGGTCGAGCGAGGCGAACTGCCGGACCAGGTTAGGGGTGTCGGCGATGAAGAACAGGTCGAACGATCCCTGTTCGGCGAGTTGGGCCATTGCCGTGTGGTACTCGATGCTGGTTGCCGCGCCCCGCGTCGCGTTGTCGTGCAGCCAGGAGCCGGGATGCAGCCCGGCGGCGCATTGCATCAGCAAGGCAAGCTTGACCTGAGGGACTGGCATGGCATGAGTCCCAAAGCATGGCCGACGCCTGACAGGCCGTGACTGCCGGCCTTGTTCGGGAAATTCGGGTTGTTTCAGCAGACCAGGCGCGTGTCGTCCACCGCCCAGGTGACCAGCTCGGTCAGGGCGCGCACCTCCTCGCCGCCGTCGGTCAGGAACATCACCTCCTGGTTGGCTTGCAGACCCTGGCTCTTCGGCACCTCGGACAGCCAGCGCCTAGGCTTCCGATCGTAGCCATGTACCAGGCCGAGGTAGCGCGGCGCGCGGTCCTCCGGCACCGAACGGCCGGCGATGAGCTCGGAGTTGCTCTTGCGGTTGTCCCGGTTGCGGACATAGCCGCCGTCGAGGGCCGCCACGACGCGGCCGTCCGGGACGGGCAGCTCGGCCCACTGCGCCTGACAGCCGTCGATGAAGCATGGCCGCTCCTCGCCCAGCCCGGCCTCCGCCCGTTCCGCCACACGCAGGGCATGTTCCCGCACGGTGGCCCGGTCCGCGCCGGACGCGATCGGCAGCACGTCGGCCAGCAGCCCGGCCGCCGCGGCGCAGGGCACGAGCCGACCAGCGTGCTTCCAGGTAGGGCCGTTCAGGCGCGGCATGGCTGGAGGTCAGGCCCCGAAGCGGCGACACGGTGGCCGGGCCGTCCGTAGGCTCGAATCCAATGTGCCCACGCATCGTACCAGCCTGGAATACGGCCGAGAAAGCTGCGTAATCAGGTTGTCAAATCAGCCGCGCAGCTTCTCGCGCAGGGTGCCGGGCACATATTCCCTTTGCACCAGTCCGCGCTTCCGCAGCTCGGGGACAAGCAGGCGGCCGAACTCCTCGAACATGGTGGGCGACACCGTGGGCCAAACGGTGAAGCCGTCGCAGCCACCCGCCTCGAACACGTCCTGCATCTGGTCCGCGACCGAGGCCGGAGTGCCTACCATCACGCTGCGCGGCTTGCGCACGGCAGCGGCGTAGCTGATGCCCGCGCTGGCGGCCCGGCGCTGGAACCCCTCGTCGATGCCGCTGATCCCCGCGTTCCCCTGTGCTGCGGCCACCGCCTCGGGCGTGTGATGGCGGCCGAGGTCGGCACCGGCCATGGTGGAGTTGTGCGCCAACACCAGGTCGGCGTCGGCCAGCGCGTCCAGTTGCGCCAGCCGCTCCTTCGCAATCGCTTCCGTCTCCCCCAGCACCACGCCCAGCGAGTTCAGCACGGCGCAGTCCTGCGGCGGCCGGCCGATCGCCTCCATCCGCGTCCGGATGTCTGTGGCGAAGGCGACGCTGTCGGCCTTGCTGCCGCCGCTCGCGAAGATCAGCTCCGCCCAGCGTGCGGCGAAGGCGCGGCCGCGGGGCGAGGCGCCGGCCTGCAGGAACACCGGGCGCACCTGCGGACTGCGCGGCATGGCGAGCGGCCCCTTCGTTCGCACCCACTGCCCGGCGTAGTCGGCGTAGCGGATCTTGTCCGGGTCGGCGAACACGCCGCGCTCGCGGTCCAGCACCAGCGCGCCCTCCTCCCAGCACTCCCATAGGGCGCAGCACGCTTCCAGCACCTCGTCCGCCTGGTCGTAGCGCGCGTCTTTCGGCGGCAACGTTTCCAGGCCGAAGTTGCGCGCCTCCATGTCGGTGGCGGACGTGACCACGTTCCAGGCCGCCCGCCCGCCGCTGAGCAGGTCGAGGGAGGCGAGCATGCGCGCCAGCAGGTAGGGCGGGTGGAAGGTGGTGGACAGCGTCGCGCCCAGCCCGAGATGCTCCGTGACGCGCGCCATCAACGGCAACACCAGCATCGGGTCGAGGTAGCTGATCTGGCCGCCGCGCTCGACGTAGGTACGGAAATGCCCGCCGTACACGTCGGGGATGCCGAACGTGTCGGCGAAGAACCCGGCGTCGAACCGCGCATCCTCCAGCGTGCGCGCCAACTGCTCGTAGCGGCGCGGGTCGAAGATGTCGTGCAGCGCCGCCGCCGGATGGCGCCAGCCGCCGGCATGGCTCGCGGTGGGGCCGGTCTTGAGATAGGCGACCAGCTTCATCCGACGCCGGGGACGCGCGCTCATGCGAAGCGGCCGATGCCGTAGGGCGCCGGGTCGAGCGCCGGGGCGGCGCCCGTGACCAGCGCGCTCACCAGCCGCCCGCTCGGCGGCCCGCCCGTCATGCCGAAATGGCCGTGGCCGAACGCGAGGAACAGGCCCGGATGGCCCGGCACGCCGCCCAGCACCGGCAGGCTGTCGGGGGTGGAAGGGCGGTGGCCCATCCAGATCCGGGGTTCGCCGTGCTGGAGGCCAGGGAACAGCGCGCGGGCGTGGCCGGCCAGGATGTAGGCACGCCGCTCGTCCGGGGCCGCGTCCAGCCCGGCGATCTCCACGCTGCCGGCGGCGCGCAGGCCGCCCTCCATGGGGGTGACGCCGAAGCCGCGGGACTTGTAGCTGACCGTGTAGCGCGGCTCGATGCTCGGCGCCGGCAGCATGGCGTGGTAGCCCCGTTCCGTTTCCAGCGGCACGGCGATGCCGAGCGGCCCGAGCACCTGCTTGGCCCAAGCGCCGGCCGCGACCACCACGGCGGCGGCCGGGCGGTTCGCGACGTTGGTCAGCACGGTGTGGCCGCCGGGCCGCGGGATGACCTTCAGCGCGCGCTCCGGCAGGATCTGGCCGCCTTCCGCCCGCAGCACGTCCGCCAGCGCCCCGACCAGGCGGGCCGGGCTGACCGTGTAGCCGTTGCCGGGCACCAGCAGCCCGGCGGTGATCGTGCGGGCGATGCCCGGCAGCATCTGGCGCAGGTCGTCGGCGGTCAGGCGCTGCGCTTCCAGCCCGTGCCGTTCGCGGATCTTGGCCTCGATGGCAGCCCCGGGCGTTTGGCCGTCCCCGTCCCATACCTGGATCTGCCCCGAGCGGCGGATCAGCTCGCCGAACACGCGCGGGCCGACCAGCTCCTGCCAGCAGCCGAACGCATCCCGGTGCAGCGCGCGCAGCGCGTCAGAGATGGCCATCACCCGGTCGATCTGCCCGGCGCGCACCCAGCGCATCAGCCAGGGCAGCGCGGCCGGGAAATAGACAGGCCGCACGACCAGCGGACCTTCGCGGTCGGTGAGCCAGCCCGGCACCCTGCGCAGCATCCCGGGCATCGCAATGGGGGCGGCGGTATCGGCGCTGATCATGCCGGCATTGCCGAAGGAGGCGCCCCCCGCCGGGCCGAGTGGGTCCAAGACCGTCACCGTCCGCCCGGCGCGCCGGAGATAAACCGCCGTCGCCAACCCGGCGACGCCGGCCCCCAGCACGACCACTGCCGCGTCGCCGTCCATCAGCCCGCTCCCAACTTCCGCCGCCGCAGCACCGCATCGAACGCCAGCACGAGCGCCGTCACCCCGATCAAGAAGGCGCTGACCGCGGCGATGGTCGGCTCCACTTGCAGGTGCAGGCTGTTCCAGATCCGCACCGGCAGCGTCTGCGTGCGCGCATCGGTCAGGAACAGCGCCATCACAAGCTCGTCGAAGGAGGCGAGGAAGGCGAACAGGGCCGCCGACACGATGCCAGGTGCTGCGAGCGGGATCGTGACCGTGCGCAAGGTGCGCAGGCGGCTGCTGCCGAGGCTCAGCGCGGCACGCTCCAACTGCGCGTCCACCCCTTGCAGGGTCGAGAGCAGGATCAGCAGCACCACCGGCAGAGCGACCACCGCGTGGCACAGCCCCACCCAGAGCAGGTTGCCGACCAGGCCCAGCCGCGCGGACACGGCATAAAGCGCGATGGCGGTGATGATCGTCGGCGCGATGATCGGCAGCAGGCTGAGCGACAGCACCAGCCTCTTGCCAGGAAAGCTGCCGCGCACCAGCGCATAGGCCGCAAGGAAGCCCGCGGCGGTCGCGGCCACGCAGGCAACGGCGCCGATCTCGACGCTGGCCCACAAGGACGCCCGCCACTGCGGATCGCCGAAGAAGGCCGCGAACCAGCGCAGGCCGTAGCTGGGCGGCGGAAAGCGCAGAAAGGTGCCGCCGCTGAACGCCAGCACCACGACGATGGCCACCGGGAGGACCAGCACCAGGCAAAGCAGCGTCACGAGGGCGGGCAGGAGGCGCCGCACGCTCAGCCGGCCCCGAACATGCGCCGCAGGTCAGTGACCCGGCCGTACACCGCGTACAGCGCCAAGGTCGCCGCCAGCAGCACCAGCGACATGACGGCCGCGCTCTGCCAATCCAGCGTGATCTCGACCGCGCGCTCCACCAGCATCGCTACCATCACGTTGCCGGGTCCGCCCATCAGGGCCGGCGTGATGAAGAAGCCGATGCCCAGGATCAGCACGATCAGCGACCCCGACACGATGCCGTGCCAACTGAGCGGCAGGTAAACCCGGCGGAACACGGTGAACGGCCCCGCCCCCAACGCCCGGGCGGCGCGCGGCAGGCTGGGATCGATGCCCTTGAGGGCGGCATACAGCGTCAGGATCATGTAGGGCAGCAGCACGTAGGCCATGCCGACGACGATGCCGAAGCTGTTGTACAGCAGCGGCAAGGGCTGCTTGACCAGCCCGGCGCCGAGCAGCAGTTGGTTGATGACGCCGTTGCGCCCGAGCAGCACCATCCAGGAGTAGGTCCGCACGATCACGCTGGTGAAGTACGGCACCACGATGCAGAACATCACCACCGAAAGCCGCCAGCCTTGCCGGTGGGCCAGGTAGAACGCCACCGGGTAGCCGAGCAGCAGCGTCACGGCCGTGACCAGCACGGAGATCCATAGCGTGGTGAGCATCGCGACCTGCATGGACCGCGACGTCAGCACGTCGGCGAACAGGCTGGGCAGCTCGGCAGCCGGAACCTCGACAAGCAGCGTGCGCACGAAAAAGAGGGCCAGCGGCAACAGGAAGACAAGGCCTAGCAGCAGCAGCGCCGGCAGCAGCAGCAGCGCAATGCGGCCGCGCCGGGTCATGCCGCCGGCCGCAGGATCGAGCTGTCCTCCGGCGCCCATGTGACCGCGACGGCGTCACCGACCGCAGGGTGGAAGGCGCTGCCGTTGTTCGGCGTGTCCACCGTCAGCGACAAGCCCGGCGCCACCTCGACCGCGTAGCGCACCGTGTTGCCGAGGAACGATGACCGGCGCACGGTCCCGGACAGGGCATTGCAGCCGTCCGGTGCCGTGCCCTCCGGCCGCGCGATGCTCAGCTTTTCCGGGCGCACGAACAATTCCCCCGCTTGCCCGGCCCCGGCGGCCGGGCGTGCAGCCCGGAGCACCTCGCCGCCCGGCAGCCGAAGCGCGGCGTCCCGGCAGTCCGCGTGTTCGACGGTGCCGGGCAGCAGGTTCGCCTCGCCCAGGAACTTCGCGACGAACACGCTGCCGGGGCGCTCGTACACGTCCCGCGGCGTGCCGACCTGCTCAATGCGCCCGCCCTGCATGATCGCCACCCGGTCGGACAGGTTCATCGCCTCCTCCTGGTCGTGCGTGACATAAAGCACAGTCATGCGCAGGCGCTGCTGGATGTCCTTGATTTCCGTTTGCATGTCGAAGCGCAGGTTCTTGTCGAGTGCGCCGAGCGGCTCGTCCATCAGCACCACGCTCGGGTGGAACACGATGGCGCGCGCGATGGCGACGCGCTGCTGCTGCCCGCCCGAAAGCTGGCGCGCGTACCGCTTGCCGAAGGCGCCCAGCTGCACCAGGTCCAGCGCCCAGCCCACCCGCTCCTTGATCAGCGCCTTCGCCGTCCCCCGCGCGCGCAAGGGGAAGGCCACGTTCTCGAACACGTCCAAGTGCGGGAAGATGGCGTAGTTCTGGAACACCATGCCGAAGCCGCGCCGTTCCGGCGGCACGCCCGACAGGTCGCGCCCATCCACCACCAGCGACCCGGCGTCGATCTCGGCGAAGCCGGCCACCATCATCAGCGTGGTCGTCTTGCCGGACCCGGACGGGCCGAGCAGGGAGAAGAATTCGCCCGGCGCCACCGTGGCGTCGAACCCGTCCACCACCGTTTCTGTGCCATAGCGCTTGGTCAACCGGCGCAGCTCAACCGCGGCCCCCGTTTCGCTGGCCCCCGTCCTGGTCACGGCGGGCCGCCGCTCAGAGGACCCAGTCGGACCAGGCGGCGTTCACCTTGGCGCGGTTCTTCGCCCACCACTGGATGTCGTTGACGAAGCCCTTGGACACGGTCCACGGCGTGTTCGTCTCGGGATCGACCAAGTCCTTGTTTGTCGAGGGGTACGCTTTCGTGTTGACCGGGATCGCCTTGAACGCCGCGAGCCAGCGCGCCTGCACCTCGGGGCTGAGGCTGTAGTCGATGAAGCGCAGCGCCGCCTCCGCGTTCTTGGCGCCTTTCGGGATGCCGTAGGACTGCACCAGCACCTGGTTCTGGTTCCACTCGATGGCCAGCGGCGCACCGCCATCGACCGCCGCCTGCACCCGCGTGCTCCACAGCACGCCGAGCACAGCCTCCTTGTCGGCCATCATCTGCGCCGACAAGGCGCCGGTGTCCCAGAACTTGGCGACCGCCGGCTTGATGCGCGAAAGCGACTTGAAGGCCTGGTTGATGTTGACCGGATACACCTTGTCCTGCGCCACCCCGTCCGCGATCAGCGCGAACTCCAGGTTGGGCGCTCCGGACTCCATGCTGGCCAGGGTGCGCGGGCCGGGGAATGCCTTGAGGTCCCAGAACTCGGCCCAGGATTTCGGCTGCTTCCCGGTCGGGAACACGCTCGTGTTGTAGCACATCACGAAGGCATAGACGAAGGACCCCACCTGCGTGGGCAGCGCGAAGCCTTTCTCGATGTCGGCGGCGTCCGTGTACTTGAAAGCCTTGTAGTTGATCGGTGCCAATGCGCCGGCCTCTTCCAGTTGCAGCAGCGCGTCGTTGGCCGTGTCGATGCAGTCGAGGTCGGCCTGGCCGGCCTTGAACATCGCCAGCATCTTGCCCAGCGTGCTCGGGACCGTCACGACCTCGATGCCGGTGGTTTCCTGGAACGGATCGTACACGGTCTTGCGCTTCACGTCGTCGAACGCGCCGCCCGGAGTGCGGACCATGACCTGCTGCCCGGCCAAGGCGCGGCGCGTGAGCACGGCCGGCGCCGCCAGGGCTGCGGCGAATCCTGCCAGAAGCGTCCGGCGCTTCGGCAGGACCAGGGATGATTTCATGCGGCACTTCCACCGTCGTGTGCGATGCAGCAAGCCTACTGAACGGCTGGTCGGTCCGCTAGGGCCTTATGACTGAACTCTGCGACGCGAAGATCGGTGACGGCAGCGGCAGGGCAGGCAAAGCACATCCAGCTTCGGCGCGTTTTGTCACGCTGGAGGGTGATGCGGCTTCAGTCTTCCAACCACGAGAACAGGTTCTCGGCGTGGTGGCGGCGGGCTCGCCGAAACGCGAAGCGTTTGCGGCGTGGATGGTCCCCTCCCAGGGTGGCGGGTCCGCCATGCCAAGCTTTCACGGGGTATGCACGGCGTAGCCGTCCGTAAGCAGGGCCGGGCGCAGCGGCTCGTATAACAAGTCTCACCAGCCGCGCACTGGCCAGCGCCGGAAACGGTGGTGGCTCTTGTCGGGTTCCGGGGTGGTGCCATTGGCGGGTATCTGACGTGATAGTTGAAGCGCAGGTGATCGAGGGTTGCCTACAGGGGCGGGCCTGTCCTCAGCGCAGGAGGACGAGCCATGGAACAGCATACGGCGGAGCTGGAAGTGGTTGGGGGGCCGGCTGTGGGCGGGCAGGAAGCGTTGCGCGTGCCGCGCTAACTTGAGCCGCTGTGTTTGCCATTCTCGCCGCCGCGCCGGCTGGCGCGGCACCATCGCGCGGCGATCCCCCGGCGGGATGTCAGCGACGCTGACAAGGGCCTGGTTGTTCAGGCAGCGGCTCTGCCGCTGCTCGACACCGGGCAGCGCCGCGCGCTTGGCCGCGGCGTCGCTGCGCAGCTTGTCGGTGGCGGTCCCCCGCGGGGTGTGTCGCAGGCCGCGCCGCCGCTTGCGGAAGAACCGCTGG